>DAIDHM010000055.1 GCA_027459705.1 Ktedonobacteria bacterium | reverse complement strand
GAGATTCACCTGCGCCAGACCGCTGAGTTGCGGCTCAATGATCAGACAAGGACGCTGGAGATTCAACTGGCGATGCCTGCCGGGACGAGCGAAGAAGAACTCGCCGAAGCGTTGCGCCAGGTTGATGTGGGCATGCGCGGCATTGCCGCTCAGCTCAATCAGCAGATCGCGATCCTGCAGGGGCCCGTGAATGGGCAGATCAGTGTCGCATCAGTCGCCGCCCAGGCGGCGCTCGCCGCGCCAGCCACCGATGCAAGCGCGCAGATGGCACCCCCTTCCACTGACACTGGCGCCGCCGCACTTACTGATCCCGCGTCCGACATCACGACATCCTCCGCAACCCCAACTACTGGCTCTGCCGTAACGCCGGAACCAGCAGGCGTCACCCCGCCCCCAGCTCATGCGCCAACTGTAGCCAGCGCGGCCGCTTCCAGAGGCGCGACAACGAAGATGACGATGGGCGCGTTCCTGAAAGCCGCACGCGAACTTGGCTTCGAACCAGACGCGATACCACGGCTGCTGGGCCGCACTTAGCTGACGGGCATCGATGGCGCGACGGCCCTGGAACAGCTTCGGGCACTCTCCGCGCCGCGCGGTTTCGCTGAAGAGGCTAGCGACGACCAGCCCGCGCGCGATGACGAGGAGAGCGATCTCTATGAAGAGCCTGCGCCTGTGGCGATAGCCAGCCTGGATGATCTCGACGGCGCCGACGAACCGGATTTCTCGCTCGCCGATGATGAGGGTGAGGCCTACGAAGCAGTTCCCGCGGCGACGGGGGCGGCGAACACTGCCCTGCGCCATCGCACAGCGGCGCTGGAGAAACTGCGCGAACTGCGCGGATTGCGCGGTGGTGGACCACCGGCTACCCCCGAGATGCGCCAGAAAATGATGCATACCGTCATTGAGCCGCTCGGCAATAACCGCGCCCAGGACCTGATCGTCGCGGTTTGGAATCCGTTGCCGGGCGAACGACTCAACGCCGCGCGTACCCGTGCCCTGGTCGAATGGGCGGTGGCCGATGATGATTTCGACAGCCAGGCGGTACTGATGATTCAGCTCGCTCAGGAAAATACTCAGGCGGGAGAACATTGAAACCATGCGTGTTGTCGCTGGCACGGCCAAAGGCCGCCAATTGAAAGAACCACCCACAACGGGGACACGCCCGATTATGGATCGGGTCAAGACGGCTCTCTTCGATACACTGGGTGAGCGCGTCGAAGACGCGGAGATCCTCGATCTCTTTGGTGGTGTCGGAGGCGTCGGTATAGAGGCGCTCAGCCGTGGCGCGCGTTATGCGGTCTTTGTCGAATTGAGCCAGGCCGTCGTGGCGGTCCTCCAGGAGAATCTACGCCTGACCGATTTCACTGATCAAGCAGATGTCCATCGTGGCGACGCATTTCTCTTCTTAGAAACTGCCGCACGGACACGGCGCGTCTTTGATATCATCTATGCCGCGCCACCGCAGTACCAGCAACTGGCGCTCCGCGCCTTCAAGCAATTGGACGCCGCACCCCTGACTGAGCCGGGTGGCCTGGTCATCATGCAGATCCATCCAAAAGAGCGTATTGATTTCGCCACGCTGATTCCGCGTCACCTACGACTGAGCGATGAGCGTCGGTATGGCAGCACACTGTTGCTCTTTTATACTCATATCTCCAGTGGAGAGGATGCAAACGTATGAGCACGAATTTTCGCTTCATCGATGATGTCGACGCTCAACGTCAACTGGGTGTCGATCGTCTCACGTTCGAACAGTTGGTCCGCGATGGACGCCTCAAGGTCGTCACGCGTCAAGGGGCGATGATGTTTTTTCGCGCCGCTGAGATTGCCAAATTGCGTGATGCGTTGCACCCTGAGACCGTTGACGAGGAGTCTGATACAGCGTCTGTCGATCCGACAGGCGCGACGATTCCGGATGCCGCTTCACCTGCCGCGTCAGCGGCGAAGGCCGCGCGCAAAATCCATGAACCTGCGATGCGCGTCCATCTGCGCCTGACGGCTGATCTGAAGTGGTATGACATCAGCGATGCGGATCTGCAAGCCTGGTTTGACCAGACCGTCCCTGAAGCTTATGATCGGTATCGCGCCAATGCCACGTTTGTGATCCGTCGCATGCAACATATCATCGATCTACTCGATGCGGGACAGGCACGCCACGACGAACTCACCGCGGAATGAGGCACCACCGCGCCATGATGTGATACAATACCGCGCGATGGATGAGACACCACCGCCAGCGCGGATACCGCTGGAACCCCCAATCACCGCAAGAGCCACCCTGCGTCTGATGCATTGGACTCCCGACGGGCTGGCACGTGGCTACCTGGAAGCCGAGGCCGGGCGGCTCGGAGTAGGCGCGCCAGTCGATGTCCTGGGTGGCATACCGGGTGAGATCGTCGAAGTCGACTTGCAATGGACCGCAATCTGGCGGACAAAACAGCTTCGCCATCCCCGCGCCCCGATCGTCCGCCTCGTTCATGTCGTGACGCCCGCACCCGACCGCGTGGATCCACCATGCCCGGTCTTTGGCGATTGCGGCGGCTGCCGTCTGCAACACCTCACCTACACCGCGCAACTGGCCTGGAAGCGCGACCGCGTCCGCGCCGCCCTCGACAATGAGCAACTAGCGAACGCTCCGGTCGCGGCGACGTTGGGCATGGCGGACCCCTGGCAATTCCGCAACCAGATGCGCTTTGCGGTGGACCGCGAAGGTCGCCCCGGCCTGACGGCCCTGGGAACTCACCGCGTCATTCCGCTGACGCACTGCCCGATTGCTCATCCGCGCATCAATGCCGCCCTGGCCATCCTGGCACGATATCCGAATCAACGTCCGCAACTGCTGGCGCGCGCCGGCCACCATACCGGCGAACTGCTGTTGCAACCCACGCTAGCCGGTGAGGCATTGGCCGCACTGGCTGCTCAGGGCATTGTGCCGCGCGATGATGGACTGCGCGAAGCATTGCATGGTCAGATCTTCGCCATGCGCCCCAGTTCATTTTTCCAGACCAACACAACCCAGGCCGAGGTGATGGCGGATTTGGTGTTGGCCAACATACCCGGAGGGCCCGACATTTTGGTAATCGACGCTTATTGTGGCGTTGGCACTTTTGCCGCGCTGCTCGCGCAACGTGCCGGTCGTGTGATTGCTCTTGAAGAGAGCAACAGTGCCGTGCGCGACGCTCGCGAGAACTTGCATGCGCTGGGTCTGGATCAGGTCGAGGTGCGTCAGGGGAAGTGCGAAGACTTGTTGCCCGCGATCGCCGAGCCGATCGACGCCGTCGTCCTCGATCCCCCGCGCATGGGTTGCGCCTCTGGCATCATCGCTGCGCTTCGCGCCCACCCGGTCCGGCGCATCGTCTACGTCTCGTGCGATCCCGTGACGTTGGCGCGCGATCTCGCCGCCCTCAAGGATGTCTATCTCATACACAGTATTCAGCCGCTTGATATGTTTCCGCAGACCCATCACATCGAGTGCGTTGCCGTGCTCGATGCTATTGGTTGAGTATTGCGTTCACAATCTCGCGACATATCGTGGTCCCAAGCGCACGAAAAATGAAGGGTTCAATATGCGCTGAGCAAATGCTAGCATCCAGACCTCGGGCTATCATGGTTCAGCGTTACCAGGAAAGGTGAGGAGCAAGCAGTATGCCCACGCAGCATGGGCAACTCAGGAGATTGCAGATCTCCTTTCAGGCGGCCCAACGCCTGAATTAAACTATTGCGTTGCCCCTGGTATGTGGTATTGAAGCCGCTGAGCCATCAAAAAAGCGTCGGATGCTGCATGCTTCACGGGCGTTCTGGGGAATTTCCCCCGTGAAACTGCCCGTACCGTCGTGCCGCAAGGAGACCCCTCAGCAGTGTGCTACCCCCAAGAGCAAGAACGTCACTGATCGACCTCAAGTCAAAGTTGCCAATGCGCACGATGAGGAGGTAGCCAATGACTGCATTGAAGAAGCCCCAGAGAACATTGATGGTTGACGAAGAGAGCCCTTTACCAGGCGGTTTTGCGAAGGGAGTTTGAAAAGGCTGTCCCAACATACCGCTGACAAAATGTGGAATGGCGTTGACCAGAAAAAAGCCTCCAAAGAAGTATGACACCAGGAAAAGCCATGTCATGGTTATGCACTCCTCGTCACTAGCAGGTTAAGACTACTGTTGGTTGAGCCCGTTTTCTCGTAATGAGGAAAGACGCTGGTAAGAATGCCTCAGTCTTCAATGAGGCGTGCGAGCAACTCGACTGTGGAAGCAAGCATTTGCTGTTCCTCAGAGGAAAGTTTCTGCTGGATGATGGTAGTAAGCCAATCTTGCGTTGCGGCGCGACCGTCGCTGAGCAACTTCTGACATTTCCACGTGAGTGCCATCAACGTCTGCCGTCTATCGTTCGGGTCTGGAGAGCCACTCACCAATCCGGCTTCCAACAACGACGTGATAATGGCGCTCATCGACTGAGGACGCATTCCCTCGATGCGAGCCAGGCTCGACACTGTCGCGGGCCCGTCTTTGTGGAGACGAAGCACAACAGAGACTTGCGCAGGGCGCAAATTACTCTGTTCGCCTTGTTCGCGCAGTTTTCGCTTAAGTTTGCGATAGATTGCCCACAGCCCCTCTGCAAGGGTAAAGGCGCGCTCGGCTTGAGTATCATTCATAGCACTCACTATACCATATGTACAGATAAACTGTACAGATAAACTGTACATATGGTACTTACGGGCTTTTCCTGAGTTAAAATTGGATCTGCCTGGATATAAGACTTCGACCCTGTTTGCTGATGTAGTGAACTTTGCGTCGAATCCAAACAAACGACATTTCTCAACACCAATAGGTATTCCCTGGTTGCCGAGTATCTATGAATGTGCCACCCAATGCATCAGGCGTCTGGCTCGATGGCCAGGTCTGGCGCGGCGTCTGGGCTGTGAACGGGGAGAGTGACCGTGAACGTCGTGCCCTGGCCGATAGTGGATTGAACCTCGATTTTTCCCCGATGTGCCAGCGTGATCGCGCGGCAGAGATAAAGCCCAATGCCCCAACCCTCGATACGCGCGTTAGGGCGATCAGTTACCCGGTAATAGCGATCGAATATATAGGGGAGATCCGCCGCGGGAATCCCGCGCCCCGCATCGCGAATGCTGACCTGCAGACTCGCGCTATCCACTTCGTCTGATTGGTAAGGCTGTACCTGCACTTCGATAGGCGTCTCTGGGTCGGTATATTTGATGGCATTGCCGATGAGGTTTGTAAAGACTTGCCAGAGACGTCGCGGATCGCCATCGATCAAATAGGGGCTATCTAGGCCCTGCGTGAGAATGGTACGGTGTGAACCCAATGTTTGCATCTGGATCACATCGCGCAGAATCTCTGCAAGGTCACACGGTTCGATCGAGAGTACCAGGCGATGATAGTCAACACTATGTGTATCCAGCAAAAGATCGATCATACCATTCAGGCGTTTCACCTGGCGACTGATATCCCGTGCTTTCGTCAGTAAATCGGTGGGGTCAAGTGTAGGTTGTTGTAACCTTCGTTCCAGCATAAGGCTTGCGAGCAGCAAAGGAGTCAGCGGTGCGCGCAACTCGTGGCTCGCGATGTGGATGAAGTCCCCCTTCTGCTGCTCCAGGAGGTGTTCGCGCTGGTAGGCCTCGGCGAAAGTTGCCAGTGCCTGACTCTTAGCGCGCCTATGCATCCAGGAGAGAACGCCGGTCAAGGCATACAGAATGAGGAGGTAGACGAGTACCAGGGCGTGGGGATTGAGAATGGAAGCGGGGATTGGTCCTTTGATCGGCAAGATAAGCGCTTCAAACCAGGCGACACTGCCCGCCACGATCACAACCCATTTGGTGTGACTTTCAGGGAGAAAGAGTCCAGCGCTGAGGATTAAGATCGCCATCGCGCTCAAAAGCAAGGTCGAACGGATGCTGAGACCCGTCGGATCGATCGCCGCAAAGATGATAATGCGGAAGAATGCGCCTCCCAACAGCAGATAAGGCGCAAGGTGCGCCGACCTCGTGTAACTCATGAGCAAGATCAGGAAACTGAAGAGAAAAAAGAAGAGGCTTCCCATACGGGCGAAAAAATCGATTGTGTGATATCCCAGACTGATGAAAAATAGTATGCTCGTTCCACCTGTGAACAAGAGCAAGACACAGCGCAGCAAGTCGATGCGTTGTTGGTGTTCGATCTGATCAAGTGTTTGCGAGTCGAGGAGGTGCACATCGACGGGGAGAAAGGGGGCTCCCAACGTCGTCCGCATATATCGCAGTGTCTGGGCAGGTAATCCGCGTAAGAAAGAACCACTGATCATTATAACGCGACCGAGCGAAATATTTTGCCAGTATTGTGGAGGGCGCTTCATGGAAGAATCCTTTCATAGTGCATGCGTCACAAGCCAATACTACTCACATTGCATGGTCACTTGAAACCTTTCCTTGCTCACATCATGCCTCATCTGTCAAGCCATTCACTATATACCTGTCATGCCGCAAGCCCTTAAGGAACGGCGCCATGATAGCTTTTGCGTAGGTTTGCGCCAAAAGCCTTGACGATTGACGAAGCGACAGCTGATTCATACCGTCATCTAGGCGACGATGCGTTCGCATCCCCAGGCGATGCAGTGGCTCTGGATCTTATTGGTCGCATTGAGTAGGTAGTAGGCTGTTGAGCGTGCAAGCTCCTCAGCGCTTCACATTGTCTGTCAGAATATTCCAGCGCTCCACTTTTTCTTCAGGTCAGACTGAGACGTTCGGATTCACGGTCGGTGGCCGGTAGTGACGCCGCCAGTCGTGCGTCGGCCTGGGTCGCGGGAATGTGGAGAAAGAATGTGGAACCTTCCCCCGGTATTCCGTTGCTCTCTACCCA
>DAIDHM010000050.1 GCA_027459705.1 Ktedonobacteria bacterium | reverse complement strand
TAGATTCATACACTTACGAGAATTAGAGAATCTAAGTCGTTTATTTTTAACACTTACAAAAACTCGAAGGTGTTTTTTGGGGGAGGACGGATGGGGTATCCAGCGCAAGAGCCGACAGGTTGAGTGCGGTGCTTTCCCACGTGCCCAAAGGCGAGGCAGGCCCAAGCGTAGCCGGAGATGAGAAGAGTGGTGCTCATGCGCTTAACTCCTGAGAGAGACGATTGAGTTCTTTTTTGATCAGGTGCCGGGCGGGGTCTGTACGAGTGGTAGCCAACTGGGCAGCATTATCGTGGAAAATCCTCAGACCGGCGAAATTCTCGCGATGGTCAGTCGCCCCTATTTCAATGGCGATACGATTGGCGATACCTCGGTCGCGCCCGATAATCCGCGCTTGACGGTTGGCGAGGAGTATTGGAATAAGATCGTGACTGATCCGAATAGTCCGCTCCTGAATCGCGCGGTGCAGGGCCAATATCCACCAGGATCCACCTTCAAGACATTGACCCTGGGGGCGGCGATCGACAGTGGCAAGTATACGGTTCATTCCACCTTCAGCCAGGCAGATGCGACAACGTACACCGTTGACGGGTTTAAGATCGACAGCAACAATCTGGGCGATTATACAAATGGGCCGCAACCGGCTTCATTCCCACTAGAGTTAGGCCATGCTTACGCGTATAGCGACAATGTGGTGTTCGCGCGTGTCGGAGTTGGGCTGGGCGCGGATACCTGGCTGAGCTACACCAAAAAATTCTTCATGTCGACGCCGGGTGATCCGCAATCCATACCGATCGACACCTTTCCATCTGGCAGCAGTGATGTCTACACGCAGGGTTCATTCGACCCGGTGTTATTGGCGAGCAGTGCTTTTGGCCAGGGGCAGCTCTTCCTCTCGCCGATGACGATGTCGATGATCGTCAGCGCGGTGGGTGCCGATGGGAATGTCTTCGCGCCACGCCTGGAGTTGAAGGCAGTTCCCTACAGCACGACCGATCCGACCCAGGTCGCCAGGAATGCGCCAAACAATGATCCCGTGGCGCTCGGCCAGGCATTCTCGCCAGATGCCGCCAACCAGGTGCGCCAGGCGATGCGTGATGTCGTCACCTATGGTTCGGTGGGGGCGAGTGGTGGCGCAATCGCGGCGATCGCCAATCTGCCGATGACGATCGGTGGCAAGACCGGCACGGCGCAACTCACCTCGGGAAATCCTCATGCCTGGTTCATTTCACTGGCGCCAGATAATGGATATACCGGTGGCGGTGGCGCGCAACTCGCCGTGGTCGTCATGAAAGAACGTGGTGGTGAAGGCGCATGCCAGGCCCCTGTGGCGGGAAATATCTACTCCTACGCGCTGCCTTTGCTGAGCGGTGATGGCATTCAGGGATGATCCTGTCAGACAGTGTAGGTAGATTGTCCCAGTGCGTTGGCGCGCGGCTAGGCGCGGGGCTGTGGGTGTGCTATACTTGCCCGGATGATGGGCGACGAGATTGACGCCATGACCCGATCGATGACATGGGCTCAGCGAAGTTGACAGGGAGAACGAGCGATGACAGGCGCGCAGGGTCCAGGACGTATCCTGGGCAATTATCAACTGGGGGCTTTCCTGGGGAGCGGGCCGGTTGGTGATGTCTTTCGTGCGCGTCTCTTCAACGGAGGCAGCGCGCAGCCGGGCGAGCGTGACCTCGCGCTCAAACAATTGCGCGCGCCGTTCACCCATGCGCCAACGGCTCGCGACCGCTTTATGCAGATCACCCGCGCGGTTGGCCAGCTGGATCATCCGCATATCTTGCCCATCGAGTTCGTCGGCGAATTGGGGCCGCAATTAGTCAGTGTGACGCCACTCGTGCATGAAGGCTCACTGATGGCGCGTTTCGCGCGCGGTCGTATGGATCCCCGCGATATCGCGCCCTTCTTTCACCAAATGTGCGACGCTTTGAATTATGCCCATGGCATGGGGATTATCCATGGCAATCTCAAGCCGACCAACATCCTACTCTTCGAAGGTCGGCACGTCATGTTGGGCGACTTTGGCATGATCTGGCAGATTGTTGAAGTCGATCTGACGCAGTCCGGGTTGAGCGCTGAAGCGGTCGCCTATATGGCGCCAGAGCAGGCCGAAGGTCGGGCGGATGCGCGGACGGATGTCTATAGCCTGGGTACTTTGCTCTATCATGCCTTGACCGGCGTGCCCCCGTTCAGCGGTCGGACGCCCTTCGAGGTGCTCTCGCGCCACCAGCGCCAGCCCGTGCCACCGCTGGCCTCGGTCAATGTGACGTTAGGGCCCGCGGCGCTGGTCTATGACCAGGTGATCCGCATGGCGCTGGCGAAAGATCCCAATGCGCGCTTTCAGTCGATGCAGGCGATGTCCCGCGCGATCGCGGAAGCAGCAAAGCTTGTCAACGATATCCCCGCTCGACTGCGCCAAGCACCTGGCCCAGGCGATCCCGCCATGCCGGGCGCACCCGTGCCGGCCTCGCAACCGCTCCCACCGGGGATGATGCCCCAGGGTGGTCCTGGGCGGCCTTCGCGACCATTTGCGCCGGGGATGATGCCGCCGGGCGGACCCGTGCCAGCGTCGCAGCCATTTGCGCCGGGGATGATGCCGCCGGGCGGACCCGTACCAGCATCGCAGCCATTTCCGCCGGGGATGATGCCGCCGGGCGGACCCGTGCCAGCATCGCAGCCATTTCCGCCGGGGATGATGCCGCCGGGAATGACCCCATCGCGCCCCTTTCCGCCGATGCCCGGACCGAATGGTCCCCCGACGGGTGGCGCGGCGCTCTTCAACAATGGCCCGGTGCCTGTCAGTAATGTTCCGCCTTTGCCGACCTTTCCGCCCCTGCCTGGACAAAGTCCCGCCTTGCCACCTGGAGCGATGATGCCTCCCAATGGAGCCGGTCAGTTGCCTCCACCCGGATTTCCCGCGTTCCCTCCCGGCATGCCTCCGGCGATGCCGCCGCGCGATCTCGCGCTGGCTGACCCTGCCACCGAACGGCATCCACTGCCCGCTCAGAACGCTGGCGAGGGGAGCGCAATCTATGACACCGGGGATCGTTCCGCGCGCGAAGCATCGCCAACCCGCGAGACTTCCGCGCAGAGCACTGATTGGTCGGAGTCGCGTTCGGATCGGGACGCGGATCACGGCTATTACACGACGGAATCGCAACGCTATCCCGCTGCGGATCGCGAGGATCGGCGGGGGCGCTATGACGATGATGGCTATGACCGCGATGAAGACTCACGACGCTATCCAGCGGAAGAGTATGATAGCCGCCACTATTATACCTACGAAGAATCGGCGCGCCTGGCTGCCCGGTCGCGCGATCGCGACGATCGCCGCTATGACGACGAAGATCGCGAGCCACTCAGTGCTGAATACCCCCGATCGCGATCGGGATCTGTCCGGCCAGACAGTCGGCCATTGCCAGCCGCGCGCCGTGCATCGAGCAGCGGATCCGCCAGCCGCCCCCTCAATGCCTCAGCGCCCGGGCGTCGCGGCTCTCCCAGCGCTGTGGCGGAACCACGGACGCGGCGCTCGCGGCTCCCGATGCTGCTTGGGATCTTCGCGACGATCTTTTTGTTGAGCGACGTCTTGCTGCTGGCGGCTTTTGCCCCCCAGTACTGCCCTGGCCATGTCTGTAATAGCCTGCATTCGAAGATTCAACAGGTGTTTCACGGCGCGAATGCCAACACTGCCTTGACATTGCAAACCGATGCCCAGGCCGCGCCGCTCAGTGGCTATGTTGGTGGCACGGTGACCCTCCCATCCCGCCTCACCATCCTGAATGCTACGGGACAGAGCGCTGCCTGGACAGCCTCGGTGAATTTGCCCTGGATCGCACCCTCGCCCGCCACGGGTACGTTGGCCACCGGCGCGTCCATGGGGGTGACATTGACAATCGCGCCGGATAGTACCGTGCAGCCGGGCACGTACCAGGCCAAGATCGCCATCGTTTCCGGAACGCAGAGCACGACCCTCACCCTGCCAGTTACCATCACGACGGGTCCCCATCTCAAATTGAGTGCGACCTCCGCGGCGTTTACGGCGTGTGGGCAGACGAAGTCGTTGCTGCTCACAAATGACGGGGGCTGGCAGACGCAGAATCTGCAGATCACTGCCTCGGATAGCACCGCGCTGCTCGTAAAAATTAACCCAACCGGCGCGACCACCCTGGCACCGGGCGCGGCGCTGACCATCAGCGTGACCCCCGTATGTGGTACTGCGATCAACGGGACACCGTATGCCCTGTATATCGTGTCTTCCGCGGGGAGCCTCGCGCTTCCAGTGACGTTGGGGCATTGAGGTGTTGGCGGCCAGTCAATCGCATATGGCATAATGCGCGGAGAACCTCTGATCAGGGAGCAGTGTTGGCTATGCGCTACAGTGTGCGAATCCACGATCAACCACATACCATTGCCATTGAAGAAGATGCCCAGGGACAACTCAACATTCAAGTGGACGATCAACCGATCAGCGTGCATACGGTCCGTCTCGGGACCGACCGCCTGAGTGTTTTGATCGGCGACTATTCCTATGACCTTTTCACGCGACCCGTCCCCAGCGATAACCCCGACGATACCCAGCGCTATGAGGTGGTTCTGGACGGGCAAGTCTTCAGCGTCGACCTGGTGGACGAGCGTCGGCGCGCCCTGGGCGGACTGGCGCGAGGGCGCCGCGAGACCGGCATGGTCACCCTCAAAGCGCCGATGCCGGGGTTGGTCGCGGCGGTATTGGTCGCGGCGGGCGATCAGGTGGAGCATGGCCAGCGTCTGGTCATCCTGGAGGCCATGAAAATGCGCAATGATCTCACCGCGCCGCGTGCTGGCGTCATACAGCAGGTCGTGACGGCGGAAGGGGCGGCGGTCAATCAAGGGCAACCCTTGCTCGTCATCGGCGATGCTGTTGGCCAGTCCGACGACGACGAGGAGTCTGGTCCTGTGAACGCCCGGTAGCAGCAGATTTTCCCGCGCAATGTGATCGAGGCCACAGGCAAGCTCCAGGTGAGCGGTGTATGCTGTGCGGGCGGATAGTCGAGGTATGGCGTACTATCCCCGAACGTGGTGCCGGTCATTTGTTTTCAGCAAGAGGAGCAACACATTATGATCGTTCCCGTGCCAATGTCAGCCTCGGCGCTGACGCGGCCAGCGGACGCCATCATTCGAGTCGACCAACTCACGCGTGAATTTGGCACTGTCCGTGCCCTTGATCAGATGTCTTTCGCCGTGCCCCCAGGCATCATCTTCGGCTTTCTCGGCGCGAATGGCGCGGGCAAGACCACGATGATCCGGTTGTTGTTGAATTTGTTGGAACCTTCCGCTGGCCATGCCCAGGTCTTTGGCCTGGAGACGCGCCAACACGGCAACGCGATCCGCGAGCAATCCGGCGCGCTGTTAGAGTTTTCCGGCTTGTATGAACGACTCAGCGCCGAAGATAATCTGGAGTTCTACGGCCGGGTCTGGCATCTCTCCAGCGCGCAGCGCAAGGCGCGCATTCGGGAATTGTTGACGCATTTCGACCTCTGGGATCGCCGTAAAGAGCGCGTGGGCACCTGGAGCCGTGGTATGAAGCAAAAGGTCGCCATCGCGCGCGTCTTGCTCCATCGCCCCAAGCTGATCTTTTTGGATGAACCGACGGCCGGGCTGGACCCCGTGGCCGCCGCGGCGTTACGCGGTGATCTCCGCACGCTGGTGCAGCGCGAGGGCGTGACCGTATTTTTGACCACGCACAATCTCACCGAAGCCGAACAGATTTGCTCGCAAGTGGGCATCATCCGGATGGGAAAGTTGCTGGCTTTCGGCGCGCCAGCCGAACTGCGCGCCTCGTCTGGTGGCGAACGCGTGGAGATCTGGGGGACGGGGCTCACCGCCGCGGTACGCACCATGCTGAGCGCGCGGTCTGATATCCGCGCGGTGACCGAACAAAATGATCACCTGCACCTCGAATTGCGCGATACACACGCCGTAGCGCCGATCGTAGCGGCGTTGGTCCAGGCTGGCGTCGGCATTGAAGAAGTTCGCCGCGGCCAGGCCAGCCTGGAGGAAGCGTTCCTGACTTTGATGGAGGAAGACAAATGATCGCCGATGTCGGCGCTGTCATCTGGAAAGAGTGGCGGGAATATCTCAGCGGTTCCACCACTGGCGGACGTGGCCGCAATCCCCTGGTAATTATTGCCGTCATCGTCATCTTCAGTCTGATTACGCCATTTCAGATCGGCCAGGCCTGGTTTACCACACCGCTGGCGCTTTTGCTGTCCGGGCTGTATTTTCCGATGATTCTCGTCATCAGTGTCATCGCCGATTCCTTCGCTGGCGAACGCGAGCGCCATACGCTGGAGACGTTGCTGGCCAGCCGCCTCTCGGACACCGCGATCTTGCTGGGCAAGATCGCGGCGGCATTGATCTATGGTTGGGCGGTCGCGATGGTCGCGACACTGGCGGGTGGCCTAGCGGCGAATCTCTCCCGGAATGCCAATGGCTTCCATTGGTACTCGACAGATTTCGCGGTGGCCATTGTCTGTTTCTCGTTCCTCTTCTCGGGCTTTGTCGCGGCAGCGGGATCGCTGGTCTCCATGCGTAGCCCCTCGTCGCGCCAGGCGCAGCAGGTCCTGAGTATTGGCATAGCAGTGCTGATATTTGGCGGTGTCTTTGGCTTTCAGGCGCTCGCGGCGAGTACACGTCTGCAGATCGCGCAAGCGCTCAGTCAGTACTCGCTGACCACATTGGCCATCGGAATAGCCCTCGTGTTGTTGCTGGCCGATGTTATCCTGACCTATGTTGGCTATGTCTCCTTTCAGCGCACCCGATTGATCCTGGATTAATCAGTCTGGATGCGCCATCCGATGTCCGTGGTGTATCATGGCTGACTTGCCGCCCGCGTGAAGATCGTGATGCCCCAGCGCAGATCCCCGCCCACATAGGCCGGATGCTGATCGAATTGGACGAGGCGGCCATCGTTGGCGCGCCGCCAGACGGGGAGCCCGTTGCAGAGGCAGTCAACGGGCGGAGCACCCATCATCCAGCCTTCAGCGAGCATGTGTTGCGTCATATACGTTTCGACGTGTGGTGAATCGTTCGCGGTGCAGAGGGCGACATAATACCCCGTCCAGGCGCCGCTAGGATCGTAGGTCGTGGGGCCGCTCACCGTCAGTGGCGGCAAGGGAATCTGCGGCCCGGCAAACTCGGCAATCGCTCCCCATATCCCGCCGCTGCAAGGGAGCGCAATGGTGGGGGTGACGGTCGCGGCTGCTGAGACAATGCGCCGCTCTGCCTGCGCGCTCCCACAGCTCCCCCATCCTATGGCGGAGAGGCAGAGCAGGACCGATAGGCAGATTTTATAGGGGTATGGCGGGCTGCCCTGTGTACACATAACACTCCCCCGTTCGCAGGTCGCGGACTGCGGTTGCGCCGCGAAGCACGATCACGCGCTCTCAGTATACGACCATGGGAGCAGCCGAATCATGTCCAAACAGGCCAGGGTCATCATAATTGTCCTGTCCAACGATCATGGAACTCAACATACGTCATGACGAGGTTGCAGCTACAAATGACCGGAACGAAGTCATTACCAATGTGTGATGCTAGGGGAACCGGGATGTGGAAGTCGAATTGAGCGACCTGCGCCGTCAACCCCACACGTCGAAAATCGTGAGCAATTGCACTTGATTGGCTGCCTTTTTCCTTGTATGCTGTCCCTAACCGTAGTCTTCTTGATCGCGTATGGGGGAAATAGTCTATGCTGCCGACGAGCACACCGCGTTGGTCCCAGACACTCCGACGAATCGCCCGGTGGTGGTGGATCGCCGTAGCCAGTGTCCTGTTTGGCAACTTTGTGCCGGGGGCGATCCTGGCCATCGCCCAGAGCGGCTGGGCGGCGGGGTTGGCGTACCTCGGATCCTGGGGTGCCTTGCAAGGAGCCGAACAGGCCCAGCCGCTCGCGTTCTGGCTGGGATTCCTCGTAGCCGTGGGTCTGGCGATCCTGGGATTTGTCTTCACCCGCCATGAACAAGTGCAGGTCGCGCAGGAACGCGCGGCCCAGCATGCGCGGCTGCGCGAAGCTTTGCGCGACCTGCCAGAGATCATCCGGCGCGATGAAGATCACCAGTTCTATAGCGAGGCGGAACGGCGGCAGGCCGACGTGGAGATCCAGGTTGCCCGCAATGCCTTGCAAGCAGACGAGACGCAGGAGCATCGCCCCGCCGGGGTGCGTGCGCTCGATCAGGTGCTCTCCTGGTGGTGGCAGGGATTCGTTTTCATCATTCTCAGCAATTATGTGCCTGGCCTGGTCCTCGCCTATGCCCAGGGCGGCGCCTCAGCGCTACAAACGGCCGCGACCTCCTGGAACCTCTTCGCCCCCATCGAGCAGAGCTACCCGGTACCGTTTTTCATTGGCCTGGCGCTGGCGGTATCCTTGACCGTGGCGGGCTTTTGGAAGGATCGCGTGGAGCAGACACGCCAGCGCGCGCGGGATGCGAACCTGGCGCGACAGGTGGCGAAGCTGCAAGGGTTGGTCTTACCGGAGCTTGATCCGGCCGTCGAGAGCGGAATCTATCTGGCTGGGATGGAGACCACGTTTGCGTCTATCCCGCTCATCGTCGATCCCGCACAGACGCTCGCGATAGATATCCTTCAGCCATTGCGCCTGCGCCGCGATCCAGTGACGAACGAGCGCCTGGCCCGCGACAAACAGCGCCAGATCCTGGGAGATCCAGTAGAAGAGCAGAACGACGACCAAACCGGATCGAACAAGAAACAGGCAGACAAGGATCAGCCACGTCCATCGGCCCCCCCGCCTGAACCGGTGTTCGTGCCCGATGGGTTAGAGGCCTTAGACCGTGCCGATGCCCAGGGGCGTCCCTCGCGGCGGCGGATGGTGGTGCTGGGCGGCCCAGGGACGGGGAAGACGGTCTTGTTGCGCCGTCTGGTGGCGGGGGCCGTGGGGCACGCGCATGGCGCCGCCCCGGCGCCGCTTCCCATCTACCTGGCGTTGCCCGAATTGGTGGAGGATGCTCCCCCGCCTGCCAGATATGAGGCGAAAGATATCCCCGCGCTCGTCCAGCGAACATTGCGGCGCGATGTGCAGAACTATTGCCAGGATGGCGACGGCGGGGCGCGCCGCTGCCCCGATCCGCGCTATGGGGATGTGCTGTTTGCGGCCATCGAGGCGGGGACCGCGTTTCTGTGCCTGGATGGACTGGATGAAGTCCGCCCGGCGATCCGTCCCGCCATCATTGGTTGGATCCGGACGCTGCGCCCGGATGTCGCACGCGGCGGCGCCGTGGTGATCGGATCGCGCTTCAGCGAGTACAAGGGGACCGATTTCGCAGAGGAACAGTATACCGAATGGGAATTACAGGCCCTCGATCCTGCGCAGCGCGCAGTGCTGGCTCCGAAGCTCTTTCCCATTCTGCACCATATCCTCCTGGGGGGCGACGCGACAGTCCGCTCTCCGGAGGCCTTCCTCCGCCAACTGGCCGACCACCCACGGGCGCGAGATTGGGGCGAGAATCCGCTGCTCTTCACGCTGGCGGCGTATGTCTTTGTGCGGCGGGGGCACCTGCCAGCGGCGCGCTCGGAACTCTATCGCGAGGTGATCGCGGGCTTACTCTGGAGCCGCGAACTTGACCACGATCAGGCCGAGATCGTCAAGATGGCGCTGGCGCGACTGCTTTTGATCATCTATCAGACGAAGGGCAGCCGTTTCACGCGGCAAGATCTGGTGGAATATTTCACGGATGGGCCAGGGCAACGCTATGTGACCTGGCGAGATGACACCGGAAAACAAGACCCTATCACCCAGTGGATCGGGCGCATCGTCAACTCCGGGGTGGTGGAGACCGTGGCAACCGAGACCTATCGGTTGCGACATCAGACCCTGACCGAGTACCTGGTGGGGTGGCAACTGGCCTATGAGCAGACCAGCATGAACGCCGAATCGGCCGAGCCGATCCGGGCCTTGATCGCCAAGAAGAGCCCCACCAGTCGCTGGACCGAGCCGCTGCGGTTGATGATCGGGGTCCTGGCGCACGAGCGTGACCGGGCCGGTCAAGCGTTGGCCGAACGCTGGGTGCGGGGGTGGGCCAGCGCCCATGCCATGGCTGAGGGTGATCCGGGCTATCTCTTAATGGGTTTGGCCGTGCGTGCCCTGGGAGAGGCGGGAGATGCGCCATTTGTCATGGTTGTGGGGAAAGCCACCGCCAACCAGTGGGGAACCGCGTTATCATCGGCGGCACGGGAAGGGAGAGTTCGTCTCCGCGAGCGCCTGATCACTCTAGGGAGAGATTACATCTATTGTCCCACACCGATCATTGATCATGTCTGCCAGGCGCTCATCGCTGCCCTGGCGGATACGGATTGGCCGGTACGGCTAGCGGCAGCCCAGGCGCTGGGAGGGATGGGAGAGCAGGTGCCGGAAGCGGGGGTGCAGGCGCTCATCGCCGCCCTGGCGGATACGGATTGGCAGGTACGACAGGCGGCAGCCCAGGCGCTGGGAGGGA
>DAIDHM010000045.1 GCA_027459705.1 Ktedonobacteria bacterium | reverse complement strand
AATCGTGGTGGTCAATGGAGTTCTCTATTATGGATCTTGGGATGGCTATTTCCGCGCATCCACACCGACAGGACATGTCCTGTGGTCTATCTTCATGGGCCAGATGAACGTCCAGGGCTGCGACCCCGCGATCGCGGGCATAGCCGGAACGCCGACCTATGCGGTGGTCAACGGGGTGCCAACGATCTTTACGGCTGGCGGTGACGGTTGGATGTATGCACTCAACGCCACATCTGGCGCCGTGCTCTGGTCTGCGCTCCTCGGGGATACGAAGACTGGTTACTATATTTGGGATTCACCTGCACTCTACGATGGAAATATTTATATTGGGGTCTCGTCGTACGGTGATTGTCCGAGTACGCAAGGGAAGCTGTTCAAACTCGACGCGGGGACCGGTAAAGTTCAGGGGACCTTCGATATTGTTCCCGCTGGATGCACAGGGGGCGGGCTCTGGGGATCGCCAACGATCGATACAACGAGCGGGATTATCTATATTGCGACGGGCAACATCTCGTCGTGTTCGGCTGAACCATACGCGCAAGCGGTGGACGCGATCGATTCAGTAACGATGTCTGCCATCGCATCCTGGCAAATTCCGCAAAATCTTGCATCGCTCACAAGCGACACGGATTTTGGCAGTACACCAACGCTTTTTAACGCTACTATCAATGGACAAAATACGCCAATGGTCGGGGTCGCCAGTAAGGACGGTCAGTTCACCGCACTTCAGCGCGTTTCTGGCAATTTCAGCGGTACGTGGACACCAGTCTGGACAGCGAATATCGCGGATGCTGGCGATTGTCCAGCATGTGGAGGGGGGAGTATTGCGCCAGCAGCATTTGATGGAGGGACGCTCTATGTCGCGGGCGGCAAAATTACCATAAACGGTACGCAATGCCAAGGGAGTCTTGACGCACTGGACCCTGCCACGGGCAATTTTCACTGGCGGCAATGCTATACGGATGGGCCAGTGTTGGGTGCTGTCGCCGTCGCCAATGGAGTGATCTTTGTGGGGCATGGACAAACCATCTCATTGCATGATGCCAGAACTGGCGAACTCCTTTTCCACATAATGGATACCGGCGAGCACTCCGCATTCTCTGCTGGAGTGACAGTAGCAAACGGCTATATCTACATTGGCAATATGGATGGTACGCTCACCATCTTGGGAAAATAGGTGGGTTCGGTCGCAGATCTCATGAGTTTGGACTATAAAGCCGTCTATCCAGATGTATGATGACCATCCGCGTCCCTGTGATGCAGAATATCGGTTGGAAGGCCGCAGGAAGACTGCCAAGCCTGGGCATTATGGCATCGTATACTGAGTCCAAATGGATGGTCCGACGCCAGCTCCGCGCGTGCGACGGCGCGTCGGCTCACCTGTGTGGATATGGGAGCATGGCGTCGATGGCGACGAGCAATGTGGTAGTGTACCAAAACTATATCGCTGGTGCCTGGCGAGATGGGCGCGGCGGAGCAACGTTCACCAGCGCCAATCCGGCGCATGATCAAGAGCTCTTAGGGATCTTTCAGCGATCCACTGTCGAGGACCTCGACGAAGCTATTGGGGCAGCACAGGCTGCCTTCCCGGCCTGGCGCGCGACCCCCGCGCCAGAACGCGGCGAGATTATCCTCCGCGCCGCGCTGATCTTGGAGCAGCGGCGCGAAGAATACTCCAAGTTATTGACGCGCGAGATGGGCAAAGTCTTAAAAGAAGCCCGGGGTGATCTGCAGACTGCTATCGACTTTGGGAAATTCGTCGCGGCCGCCGGACGGCGCGCCGAAGGGGAGACTGTTCCTTCAGCTTTGCGCGACAAAATCTGCCTGACCTTGCGCGAACCCCTGGGAGTGGTCGGGATCATCACGCCGTGGAATTTTCCGCTGGCCATCCCTGCCTGGAAGATCTTCCCTGCGTTGGTGGCGGGCAACACGGTGGTCTTCAAGCCTGCCAGCGATACACCACTGCTCGCAACGAAACTCGTTGAGGCCCTGGTGGACGCAGGTTTGCCACCGGGTGTTTTGAATCTCGTCACCGGCCCTGGAGGGACGCTGGGCGATGCCCTGGCGAGTGATCCGCGCGTAGCGATGATCTCGCTGACCGGTTCAACCGAGGTGGGGCGGCGCGTCGCCGAGGTGTGTGGACGTGACCTGCGGCGCGTGGCGCTGGAACTGGGTGGCAAGAACGCGATCATTGTCATGGATGACGGCAACCTGGACGAGGCCGCCGCCGCCGCCGCGTGGGCTGGCTTCGGCACCACCGGTCAGCGCTGTACGGCGACCAGTCGCATCATCGTTCACCGCAACGTCCTCGACGCGTTCAATGATCGACTGGTCGCGCTGGCAGAGAAGCAGCGACTTGGCGATGGGCTGGACCCCACGGTCGATATGGGGCCGTTGGTGAACCGCGGGCGCGTTGGCGCAGTGGATAGCTACATCGATATCGGCAAAGCCGAAGGCGCGCGGCTCTTGACGGGTGGTCGCCCGGCGCGTGGCGGCGACCTGGACGAAGGCGCGTTTTTTATGCCCACAGTTTTTAGCGAAGTTGGCGCGGAGATGCGCATTGCCCGCGAGGAGATCTTCGGCCCAGTGATCTCCGTGATCCCTGTGACCGACTATGATCAAGCTATCGCTGTCGCTAATGGCACTGAGTATGGTCTCTCCTGCGCGATCTTCACGGAAGATATGCGCAAGGTATTCCGTGCGATGCGTGACATTCAGGCGGGGTTGGTCTATGTCAATGCCGGCACGACGGGGGCTGAGCCTCAGTTGCCCTTTGGTGGATTAAAGGCCAGTGGGAATGGCCATCGTGAATTGGGTCAGCGCCCCTTAGACGAATGGAGCGAGGTCAAGTCGATCTTCGTGAGCTACCCGGGCTGAAGCTCGCGCGCTAGGGGAGGAGCGCCAAGGACCGCGCCCTCCCTTCCCGGGGCCTGGCAGGGTCAACTGACAAACCATGGCAATACATGCCTGCTTATGCACTGAGTTTTAATGTCGCATTCGCGATTGCCGCCAGTAACTCGTCAAAATCGAATGGTTTAGCGATCATTGGCAATCCTGCCGACGAGAGCAATCCAGGCAGTCCAGGCGGCAATGCCTGATAGCGAGCGGTCATCAAGATAATGACATGGCGACGGGCCAGGTAAGGATCATCCAGGATGCGCTCAATCACCTGCGACCCATCCAAATAGGGCATGAAGAGATCCAACAAAACAACCATGTGTTCTTGTGCATCGCGCAGAGTTTCCAGCACATCGACTCCATCCGCAGCTTCATATACCGTATATCCTGTCTCTTCGAGGATATCCCGTAACAATTCGCGAATATCAGGATCATCATCAGTGATGAGGACGGACACAGCTTGTTGGGATTGTGTCATGAGAATAATTCCTCGCTTGTTAGTAATGGAAATGCCCCACATTCCAACCACTTCACCACCACTCGGCCAGTGAAGCGAAGCGTATCATAACGCTTTTGGTACAAGGATGCAAGATTCTTCGCATATCTCGCGCCAACTCTACGGGGAAAGGGTTCCCTGGCCGATAGTGTTCTTCGAGATAAATTCTTGCGCAGGTCAGCTTCCTCATGAGCAGAGTGTCAACACAATTCAGGACTTCATTCTCATCAATACACTTATCCCTTGCCAAGGATGATATCATAAACGTGGCATTATGCATTTTTGGGCCTTTTATGGCGCACTATGCTGAAATTAGCAATACAAAGTATCGCAGGCCACGCTATCAGATCAGTCGCGGTGACTCGACAATAAAGCGATCTCCGCCTACTACACCAAGAGGTTAGGAACAGCATGAAGAAATTCTGGAAGCCGATGCGGCAATCCAATGACCAGATCGAAGAGATGGTCGATATGGCGGCACGCGGCAAGCTTTCTCGACGACGCCTGGTCACATCGCTGGCGGCACTCGGCGCCTCCGCGACCGCGATTACCACGTTTGTGGCAGCCTCAAAGCAGATCGGGTCGCGCGGTACCCGACCCGCAACCACACCGCAAGAACAACAGAATCTCAACGCGCATGATCAGCACCTGGCCAAGCAACAGCGCAATGGTGGGAGCACAACTCCGACGCCCACAACTGCACCACAGAGCAATGCTCAAATTGATCAGCAGGTGCAGGCGATCCTGGAAGACTACCATCCTGACGCAGTGGTGGAAGATATGCTGGTCGGCACCCCAATCCAGGGGCATGCGGCGATTGGTGAGCGCAAGCGCAACGAATTTGCCAACATGCGCGGGGTTAAAATCTCGATTGTAGACCGTTTTGCGACGGGCAGCCAGGTGGTTGCCGAGTGGATTGCGGAAGGTGAACTGCACGGCGAGTTTCTGGGGTTGCAGGGTAATGGCCAGCCATTCAGCTTCCGTGGCCTGACGGTCGTCACGCGCGACGCCCAAGGGAAGATCATCCGCGAATCACTCTACTATGATCTTGAAGAAGTCCATCGCACGTTCGGGATTTTCTAAAGCCACAGATAGGCTTGCCTGAGCTACTCGGCGCACCCACCAATAGGATACTCTCCTCTAGAGGAAAGTATCCTATTGGTGGGTGCGCCATTTCTATAATCGGCAGAATACTACGAGCGACCAAAATTGGGCTACCGGTTACTGGCATGGACATGCTTCCTTGTGTTATACTCTTCTCAATACCAGCTAGACGAAAGAGCCCATGACCTGATACACGATATTGGCCGCGCTCTTTCTTTCCTGGGATGTTGCGGATGAGACGCGTAGGCAGCCTGTCTGTGGAGCACATTCACAGGCCAGCTGGAGTGGATTGATTGCGCGTAGCGCTGACGGATTGGCATGGCCCGCGCCAGGAATACTGGCCCCATCGCCTCCTCTCTGTCTCTTTCCTCACTCCCCGCGTCCTCGCCAGATCCGCTGGTGGCACGGTTGACCTTTGAGAGATCCATGAGAGGAGTGTACCCATGGTCGACGTTTGGAAAGTTGGGGTAGAAGAAGAGTTTCAGATTGTCCATACCCAGACGATGGAACTCGTGAGTGGTTTTCCCGCGATGATGCGGTTTGCCAGTGCTGAGGCACGTGAGTCGATGAAGCCGGAATTTCTGCAATGTGTCATTGAATGTATTACGGAGCCTTGCGATTCGATTGCTGATATCGCGCGTTCAACCATGCTCCGCCGCGCATCGGCTATGGCGCTCGCGGAGACGCAACAGTTACAGATTATCTCGGCTGGGACTCATCCCAATGGCCGGTGGTATCATCAGCACCGCACGATTGATACTGCACGCGAGGATCGCTACGCCCAATTGGAAGATATCTTACAAGAAGTCGCCCGATCGATCTTGATCTTCGGATTGCATGTCCATGTCAATGTTGAGGATCGCGAAGAACGCATTCAGATCTTCAATCAAGCCAGAACCTTCCTGCCCTACATCCTGGCCTTGAGCGTGAACTCGCCATTCTGGATGGGACATCTCACTGGCTATCAATCGTATCGCACGATGGTTTGGGCGCCATTTCCCATGGCCGGGATACCCGATGCATTCGAATCGTTGCAAGCCTATGAAGACTTTGTTGGCCTCTGGAAACGCGTGCGATCGCTCGAAGAGCCGCGCCGGATCTGGTGGGACATTCGACCCCATTTCAAACACCCAACCGTCGAATTTCGGATTGCCGATATGCCACTCAATCATGCGGATATGGTAGCTATCGCGGCATTTTGTCAGGCACTGGTACGAACGATCAGCGAACGGACGAGAGCCGGCAACGCGCTACCAATCATCCCGACGCCCTATATCATGGAGAACCGCTGGCGGGCCGCGCGCTTCGGACCTCGCGGCATGTTGATCGATCTCATGGACGGTCTCGCGGCAGCGCGCGAATTGCCCGCCGCCGTGGTCATCGGCCGCGCGCTCGACCTGGTGGGCGATGCCGCCGCCAGCTTCGGCACGACCGCCGCCATCGACCATCTGCGTCGCCGCCTCCAACCCGAAGTCCCAACCGGCGCGGAACGGCAGATCGAGGCATATATGAAACATCTCGAGATCCGCGATGTGACGGCGATGCTGGCGCAAGAGACCCTGCGCGGCATAGATCGTCGCCTGGCCTGGCCGCTCAATACCACAGACCCCATCACACTTCCGGCTGCGCGGCGACGTTTCAGCGCCTAGCGCTGGCATCAGGGTGTGCCAGGGGCAGTGTAAACCAGAAGGTGGATCCAAAACCTACCACACTGATGACACCAACCTGGCCACCTTGCCCTTCGATCAACGTTTTGCAGATATGCAGACCGAGCCCCAGTCCAATGCCAGATCCACTCTGGACTTCCACCCCTTCGGCCTGGTGAAAGCGCTCCCAGATGCGTCCTTGTTCATTGTAAGGGATTCCGGGTCCGCGATCCCGTACGGCAACCCGCGCCATATCGCCGATGTGCGCCACCCAGACCGCGATCGGTTCCGACGGGGCGGAATATTTCAGTGCATTTGTGAGATAATTGGTCACCACCTGGCGAACACGCTCACAGTCGGCGAACAGGGGCGAAGGCTCAGATGGCAAATCCATTTCGATGATACGTTGCGGCCAGATCACCCGCTGGTCTTCCACTACATCGCGTACGATCTGCGCGAGGTCACAAGCTTCCTGAACGAAATTGAGCTTCCCGGTCTGAATGCGCGAGCTATCCAGAAGATCGCCCACCAACCGATTCAGCCGTTCCAATACCCGATCGCTCCGTACCAGAAGGCTCATCACTTGATCCAGGTTGGCGGCTGCATCCTGGTGATCCTTGAGATATTCTCGAACTTTCCGCAACGCTATCTGCGTCTGCATCTTCATGCTGGTAATTGGAGTC
>DAIDHM010000043.1 GCA_027459705.1 Ktedonobacteria bacterium | reverse complement strand
CGCCGGTGAATTCTATCGCTGGGAAGTGGCGACGGCGGCAGCGGCCACCTTCCTGGGAATCAATCCGTTTGATGAACCAAACGTGCAAGAAGGTAAAGACAACACGAACGCCATTCTGGCACAATATCGCCAGGAAAATCGGTTGCCGACACCCGCGTCCTCGTTCACGCAAGATGGCATCACGGTGACGTTTGGTTCTACGGTCACGGGCCAGATGAGTGGCGTACAGACTCTCGAGGCCCTGCGCGCGGCATTGGTGCGACTTGGTCGGCCCGGCGATTACATCGCTATCATGGCCTACATTGAACCGTCGTCACAACATGAAGAGGTATTACAGCGCTACCGCGCGCGTTTGCGCGATGACAGCCACCTGGCGACGACGCTGGGGTTCGGCCCACGTTTCTTGCATTCAACCGGTCAACTGCACAAAGGTGGCGCGAACAACGGCATCTATGTGCAGATCGTCGCGGACGATCAACAAGATGTGGCAATTCCAGGCCAGCCGTATACGTTCGGCACGTTGATCCACGCGCAATCGCTGGGTGATTACCAGTCATTGCAGCATCATGATCGGCGCGTCGTACGCATCAACCTCGGCAATGATATTCGCCGTGGGCTGGCCCGGCTCGCTAGCCAATAAGCGTGGCGCGTGTCCATACTGCATATGGCAGGGTTGTCGCGCGCGACCCCTGCCATGTCATCTACGCGTGGCAAGGCCACACATCAGAAAATCGAGGAGATCGACACGTGGAAATCGGATTTTATGGTCTCGGGCGCATGGGCGCCAATATGGTCACCCGCTTAGTGCAAGGCGGGCATCGCGTCATCGCTTCTAACCGGAGCCGTGGGCCAGTCGATGAGGCAGCCCAGCATGGCGCCATCCCGGCTTACTCAATGGAAGAATTGGTCAGCAAGCTCGAAGAATCACCCAAGGCCGTCTGGATCATGGTGCCGCAGGGGAAACCCGTGGATGACGCCATCGAGCATCTGCTCACGCTACTCAAACCCGGCGATATCATCATCGATGGTGGCAACTCATGGTATCGCGACACAGTGCGACGAGCGGAGTACCTGACCGGCAAGGGCTATCATTTCATGGATTGTGGCACCAGCGGTGGCGTCTGGGGGCTGAAGGTCGGCTATTCGCTGATGATCGGCGGCGAGCGCGAGACTTTCCAGCACTTGGAGCCAATTTACAAGACGCTCGCGCCAGAAGATGGCTATGGGTATATGGGTCGCCACGGCGCAGGCCATCTCGTCAAGATGGTACATAATGGAGTCGAATATGGCATGATGCAAGCGTATGGTGAGGGATTTGAGATTCTCAAGAGTTCCGATTTCAATCTGGACCTACTCGAGATTACCAAAGTCTGGCTCCATGGCAGTGTCGTGCGATCCTGGTTGCTGGAACTGGTGCAGCTCGCTTTCGAAGCGGAAGGACCAGACCTGGCCCGCATCCGTGGCTATGTCGAGGACTCTGGCGAAGGCCGCTGGACGGTGCAAGAAGCCATTGACCACAATGTGCCAGCGCCGATCATTACCCTGTCATTGTTAGAGCGCTTCCATTCGCGCCAGCCAGAATCCTATTCGGCAAAAGTGTTGGCGGCGATGCGTAACCAATTTGGCGGCCACGCGGTCAAGTCCGAAGGGCAGAGCTAGGATACGCGGTGCACGTATATCGCCCTGTCAGCGATATGCCGAGATATGTTCGGCAAATACCGAGCATATCTCGGATTCTATCAGATCGTCCCATTTCTCGGGGCCAGCATACGGATCAGTCTACCAGTCCCCAATTGTGACTGGGGGACTATCGGGAGATGACAGGACGTGCTATGATCAAGAGTAAGCGCGGTGGTGCAAACCATCGTCGCGACCAAGTTTGGAGGGCGGGATGCTCGACGCGGCAGCACTAAACAATCCATTACGGGAAGGTCTCTCGGAAGCGCGAACTGTGCAATCATGCATTATGGTCATCTTTGGAGCGACCGGTGACCTCACCCAGCGCAAGCTGCTACCCGCCCTATACAGTCTCGCAGCGGATCAGCCGCCGCTGCCTGCTTCATTTACCGTAGTCGGCGTGGCGCGCCGACCGTGGACGAATGAAGAATTTCGCAATGTCGCGAAAGAGGGCATACAGAACTACGCGCGCCAACCATATGATGATGCATTGTGGGAATCCTTCTCGCAGGGCATTTTCTATGAGCAGGTCGAGTTCGATGACGACGCAGGCTATAGACGATTGGGTGAAACCCTGGACCGGTTGGATCACGAACGCGGAACGGGTGGCAACCGCGTCTACTATCTCGCGACGGCGCCGAATTACTACAGCGATATCGTAACGCGCATGGGCGCGGCTGGCATGGTCCAGCGAACGACCTCTGGTCCGAGTTGGGGGCGGCTCATTGTCGAGAAACCCTTCGGGCACGATCTGAGTTCCGCCCGTCAACTCAATGCGGATCTCAACCAGGTCTTCAAAGAGGATCAGATCTATCGCATTGACCACTATCTGGGCAAAGAGACTGTTCAGAATATCCTGGTATTGCGGTTTGGCAATGGCATCTTCGAACCAATCTGGGACCGACGCTATATCGATCACGTTCAGATTACGGTGGCGGAAAATATCGGCGTTGAAGGACGCGGCGGATATTATGAGACGTCGGGAGCCTTGCGCGACATGATGCAAAATCATCTGCTGCAATTGCTCTCGTTGACGGCAATGGAGCCACCCACCGGATTCCACGCCAATGAAGTCCGTGATGAAAAGGTCAAAGTGTTGCATGCTCTGGTCCCCCTCAGAGAAGAGGAAGTCGCACATTGTGTCGTGCGCGGTCAGTATGGCTCCGGCTGGGTTGGCTCTGAACAAGTGCCGGGCTATCGCGAAGAGAAAGGCGTCGCGCCAAATTCGCAGACAGAGACCTTTGTCGCCGCCAAGTTACACATTGATAACTGGCGATGGGCAGGCGTCCCATTTTATTTGCGAACGGGCAAGCGCTTACCCAAGCGTGTGACTGAGGTCGCTATTCAGTTCAAAAAGCCACCGTTTTCTCTGTTTCGGAATACGGGGGCCGATGAATTGCAGCCAAACCTGCTCTCATTGCGAATTCAGCCGAATGAGGGTATTGCGTTGAAGTTTGGGGTCAAATCTCCCGGGCAAGCGATGCATGTGCGCGCAGTCAATATGGACTTCCTGTATGGGTCGTCCTTCGGAGGGGAACCTCCTGAGGCTTATGAGCGCCTTCTGTTGGATTGCATGCTCGGCGATTCGACTCTTTTTACGCGGCGCGACGAGACTGAGGCCGCCTGGACATTAGTAGATAGCTTGGAAGACTCCTGGCGCCTGGCGCCCGAAGAGACCAAAGTGCAATCGTATGATCCAGGGACCTGGGGCCCCCATGCCGCGGATCAGCTCATCGAACGCGATGGGCGATCCTGGCGACGGCTCTAGCGATAGTACATCGCACAGGTCGCCACGCCGACACCGCTCCGTCCACAGGCGGACGCGGCTGAGTTACCAGGCAAGAAACCATGGTCGAGTGCTGCTTACGGTCGACATCATACGTGGATTTCACTTCCTGGCACCTGTGTCCCCTCGCACCCTTTGGGTGTGACCCTAGACGCGTTGACAGTGATGAAAGGAGATGCGTTGTCTGGTTCCGATGAACTGGGCGACGCGCCTATATAACCTATGATGCAAGCGCCTGTCACTCGACATGAGGCGCACGACGTACCTCTGAACAAGATCGAATCGACGCTCTCGAATCTGAGTCGCGAAACGATCTCGCAAGCCATAGGCAACGGTGGCCAAGCAGCAGCACGCAGCAGTGTGATGACGCTTGTCACCTATGCCCAGGGCAGCGATCAGGCCGATCGCGTCTCTCAAGCTATCGCTTCGTTAAAGTCCAATCTGCCTTCGCGCGCTATCATTCTGGCGGCACAACCTGACACGCAGGGCGCACCGCTCACCGCATCGGTAGCGCTCAATTGTCAGATACCCCATGGCAGCACGAATCTGGTCTGCGCTGAACAAATCCGTATCGACGCCCGTGGCGAGGCCTCGCGCCATCTGGCTGGCGTCGTGCTTCCCTTATTGCTGACTGAACTGCCTGTCTTCGTCTGGTGGTCAGATAGCCTCCCTGCCGGTGAACTCGTCGATAACTTGCTGGAGACCAGCGACCGTGCACTCATCGACTCGTCAGCTTTCACCGATCCTGCCCGCGATTTCACCCGCTTCGGCGAATTAGTAAAGACTCAGGCGAATCGAACGGCGTTCAGTGATTTCAACTGGACACGGCTGAAACCCTGGCGCGAGCTGACCGCCCAATTCTTCGATCCCAACCAGTACCGACCATACCTGGATGGCGTACAACATCTAGAGATCGAGTACGCTGTCGTCGATGGCGCGACTGCCAACCCGGTACAGGCTCTGCTCTATGCGGGTTGGCTTGCTTCACGGCTTGGCTGGCAAACCTGGACGGGTATGCACCAGTCTAATGGGACCATCCGCATTGGCTTACGGACCCAATTGGGCGCACCAATCACCCTGGAAATCTCGCCTCGGCGCACGAATCAGGTGCTCGATTGGTGGGCAACCTCCAGTGCCAGTTGGGACGTTCAGGATGGCGCGAACAATGTCCATGCCAGCGAGCCATTGACCGTATGCCCTGGCGCGTTGATGCGAGTTGCTATTCAGTCCTTCTCGAATGGCCACCCCGCAACTTTCACCATCCTGCGCGGAGATGATATGCGCTATGCGTCCACGGTCATCGTCAGCTCAGAAGGCGAGACGCAGCCACAACGCCGCACACCTCTGGATACCCTAGGCGAATCTTCGCTCCTCAGCCAACAACTGGGGATCTTCTACCATGACGCCATTTTTGATCAAGCAGTACAAGCTGCCTGCATAATGGCGGCCAGCGATGGCCAGCGAACGAGAGGAACACGATGAATGCGCAGCACGGAGCGGTCCACATCAGTCCGGATCACGATCGCTTGATGACCACAGCGGCGGAACTATTCGTGACGGTAGCGGAGGAGGCAATCGCGGGTCGCGGACGCGCCCACATTGCCCTCACCGGTGGCTCCACTCCGCGCTCGCTCTACCAATTGTTGGCGACTCCGGCTTACCAGAGTCGTATCGATTGGGCGCGTGTTGAGATATGGTTCGGCGATGAACGGAGCGTTCCTCCGGACCATCAGGATAGCAATTATGGCATGGCTGATGCAGCGCTGCTCAGCCATGTCCCTCTCCCTGCCGGAAATATTCATCGCATGGAAGGCGAGGTACGTCCTGTCGAGGTCGCTGCCCAACGCTACAGCGACGCGCTCAGCGCCAGCTTTGCATTGGCGCCAGGCATGCTTCCGCGTTTTGATCTCATCTGGCTCGGTATGGGACCAGATGGGCATTGCGCTTCGCTCTTTCCTGGAACCGCCGCGCTCGATGTTACAGACCGCACCTGTGTCGCCAACCACGTGCCACAGTTGCAAACTGATCGCATCACTTTGACCTTTCCAGTCCTCAATAATGCCGCACGGGTGGCTTTTTTGGTCGCTGGCGAAGAGAAAGCCGGGATGGTCGCGCGGGTGCTGGAAGATCGCCGTGTTGGCAATGAACCGCCTTTGCCCTCGCAACGGATTCATCCGACGAGCGGACAGTTGCTCTGGTTGCTAGACATTGATGCGGCTGGCCAACTCCAACAATGATTGCTTGGCCGTAGAAGGAGTGACGCAATGGCTGTCATCGTTCCCTCCATCCTCTCAGCTGATTTCACCCGATTGGGTGCCCAGGTGGCAGATGTGACGGCTGCTGGCGCGGATCGCATCCAGGTCGATGTGATGGATGGTCATTTCGTGCCCAATATCAGTATTGGCGCGTTGGGCATCAAGGCGGTTCGCCAGTCGACGCAGTTGCCGATTGAGGCCCACCTTATGATCACGGATCCCGCACGCTATGTCGATGATTTTCTGCGGGCGGGCGCCTCCTTGATCATAGTGCATCGCGAGGTTCTAGAGGACCCACGCCCTTTACTCGGCTATATCCGCGATCGCCACGCTCTGGCTGGTCTGGCGATAAATCCCGAAACACCCGCCGAGATGCTCCAGCCCTATCTGGCTGATGCCGATCTGTTCCTGGTTATGACGGTACATCCAGGCTTCGGAGGCCAGGATCTGATCCCCGAGACACTCGCCAAAGTACGGCAGGTGCGGGGATGGCTGACGGAGCGCGGACTGACACGCGATGTGGAAGTAGACGGCGGCATCGCCGCTGATACCGCTCCCCAGGCGCAAGCAGCTGGCGCGAATGTCTTTGTCGCGGGTTCCGCGGTCTTCGGCCACGCTGATGGGCCAGCGGCAGGTCTGCGACATCTGCGCGCGGCACTCAATAATGCATAGTGAGCACTTCGCTGATTTAGCCATAAAGTCCGTGCCTTGCTGATCCCGGATGCGCGGCGACTTCATTCAAAGCCGAGATGCGAAGGGGGTCGCCCTGATCGCGGTTCATTGTTTCCGGATATCGCGCCAGGTTGTGGAGTAACCAGCCAGGAGGATATCGTGGTCAGCAATTTCCTTGACAAAACGCATTGTGGTAGGCTATACTGATACAGTCGCGGGTGATTAGCTCAGCTGGTCTAGAGCGCTACGTTGACATCGTAGAGGTCATTGGTTCGAATCCAATATCACCCACCACCCCCCACCACGAGATGTTCGTTATCTCGTGGTGGGGATATTTTTATGTCTTACTTCGATCATTGATGCATCCCTATTTTACCCAGGCTTTGGGGATCAAGAGGATACCTTTTTTGAGTTGGGTCGCAAATGCGCTGCGTAGCTGTTCGCGATCGATCGCGCTCAGAGTGAAGGTGCCAAGAAAGCGCATCTGGCGATCCTGACCGCGAAATTTCAGCACGATCTGCGGCGGGATCTCCTCCACGATATCAATTTCGCTCCAGAGCATGGCTTGGGTTTTGCCATTAGGGCGAATCACCGTGATGCTCTGCCCATCAACCCGGATACGCTGCCGGAGGACATATACCCCTGACAGACCCAGGATCAAGAGCATGCCGCCGATACCAGATATCCAATAAGCACTCGCGACGGTCGCACCAATGCCCAAGCCAGCGCCGGTTACGCTCAAGGCAACCATGAAACCAAACCATATGGGGCTATTGCCGACCTCTATGTTCAAGGGAAGAATATTGATCTCTTCCTGCAAAGCGACCCCGCCCATCAAAGCAAGTTGATGGCGCAAGGGCACATCCAACACATTGGGCGAAAGGCGGAGGATAATCTGACGCAGTAACCTGGCCCCTTGGTCTAGCCCACTTTCCATACACCATACGGCGACACCGTCGCTTGAGTGTAACCAGAGCAGCCCAAAGCGCCGCTCCGCGCGATCGATGAAACGCCAGGCAATGCGACGCGGCTTGCCATAGGGTGGCAAAAACAGCAGACCATCGCCAGGCGTCTGCACCTGTGCCATGACGACTGGCGCGACAAACACCAATCCCACAAACCACAGGACGACCAGGAAACTGGTAAAGCCAAGCACGATCCGCGCGGCGGGATGCGTCGGACCAATAATGAGCGCAGTGACAAAACTAGCCAGGAAGATACCGACTGGCAAGATGAGCGCCGTGGCCACCAACACTCCGCGCGGCCGATAGGTAGTGACTTCCTCCGGTGGTGGTGGCAAAGGCTGGCTCATGGAACCCTGGCCACGAAGAATTGGCCCGCTGTGGCTCCCATAAGGTCTGGGAAGTGGGCGCGAGAGTGTATTTGGGCGAGTGATCGGTGTTGATGGTGTTCGCTGCATGCTCGCTATCTCCCTCGCACGATATGTTACCAGGCAAGAAGATAGTATGATTATAGCATAGCGGGTGGCAAAGTATCTTGAGTTAGGAGCCTGGTGGCGGATGGCTCATGATAGCCCGCGACCCAGAAGTGCCACTCAGCTTGTTGGGAAGAGATTGGCGCGATGCGCAGAGGAGCTGAAGCGATGACGAAGATCTACCTCATTCGGCATGGTGAAGCGAGCGGAAACCAGGAATTGCGGTACCTGGGAATAACCGATGCGCCGCTGACTGCCCACGGTCGCGCGCAGGCCATGGAACTGGGAGCGTCCTTTGCGGACATCCCTATCGTGGCGGTGTATAGCAGTCCCCTGCAACGCGCGGCTGATACTGCCACCGCAATTGCCGAACCCCATGGCTTGACCGTCAACACCATTCAGAATTTGCGCGAGATGGATTTTGGCACATGGGAAGACCACACACGGTCAGCCGTCAGAGCACAAGACCCGACGGCCCTGGCACAGTGGGAACTGGGCGACCCTGATGCGACACCTCCCGGCGGCGAGAGCGCGGCGGCAGTGATGGCACGGGTCGTGCCCGTTTTGCGCGATTTGGCGCATACCCATCGCCACCAGGCGATTGCCGTCATTACGCATGTCACCCCCATCAAGCTGGCGATTTGTGCCGCCCTGAATCTGCCCCCGCGCAGTGTCCGTGGCATGTGGCTGGACACCGCGGCGATCTCGCTTCTCGAATGGGAGATCATGGATCAACCGCTGACACCATCCACCGCAACGGCGCACGACGCGGTTAACGCTCCACCACCACAAGGGCAACCGGCGCCAGAACGCCGATCGCTACGTCTTTTCAACGCGCGCCATCCCGATCGCTGAAAGCGCATTCCGGCATAACTTCTGCGATTTGATCCTGGCGTCTCCGTAGCGGAAAGGATTCGGCTATGCGCCTCACGTTGCCAGAATCGCCAGATGATCAGGACGCCGAGACGAGGACATACGCGGTCTTGCGTCGTCGGACACACCCAGGTCGCCAGCACCGCGTCATCAGATGGGTGCTGGCGCAACTCCCATTGCTGGCGATCTTCGCCATAGCCCTTTATCTTATCACGCTCAATGTCACGACCCCCTGGCAGTCGATGCACGAAGATAATGGAACGTTGAACGAGAGCATCGCCATCAACCACATCCGCTTCGGCCTGGGAGTGACAAAAGGGCAAGATCTGTTGGATACCGAGGCGCGCAATACCTTCGGACCACCACACGTGAGCGAGGCTCAACATTTCGCTTATTTCCTCAAAGGACCCGTGCATCCCCAGGTCTATGGCGACCATCCACCGCTTTTGGGGCTGACCATCGCGGGATCATTTCTCATCTTTGGTTTCCACTTCTGGGCAGAGCGCCTGGTGCCGATTCTCTATGCGCTCCTGGGATTGCTCCTGTTCTATCGCATTGCGTTACGTTGGTTCGACCGAACCACTGCCTGTGTCGCGAGTGCGATCTACGCAACGTTCCCCATGTTCGCCTATTTTGGGCGCAATGTCTCGCATGAAGCGCCGACCTTGTTCTGGATGTTACTGCTCCTGTGGGCATATTTGCGCTGGCGAGAAGATCAACACCGCCGCTGGTGTGTGCTGATGACGATCGCGGTCATCATTGGAGGCGCCTATGGCTGGCCTGCGTATTATTTCGCTACCATTCTCTGGGGGATAGATTGGTGGACACAGCGGCGTCCATCTTGGCGACTCTGGATGGCGACGATCCTCCCGGCGATCCTGACATTCGCTCTTGTCATGGCGCAACTCAATTGGGCCCTGGGAGGCGATTTTACGCATCTGGGCATCATGTTCCTGCTACGTATCAGCGGAGATAACGCGCACGCCGTACCGGTGTCCGCAATTGCCTGGTTTAGTCAACTGACCGCCTGGAACGCCGAAGGTTTTGGCGGTTGGACCCAACTCGCTTTACCTGTCGTCGTCGGCTTCGTCGCTATGCGCGCCAGCGTCGAAAATTGGACGCCACGGGTGCGCGTGGTGCTCATAACCACGCTGTGGGGGTTAAGCCACGTCCTGATCTTTCGTAATGGAGCATTCGTCCATGCCTATTGGCAGTTCTATCTGCTACCCGCCTATGCCCTGGCCTTCGCCTGGGCCGGAACCGCCGCCGCGCGTCACTGGATTGCCCAGCCCGCATGGCGAGCGGCGACGCTGGTGGTGGCGATCTTCGTGCTCGCCAACCTGCAACTGGCGACGATTTTGAGCCTATACAGCACCGGCTTTCATGTCACCCTCCCGGTCACTCCACTATTTGACCTCTGGCATTGAGACTCAGGATCCCGCAATGGCCCCAGCGCGTATCTGACTGACGAGGAAGAGCGAACCGGTCACCAGGATGAGATCGCGCTGTCCGGCGTGTTGTCGCGCCATTTCCAGCGCCGCGGCGGGTGAAATCGCCATCGTAGTCGCCATTCCCAGGGCATTGGCGGCGGCGGCGATCCGCGTGGCAGCCATCGCGATTCGCCCCGTGACGCTGGGCGACGTCACGATCAGTTGCGGATTGAGCGGCGCGAGGATACGTAACATCTCGTGGACTTCTTTGCCGCCCAGCGCGCCAAATATGACGATCAAGCGATCCCAGTGCTGTGTTACCCTCAAGGTTGCCACTAGCGCACGCATCTTCTCTGGATTATGCGCGACATCCAACACCAGGAGCGGATCGCGCGCGATGATCTCGAAGCGCCCTGGCATCCATGCGTCGCGCACGCCGGCACGGATGGCGGTTTCCGTAAGGTCAGGTAGCACGATGCCCGCCGCGCGGATCGCGAGCGCGGCATTTATCGCCTGATGCTCCCCGCTCAACGTTAATGCAAGATCAGGGAGGATCCGCCAGGGCCTATGCGCGTTATCCGACGCCAGAGGAGGCATACCTGCACGAGAAACGAGCAGTGGTGGATGCTCCTCGATGTACGTGAAGCGCGTGCCATCTCGCGTCACTGCCACTGAGGTCGCCGCAAAATCGACCCCCAGGATAGCTAACGGCGCGTGCTCCATGGTCGCTTCTGCGTGGATCACCGCGAGCGTTTCGGGCAGGGTGACGCCAGTGACGACTGGAATATGGCTCCGGATGATGCCCGCTTTTTGCCAGGCGATCTCTGGGAGGGTCGCGCCCAGGAATTCCATATGATCAAAGTCGATGGTCGTGATAATACTTACGCTGGGATGGACGATATTCGTCTCATCCCAGCGGCCACCCATCCCTGTCTCAATCACGGCGATATCGACCATAGCCAGCTTGAAGGCGAGCAAGGCTACCGCAACCCAGACCTGTTTCAGATGAAGATGGCGTTCTGGCCAGTGTATCTGATAGGACGTGATTGCAGTGGCTACCAGATTGACACACTCGATGAAGCGATCATCAGTGATGTTTTGACCCGCGATCTGGATCCGTTCCTGAGGCATCGTAACATACGGATTGGTGTAGAGACCGACGCGGAGCCCGGCCGCCTGTAAGATCGAAGCCAGCAAGGTGGCAGTCGAGCCTTTCCCACTCGTTCCAGCGATATGTGCAGCACGAAAAGTGTCCTGTGGATTGTCGAGGAGCGCCAACAACTCACCCATCTCTGGATAGCGTGCGGCCTGACGTGCCCGCGCAGGCAGCGTTTCGGCCATATCGGGCGGGCGATTGGCGAAGTGTTCGATGAAGGCCGCCGCGTCGGTGGCCGTGGTGAAAGGCGGGTCGAGAGTGCTCATGCGAATTCGCCATTCTGCACCATCATGCGTCAGTGGTCTCCCCAATCTCAGTAATTTCTACCAGCACCGTACCACCAGCGACGACCGCGCCTGGTTGGCAGTGGACGCGCCCAACCCGACCAGGGCCCGTGGCGATCAGGGCGTGTTCCATCTTCATCGCACCCAGGATCACCAGGGTCTGGCGAGCCGTGACTATATCGCCGGGCTGGACACGGACCTGGATGATAGTCCCAGCCATTGGCGCCGTCACCGTCCCCGTGCCTGCCGTTTCACCAACCTGCCGCAAGATCCTATCGACATCCAGTTCGCGGCGCGGGGCGCAGAGCAGGGTCCGCGGGCCATCCGTCACCCCCACCGCACCGTCCCTGGTAGCAACCGCCCTGCCGAGAATCTGGCTTGCCCCCTGTCGTAACAAGATCGTGGAGTCTTCTGTCGCGAGGTATGCCCAACATGGATCCGCGCTCGCCGCGTTGCCAAGCGCCAACGGCACGCCATCGACCACCACGCGCACCGCGCCGACGATCGCCACATCATCGCGCAATTCGACCTTATGCTCCTGACCGGCGACACTCAGTCGCGCTGTATAGGTATCTGCGCGCAGCGCCCCCGCCCCCCAGGGTGACCGTCGTCCCTCGCGCGCCACACTGGCCGCAGACCGCGCTCGCAATGCGGCGAGCGCCAACAACGCGGGATCAGGTGGCGGTGTGCCAGCGTCGGTTGACTCTGGCACTGTCGTGGCGCTATAGGCCGGATCCTCCAGGAAATCCGTCATAGTCGCCCCGTCTGCGAACCGTCGATCTGCCAGGATCTGGCGGAGCAGCGGCAGATTGGTCGTCACGCCCAGCACGGTGTAGGCATCCAGCGCGACGCGCATCCGTGCTATTGCCCTGGAGCGGTCTGGCGCGGTGACGATCAATTTGGCCAGCATAGGATCATAATACATCGAGACATCGTCGCCCGCCGCTACCCCGCCATCCAGGCGAATACCTGGCCCCTCTGGCGGCGCGTAGGCCAATAACTGTCCCGTTGCGGGCAGGCCAGTACGAGGATCCTCGGCGTAGAGCCGGGCTTCGATCGCATGGCCGCGGAGGGTAAGGTCGTCCTGGGTGAAGGGCAAAGGTTGCTGATCCGCGATCGCGATCTGCAACTGCACGAGATCCAGCCCAGTGACCTGTTCCGTGACCGGGTGCTCTACTTGCAACCGTGTATTCATCTCCAGGAAATAGAAATTGCCCTCTGGATCCAGCATAAATTCCACGGTGCCCGCGTTGGTATAGCCCGCCGCTTCGGCGGCGCGGACTGCGGCACTCCCCATCGCGGCACGCAGTTCGGGGGTCAGGATGACCGCGGGCGCCTCCTCGACAATTTTCTGGTGGCGACGTTGAATGGAACATTCACGTTCACCCAGATAGACACAATGTCCATGGGTGTCCGCCAGGATCTGGAATTCGATGTGGCGCGCATGCTGGAGTAATTTTTCCAGAAAGATGGTCTCATCGCCGAAGGCCGCGAGTGCTTCGCGTCGCGCCGCGGCCAGTGCGTCAGGGAAATCAGCGGGCGTGAAGACCGCGCGCATGCCTTTCCCCCCGCCACCTGCCGCGGCTTTGATGAGCACGGGATAGCCAATGCGGTCCGCCGCCTGTCGGAGCGCCGCATCCGCGGATAATGGCGCGCCACGCCGCCCCGCGCTCGGCGCCTCCCCCAGGTAGCCCGGCACTGTCGGCACATCGCTGCGCATGACGGCCGCTTTGGCCGCGGTCTTCGATCCCATGAGGCGGATAGCGGACGCGGGCGGACCGATAAAGATCAGCCCGGCGTCCGCGCAGGCTTCGGCGAAATCAGCGCGCTCGGAGAGGAAGCCGTAGCCGGGGTGGATGGCCTCGGCGCCAGTTTGGTGCGCGGCGGCCAGAATTGCAGCGGTGTTGAGGTAGCTCTGCTGTGCGGGCGCTGGCCCGATCAGCACCGCCACGTCCGCCAGGCGCGTATGCATCGCGAAGCGGTCCGCCTCGGAATAGACGGCGATCGAGCGGATGCCCAACTCGCGACAGGCGCGGATGACGCGCACCGCGATCTCGCCACGGTTGGCGATCAGAATCGAGGCGATGGTCATGCCTGGGCCTCCGCTGGCCAGATTGGAGACCGTTTTTCCAGAAAAGCGCTGACGCCCTCGCGCGCTTCCGGGCTGGTGCGGATGCGCGCGATGAGGTCCGCGGTCTGCGTCATCATTTCGGCAGATCCGTGGCCGGCGACGAGCGCGACCAGGGCTTTTGCCTCGCGAATCGCTCGCGGGCCACTGGCGCGCAAAGCCGCCAAGGTTGTGGACAGCGCGGCATCCAGATCGGATGGAGGCACAACCTGATGGACCAGGCCGATAGTCAGGGCATGTTCCGCGTCAAAGCGCTGACCGGTGACGAAGAGCGCCCGCGATTGCCCGGGACCGATGCGTGCGACCACATAGGGCGCGATAGTGGCCGGTATGAGGCCCAGCCGCACTTCAGTGAAGCCGAAGGTCGTCCCAGCGGCGGCGATCACGAGATCGCACGTGGCGACGAGACCTGCGCCACCGCCCAGCGCCGCGCCATGCACCACGCCGATCACCGCCAGCGGGCAGGTAGCGATCGTCTCGAAGAGCGTCGCCAGCGCCAGCGCATCGCGTTGATTGGTCGCCACATCCCATTCCATGCTGGCGCGCATCCAGTGCAGGTCCGCTCCGGCGCAGAAGGTCGTCCCGGCGCCGCGTAACACCAGTGCGCGCAGATCGTCGCGCGCGCCCAGGTCGCGGACAGTGGCCGTGAGTTCGGCGATCAGCGCGGCATCAAACGCATTGCGGACCGCGGGTCGATTCAAGGTAATAGTCGCGATACTCTTTTCGACAACAATGCCGAGCGCAGGCTGGGGAGCATTCCCAGTGTGCGGCGTTTCCATGATGGCTTCCTCATATCTCCGATGTGCGGTGCAGCGCATCCTTGGCATGTGGCGCGCTGCCAGGCCCCGTGGTCCTGCACTGGCATCATATCGCATAGTGCGCAATTTCGTCGCGCGTGGGAAGAAGTGAGAATATTTTGCATGCGCGATTTCATCATAGCGGTGACAAGGGAGTGAAGATCGAGGCACTACTCGCTTGGAGGAAACTGTTGAAGCATCTCCAATCACGTGCTGTGCTAATTATTCGATTGTACCATCTGGACGACTCACGCAGGTCTTCTTCTCACTCAGTTGTCGTTATCCTCCTGGATCTTTGATGCAATGGCCCTGACAAATAGACAATCCTTATTGCCAATCATCTGGATGTATGGTATGTATTTCTTGTTTGGTACTCATGAACGTGTGGGGGTTTATCTATGAGTGAAGAGAATGAGCAACCCAAGCAAATGGAACAGCTATCCGAAACTCCGACTATGCCGACATTGCCTCGTGTCGAAGCAGTCAGACCTATAGAAAGTGATCGTGCACCAAGAAGTATGATTACAGCGGTCTTGGGGAGCGGATCGGTGCTTTTTTTGGTGCTTACAACTCTCCTACTCCTCGTAGCGCATGGCCGCGGCTCGTTTTCGCAGGCGCTGCATGCACCCACCAGGACGATTGATGATGTGCCCACGAGCATCACGACCGTTGTGCCCACGAGTATCACAACCGCTGTGCCAACACAAACATTTATTGCCACAGCGACATCTGTGTCAGTGGCTGCCTCAACAACCTCGGTACCCTCAACTCCGCAACCGACAAAGACAGCAACAGGTTCCCCATCCTCCCCGACCCCGGTGCCCGGACCAACGATTGCGACATCTTTCATCTCGATCAACGGATTCATGAATATCGGTCCAGCGCTGACACAGACGAGTGATGGAAATCTCTGGTTTTCTGCACTATCATCGAACAATGTGAACGCCATCGTGCGCATGACCCCACAAGGAGCGACGACGGCATTTTGGTTGCCTCAGGGTGTTACTAGAAATATCTATACCTTGACACGCGGCCCTGATGACAATATTTGGTTTTATGAGGATAATGCGCTTAATTTTGGGAGTCCAGCACCAACGAATTGGACATTCACACAATACATTGCACGGATGACGAAGCAAGGCGTTATCACAGAGTACCCGCTTCCCCCGCAGGGGACCGATAGTATTACTTTTAGCGGCAGGTTGATCGTTGGTTCAGATGATGAAATCTGGTTTTGCTTAAAAGAGTACATGACGTATAAACTTATAAAAATATCGATGCAGGGCTCTTTCACCTTCTATACTATGCCCGCAGGAGGTTCAGGCTACAATTTGGTGGTCGGGCCAGATGGTGCGATCTGGGCGCATGAATCAAATACTCCCTCAATGGTGAGAGTCACCACAGATGGACAGGTCAGCGAATGGCCAATCCAAGCCAATGGCCAGAAATTGTATAATGCCTTTAACCTGACAACAGGGGCCGATGGCACTATCTGGATGACCGACTTTGCGTCAAACATTGGTCCTTATACGCTTAAGGGAAATGTCAAGTTCTATCCGCTTACGAATTTTAACCTTGAAACGAATTATATATCCGGCCAGTTTATGACGTTGGGGAAAGATGGCCAGATCTGGTTTTGTGGGCAGCTTACCCTATACAAGAAAAATGGGATCACTTATTATACAGAGGATATTGGAAGAATGCTTGCCAATGGATTGTATACCCTGTATGAGATGCCCTTGATTTCGTCGAATCCTAACGTTGGTTTAGAAATGGATTCATTGTTTGCGGGCAATGATGGCAATCTATGGATCACCGACTTTAGGGATAAGATGATCGTGCGCGTGTCGTACTGATAGGGCGAGACATTTAAGCACCATATGAGGTCTGTTGCCATAATATTATATACAGGGTTATCTTGTAAGAGCTTTGCGCCAAGTCCAGCACGCTCAAACGCTGAAGGACAAGCATTTCGGTCGGCAGCATCGGTCACTTCTTCTTCGTGAGCCAGCAGTATTGTACCAGTTTAACACTTTTTGATTGCAGCAGGAGAAGGCTAGCAGTACATTTCAATAAATACGCTGAGCCACCAGCCAGAAGTGCGGAAGATGAGTTATCACGATGAATGATCTAGATCCAATAAGAAGTGGATATGCTATCTATGTGAATTTGTACAACGGTCACTTTTATTGTCCCTGCAGGCAACATGCCATTATGTATACATAAATATAACTGACCGCCACTGTCGTTCTGATTGATCTGGCGCGCCACGATGTTGTATCCAATGAAAAATCCAGGCTCTCCCCCGATCTTCGCATTCAATCCTGATTGCTCGGGTGACAATGGTGATGACCCGTTATATACACCTTGAAAAATAAAAGTGAAATCAGGTGGGGGCGCATTCCTTCCTTCTGGGGAAGCAACGAAATTCGTGAGGCCTGTTGACTCAGAATCGAAAACATAAGAAATACCAATGATATCATTATTATCCAATTGTAGGTTGGTGTCTTGCCACATCGTGGATGCATTGATGGTGACCGGATGTACGCTCACTGTGACCCCGCTAAAATAGCGATAAACAGCGACGAGAACGCGAATTGACCCTGAAGCATTCTTAAGAAGCGTATCATTTTGGTTCATTCGTAATTGCATCGGCCCATTACTTGATGCCATGAAAGAGATACCATTGCCGATCAAAAAGGCTTGATAGTTCCCGATTTTTCCAATCAAAGCTTGAGTAGGAAAATTTGGCATTGGCAACGGAAGCTGAGATTGATTTGTACCAGGAGGGAGAGATGTCATTCCACTTGCATCACTTGATGGGGAAACTCCTTTATTTGCTGTCCATAAACCTGAATCTGGAACATACAGAACATATACTATATCACCTTGCTTCACATTGATTGCTGTACTCTGCCAACCAAGATTCGCGATGACTGAAAAACGATGTGACTTTTCATAAAAATTATTAGAATCTGAATAAGCGATTCCATGGGTAGCATCATATGTTCCCAGGCAACAACACGACAGTAAGACAGTAGAGATCAAAATGACATAGAATTGCTGGGGCTGCGTCGATGCGATTGAATCTGGCAAGTTAAGTCCGATAGCCATAATGCCAATCCCAACGAAAGTGACGACAAAGCCTTGGGATAAGCTCGTTGTGGTATGGTCGAGAATGTATTGATAGTTTGTTGTACCGAAATAGGTTTGGGCATATGACGATTGTAAATGGGTAATGATCGATAAATTATGAAAATTCGTAAAGACAGCCCAAGCAAATGTTGCCATATTCACTAAGCTAAGTCCTAACTTTATAACGAGGGGTTTTAAAAATTCAAGATCCGTAAGATACAGCAGGGCTATGAGCGAGGCGGTTCCCATGCTTATAAAATAGGATTTAATGGAGTCAATCAGTCCAGGCTCTTTTAAATATGGCAACATATAGAGTAAATTGAAATCGAAA
>DAIDHM010000189.1 GCA_027459705.1 Ktedonobacteria bacterium | reverse complement strand
ATGGGCCGGTCCATCGTTGGTTGGAGACGCGAGCGACGGAGCGCTGTGCAGGGGCGCGTGTGGACGAGTAGCCACCTGTCGTACCCGCCAATTGTCATCTCCGATCAGATGGAGCCACTGTTCCACGGGCAGCCGGTCCCCCAGGCTCCCCAACGCCTGCGCCGCCGCTCGCTGTATGTCGACATCGTTATCCCCGAGGCGCTGGATGAGTTGCTGGCTGGTCTCTTCTATGAGAGGCAATGGGAGGCGTTTCAGATCCTGTACCAAGTTGAGCAGTCGCTCTTGAAGACGGGCGCGTTGCTGGGTGGCCGCCTCGCACAGTGCATTGGCCCAATGCACAACTGCCTGGCTTCCCAGGGCCAACAGGGTGGGGTCTGGACTGAGCTCGCTGAGGACCCGTAGCGCCTGGCCCAGCAAGAGCAGGCCCGGATCGCCTTCAGGGGTGCGATGCTGTTCGGCCCAGGTGGTGAGCCAGCGGCGGGCCAGGTGACGCTGGCTGGGTGAGGCATCCATGATGCCCAGCATCAGCCGCAACGGCTCGTTCCATCGGCTACGCGTCGCTTTTTGCGCGACGAGTTCCCGCCTCTCTGTCCGGCGGGTGGCGCCCGGTTCGGTCTGCCAGTGGGCCAGCGCCAGCCCGACCAGATATTCTTGCAGCGTCAGGTGGCGGAAGCCATAGGTCTGGAAACTCACCGTGTCCAGCAATCCACAGTTGCGAATTCGCCGCACATACTCCCCTACCTGGTCGGTATCTCTGAGCATCTGAAAGTGTTGCAAAGCCAGTCGCATGGCGCTGCGCAACTCATCAGCGGTGAAGATACGCCCCTGTTTCTGGAAGAGTTCCAGGGCGACATCAGCGACGAGCAGCAGGAAGTCCGGGCGAGTATCAGGATCGGGCTCACGCGGGGCGATGATGGCATCAATGACTGCATGATACAGCTGGGCACGGCTCTCGGGGAGTTGATTGGGGATATGCGCGATATAGACATATTCGGCCAACGTAAAGAGTAGTGGGTTCTCGGCCCAGGCCTGCACGGTGGGATGTTGTTCCAATGCTGCCACGTACTCGCTGGCAGCGCGTAGCCGCAAGGTGGGGCCAGCGGAGCCATGAATCAGCGCGTGCAGGGTGGGCAAGAGGCGCGCGGCCAACTGGCGACGGGCTTGGGGATCCAGTGGTTTGAGCTCCCACTCGCTGAACCGCGCGTCGCTGAACCGCGCGTCATCGAATTGCTGCCCTTTATAATCAGTGAAGCGCGAACCCACCGCCCAGATGCCGCCATAGCTCCTGGCCATCTGCTTCAGGTCGCGGATCAACCCACCGCGCACACCGGGTTTCACCTCATCCAGGCCATCCAGCGCCACCCAGGCCTGGCCATGCGTGAGTAGCGTCCAGAGGGTGGCGGCATAGACCGGGGCCACGGTAAAACGCTGGTCGTGCAGCCACACCTCGCGGTCCACCAACAGTGTACCAAGGTATGCCTGCAACGACTGGCCACTCTGGCCCCAGGCAGGCAGTGGAATAAAGATCGGCACCGGCGCGGCGGGGTCGGTCAGGGCGCGCTCGGCGGCCTCGGTGATGAGGCGACGCAGCAGGGTTGTCTTACCTGTCCCCGGTCCGCCCAGGATGACGAGGCGACCGTTGGGGGTCTGGCGTAGTGCATCAGCGCCATCGGTGGCCAGGACGATGGGTCGGCTGGCCTCAGGTGGCTCCTGCTCTCCGCGCTGGCGAGCTTTCTCGCGCTGTTCCTGCTCCGCGGGTGTTGCACGTTTGAAACGAGGATCATCCTCAGAGATGGTGGGGTCGCCAAGCAGGGCGCGGCGCTCCTCGCGGTGACGGATCTCCTCGGCGAGTATGGGATCGCGGCGCAGTTGTAGCGGCTGAAAAATCTGATTGAGGTCGAGAGGATGCTGCCCCTCGGGATCAAAGGGCAGGGCGATCTGGCCATAGGTCGCGATGACCCATGCCAGATATTTGCGCCGTTCGGCTGCGCTAAAGAGCAGCGTTGTGGCACCATCTGGTGAGCGCGAGAGCAGGAAATCATCCGGGGCGAGCAAGACGATATCTTCGGCGAGCTTCGCCATATCACTGGTAAAGTCGAGCCCTTGCCGTACCCAATAGGCATTCTTATTGAGCAAAGGGTGAAGAGCTTCGGGTATTTGAGCGGTCGTAGGCAGATGCGCACCTTTGACCAGGACGGGGATAATGGGTTTGCCCAGTTCAAGCGCCAACAGCACCTCGCGCCGCACCCAATCCGTAGGTTCGGCGAGACGCTGGTGTCCGGCGGCGTCACGCGCATCAGCCCAATCCGGGCCGATGATGACGAGCACGACGCTGGCTTCGCGAATGTAGCTCTCGATCCGATTGGGGAAATCTTCGCCCGAGCGCAGAGAGACGAGGTCAAAATAGGCCTCCTCTAAAGGCAAGCTCCGCAAAAACCACTGATGCATCTCCTGTGCCTCTGCTACAGTGTCGGCGCGTCGGTAGGAAAAAAATATCCCGCCCATCATTCTGCTCCTCAAGCGAAGAAACATCCTGCTCTTAGAGTAGTATAGAAGCTGAAAGCGCAGTCATCAAGCGACAGCGCTCACATAATCAAAGAAAAATATCCCGGGCATCTTACGAGAGCATATCATCCTCTGGCGATTTCAGTTAAGTATCGAAGCGAAGTAGTGGGTATCGCAAGAAAAGTTAGCATTAGGTATGAAAATGACCCGATTTGTAGTGCGCTTCTCCCCTGCTGAGGTACCATACGCACAGGCGAGAATGTGAGAAGAGACCACCAGACGGTATTGATAGTTGAGATCAACGGTCTGGATGCGTGTTAGAAGAACGGCTCGACAACTGTTAAAACTAACGGAGTAAACCACCAGAGAGTGATGTTTTCAAATTGCTCAAGGGAGGATCTGGATGCGAATCCTACTGCGGCCAATCAATCTGCTCCTCTTGGCTGGGCCATTGGGAGTTGCTGCCCTCACATACGGTTGGGGCGATGGGTGGGCTTTCATCTGTCTGGCCTTGGCGATCATTCCACTGGCGGGCTTGATAGCGGGCTTCACCGATGCCCTGGCGGATCGAGTCGGGGAACGCGTTGGTGGTCTGCTCGAAGCGACGTTTGGCAATGCGGCCTTTATCATCCTGGGAATCTTCTCCCTGATGCAGGGGTTGACGATTGTCGTAAGCGCATCGATCGCTGGCGCGATCATTACGAATACGCTGTTTGTTCTGGGAACCGCCTTTTTTCTGGGCACGATGCGCGGCAAGCGGCAAACGTTCGCGCCTGAAATCGGGACGAACTATTCCAAATTGCTGGCGCTGGCGGTCGTGGCTCTGGTGCTCCCGGCGATCGCTGAGCATTCTACCCCCTTGCAGGGCGATGTTGTCACGATGGAACTCAGTGTGGTTGCGGCTGTTATCCTGTTCCTCCTCTATGTCGCCTACCTGCTGTATGATATCTTTCATCTGAATGATCTGGCCTGGAAATCTACTTCCAGGGTCAGCGGCGAAACTGCCGCAACCGATCACGTGTTGACCTCGCCATTAGCCGCCACTTTGTCCGATGCGACGACCGCACCACGCGAACCCAGCAATGCTTCTTCACAACGAGAGACCGTGAATCCTGAGAATGCCCCGGTTATTGAATATCGCGCGGAAGTGAAACAGCGGCTCACTGCCCTCTCGGCGCGACGCGGCCGAGGCAGCGATGCCCCGCTGCATCCTGCATTGGCGGTTATCGGCCTGGTCCTGGTGATTGCTGCGACGGTGTACCTCAGCGAATTCCTGGTTGAGTTGATAAAGACCATCACGGAAGGAGGCGAACCAATTGATGTGTTTGGTCTCAAGCTGCGAATTCAGCTCTCTGAGGTCTTCATTGGTTTGGTCGTGATTCCCTTGATCGGGACTGCTGCTGAGCATCTCAGTGCAATTCGGAGCGCGGTGGCAGGTCGAACTGAGATCACGATTGCTGTAACCGCTGGCGCGGCCATCCAGGTGGCGCTCCTGGCTGCTCCGATCTTTGTGCTGGTGAGTATACTCATTCAAGCTGCACATCCATTCACCCTCATCTTTACGCCGATTGAGCTCGCCGTCTTTGGCCTGGCGACGTTTCTCTTTTACCTGGTCACAGAAGACGGTGAGGGTACCTGGTTGGAAGGCGTGCAACTGATCGCTTTCTATCTTATCTTCGCTGGGACCGCTTACTTCCTGTAATCTCAAACGCGGTGACAGGGTGGGTTTGCCCGCTATGATCCACCTCCGTGAGCGGCCCGTACGCTGACATCCCATCATCCAGCGGAATCGCCATCACGATCAGGATGTGTTATGCTGGTGGGCATCAGTGGATCGCATTGCCAGGAGTCTTGCCTATGCGTGGAGTCGTCGTTGGCAGTATCAATATGGATATCACCCATCGCGTGACGGCGCTGCCCGCGCCAGGCGCGACGATTGCCGCGCTCTCCACGGCACTTTACCCTGGTGGGAAAGGCGCCAACCAGGCAGTAGCAGCGGCACGGCTCGGCTTGAGCGTACGCATGGTTGGCGCGGTCGGTGATGATCCCTTCGCGTCCACGCTGAAACACGCGCTCGCCGCGAGTGGTGTGGAGACCACCGCTATTCAGGAGTGCTCAGGATCTTCAGGGCTGGCGACTATTACGGTCGACACGAGCGGGGAAAATACTATTGTGCTGACGCCAGGCGCCAATGCCTTGCTCACGGTAGAACTGATCGCGCCGCACCAGGAGCATATCCGTACGGCAGACACGCTCATGGTCCAGAATGAGATTCCCTGGGAAACGACCTATTGGGCGATGGCCGAAGCGCAGGCACATGGCGTGCGGGTCATCTGTAATCTGGCGCCGGGTCGCTCAATGTCCCCCGCCGAGTTACGGCTATGCGATGTCCTGATCGTCAATGAGATTGAGGCAGCTATCGCGGCTGGTTTGCCGGTCCATGATCGCGCTGCCGCGTTTGAGGCAGCACGGGCCCTGGTTGCTGGTGGCGCGCGGTCTGTCATAGTGACCCTTGGCGCTATGGGGTCTATCT
>DAIDHM010000032.1 GCA_027459705.1 Ktedonobacteria bacterium | reverse complement strand
TTGTAACTGCTCGGGTTCTACGCTAAGCTGGATCGTAGGCATGCTTCTGCTCCTGGTTGGGGGTGTAGATTCCTTACCAGCCTAGCAGTAGAGGCAAGCCTCTCTTTCTTGGGTAAAGTACAGCACTTTTCGGACACTATTTCGTACGCTTAAGATTGTGACAAGAGGAAAACTATTAATGTTAGTACCAGTCTTCATCAGCCACAGTCGGGAAGATAACGCCTTCTGCAAACAATTTGTAGATGCCTTACGCGCCGCTGGCGTAGATGTTTGGATTGATATGGATGACATACTGCCAGGCAGAACACTCATCTCGGAGATCGCGCGCGAGATTTATGGTCGTCCGGTGTTCATCATTATCGTTTCCCGATCCGCGCTGGCATCACGGGCGGTTTTCGAAGAATTTTGTACCGCGCAATATCTGCAACTGTACGATGACCAAATTGGCCGCACGATCATTCCAATTACTATTGAGCCATTGAGCATCCGGCGTATCGAAGGAAAATGGAGCTTTCTGCTCCCTATCACCAGGATCGAAGCGAATTACGCGCCACTGCCATTTGACGAAATGGTACGCAGGACGCTCCGCGCAATTCCAGCGCGTGATACATCTCCGCCACCACCAACACCGCCGTATGACGAAGCACTGCCAGAGCTGCACTTACCTGCTGGTGGTGACACTCCGCTATCGTACAATGATGTTTTAGCAAACGATGTAGTAATTAGTGAGCACCGCAATTTGCTCTCCGTATTTTTGTTACTGGATACATCCATGTCGATGGATGGTCCCCCGATTATCGCTGTCAACAATGGTGTACGTGTTCTTTATAATGAGCTCATCGGCCATCTCAGCACGGTCGATATCACGAGCATCAGTGTCATGACCTTTGCCAATGATGTACTCTCATCCCCACTCACCCCATTGCGCGATTTCGTTCCTCCGATCGTAACCGCTAAACAACTGACCGATCAGCAAGGGACAGCATTCGGGGCGGCGCTGGCGTGCTTGAAAGGAGAGATCGATCGTACACCAGCCGAGTTAGCGCATGGAGAAAAAATCATGGTGATTGTGTTGACTGATGGTGAGCCAACTGACAGTGCCTTTGCGCACCAGATGCTGCTAGAACTCAACTTTACCTATGCCGATCGAATAGCGAGTATGATTGTGCTTGGGTGTGGTCCACAGGTCGACAAAGTGTGGCTAGAGATGATGAAACAGACACTGAACAACATCGATACGCACACATTGATGAGCAGTGACATTACTCCACAAACCCTGCGCGAATTTTTTGGTTGGGCGGCGAAATCGGTGCAGATCACGAGTAGCATGATTGCACAATCTGCGTCCTCCAGTGATATCTCATGGCCCGCATTGCCACCAGGGTTAGAAAACATAGATCGTCAGGGAATGTGAGATTCCGAAGAGCGGACGGCAGTTTATCGAAAACCATATAAAGCTGCAGGGCCTTAGGCCGTGCGGAGTTTCAATCGAGATTCGTACCTGGGGAGAGAGAGCATGCGGGATGATGAGGCCAGGCTGGATCATACACACGACCATGGGCATCTTCATGCCGAAGATGCCCATGAACACCCGACTGGAGGGGAGCAACATCGCCCCTCCTCGCATGATCACGCCGACCATGAGCATCACGGCGGGGATCCAATGGGAGGGACATCGCCGCAGGATCATGCCGATCACCATACCCACACACATGGGTTCTGGGAAGAGATTCTCGAGAAGATCCCCTTTCTGCATGGTCATAGCCATGGCGAAATGGCAGTGGACAGCGCGATGGAAGAGAGCGCGACGGGGATTCGGACGCTGCGTAATTCACTGCTCATTCTTGGTGGGACAGCCATATTTCAGGTCATTATCGCGCTTCTGAGTCATAGCGTCTCATTACTGGCGGATACCATCCATAACTTTTCCGACGCGCTGACGGCCATTCCCCTCTGGTTCGCCTTCATGCTGGCGCGGCGACCGGCGAGCCGCACGTATACGTATGGCTATGGCCGGGCTGAGGATGTCGCCGGTGTGCTCATTGTGGTCATCATCTTCGCGAGCGCGGTGATTGCCGCGGTGGAGAGTGTGCAAAAATTACTCCATCCCTCTCCACTCCATCAGGTTGGCTGGGTGATCGCCGCCGCGATCGTCGGCTTCCTGGGCAATGAAATCGTCGCCGAGTTGCGTATCCGCACCGGTCAGCAGATCGGATCGGCCGCACTGCAGGCTGACGGTCAGCATGCGCGGGTCGATGGCTTTACCTCGCTGGCGGTGCTGATTGGCGCGTTCGGCAGTTTGCTGGGGTATCCACTGGTCGATCCGATTGTCGGTCTATTGATCACGATCGCCATCCTGGCGATCGTCCGCGACGCGGCGGTCACGATGTGGCGCCGGTTGATGGATGCCATCGAACCGGAAGAGATCGATCGTATTTCAGCGGTGGCGGGCAACATCCCTGGAGTACAGGCCGTCAATGGCGTGCGCGCCCGCTGGGTCGGGCATCGATTGCAGGCAGAGCTGCATATCGTCGTCGATGAGGATCTGTTAACCCGCGATAGCCACACGATCGCCGAGCAGGTACGGCATGAACTCTTGCATGCGCAACAGCGCCTCTCCTCGGTGATGGTGCATGTCGATCCTTGCGGCCATGGTGGCACGGATCCGCATGAGTCGACCCAACATCACCTGGCCTAGGGTCGCGCGCGTTGCTTGTTGGCGCGCCCTCGTGGTGACCGTTGCGCAGTACCTCATGTGCAACCACTTCCTCTGGCAAGCGGTGTTCTCACTGCTGAGGCTAATGCTTCCAGATCTCGTCTCAGGCGCCAGTGCCGACGCAATCCGCGCTTGCAATGGCGCTCACTCCGCAACCACTTCGCGGAAGATACCCATCGATTTCTTACAGGAAGGGCACCAGGTCGTTTTCAGACCTGGCGCCCTTCCTGTGGGTTATGCTGGTATGCTGTGATGCCGCGAGCAAACACCGCGATGTGGATGGCGCGCACGCCTGCCACCATCTCGATTTGCCTACATGGCACGGGCAGCCCATTGATGCCAGTGCGCTACTTGTGCAGGAAAATGTAGAGCGGAGCCAGCACCAGGGTGATCGTGCTGAGCAGCTTGATCACCACGTGCAGGGATGGGCCAGCGGTATCTTTGAAAGGATCGCCGATGGTATCGCCGACGACCGCCGCGGCGTGCGCCACCGAGCCTTTGCGCTGCACGACACCATTCTCATCTTTCAGGTTACCGGCTTCGATGAACTTCTTCGCGTTATCCCAGGCGCCGCCACCGTTGTTCATCACCAGCGCCATCATCACGCCCGCGATAGTCCCGACGATCAACATTGCCGCGGCGGCCTCTGGGCCGAGGGCCACGCCCACGATGACCGGCACGGCAACCACCAGAATGCCGGGCAACACCATCTGGCGCAAGGCCGAACGGGTGCTGATATCGACACATTTATCGTAGTCTGGCTTGGATTTTCCCTCGAGAATCAGTGGATCAGCCTTGAATTGACGCAAGACTTCTTTGATCATACCTTGCGCCGCCGTGCTGACCGCGCGCATTGCCAGTGAACTGAAGACGAAGATCAGCGCCGCGCCGACCATAGCCGCGATGAAAAAGGGCGGGTTCGCCAGGTTGACCGAGTAATTCAGGCCCGCGAGCACGCCATTATTGCGTAGGACATCCAGGTACGCGCCGATCAGCAGGAACGCCGCCAGTGACGCCGACCCGATGCCATAGCCCTTCGTCAGCGCCTTGGTCGTGTTTCCCACGCTATCCAGCGCATCCGTCACATCGCGGATGGCCTCCGAGGCATGGCTCATTTCGACAATGCCGCCCGCGTTATCGGTGATGGGACCGAAGCTATCCATCGCCAGGATATACCCGACCGACATCAACATCCCGACCGTCGCCACCGCCGTGGCATAGATGCCGCCAGAGCTGACCACGCCATAGCTGGGGCCGATGTGCGCCGCATTGCCGAGCGCATAGGAAGCGCCGAGCGAGAGGCCAATCGCCAGAACTGGCAGACCGGTATTCTCGAAACCCACCGCCAGCCCGGAGATCACCGTCGTCCCCGGACCGGTCAGCGAGGCGTTGGCGATCTCGCGAACCGGACGCCATGAACCAGACGTGTAGTATTGGGTGATGAAGACAAAAGCGAACGTATTCGCGATGCCGACCAGACCAGCGATCGCGAAATACCACCAGTTCCCCGTGCTGGGGCTGAGGAGGAAGTAGCAAGCGGCGACGATGCCCACGGCAGCCAGACCCGCTGTGATGTAGAAACCATTGTTCATCTGGCCCATCGCCACTTCCGCACCATCCGCGTTCGGGCGACGAGCAGCGGAGTTAACCGCACCAGGGCGCACGAAGATGACGCCGATCAGCGAGGCAAAAATCCCAAAACCGACCGCGACCAGCGGCAGGATAATCCAACCGGGGTTGATGGCGCCACCAACGCCAATCAGCGTCGACGCCACCGCCGCGCCGAGGATCATCGCCCCGATATTCTCCGCCGCAGTCGATTCGAAGAGGTCCGCGCCACGTCCGGCACAGTCGCCGACGTTGTCGCCGACCAGGTCCGCGATCACGGCCGGATTACGGGGATCATCTTCGGGAAGACCACTGACGACTTTGCCGACGAGGTCCGCGCCGACATCGGCCGCTTTGGTATAGATGCCGCCGCCGAGTTGCGCGAAGAGCGCGACGAAGCTGGCGCCAAAGCCAAAGCCGACGATTGCCGAGGGCGTGCCACTCGGGTTCGTCAGGCCACCGAACGTGATGTAGACCAGCGTGACTCCCAGCAAGCTGAGAGCGATGACCAGGAAGCCCGTCACCGCGCCGCCGCGCAGGGCCGTCACCATGGCATCGCCCAGTGAACGCTGCGCCGCGCTCGCTACCCGGATATTCGAGCGGACCGCCACCAGCATGCCGATGTACCCGGCCAAGCCGGAACAAGCCGCGCCGATCAGGAAAGCAATCGACGTACGGATCGCCAGGCTGGTCACGTCGCCACCATGGCCCCCCAGCTCGGAGACTCCTGCCAGCAACACGCCGATCAGCACCGCGGCAACCAGAGCCAGCGTGCCAATGGTCTGATATTGGCGGCGCAAGAACGCCTGCGCGCCTTCGAGGATATAGCCGGCGACTTCCTGCATCGCCGGTGTGCCGGTGTCCTGACTCAAGACCCAGCGGGCCAGATAGGCAGCAAAGGCCACCGCGACGACACTGGCCGCGACGGGCACCACTAACCAGATGAGAGTGCTATTCACGAGCTTGGTACCCCTCCCACAGGATTTTCCAGCGCCACACTGCGCTGTGATTTGGTGTATTGCAGGTATCTGCCATACAATACGGTACGCCACGGCATCCTTGGCTGGTTGCCGTGGCGCGATCTCCGGTTGTGGGCCTCGATTTGGCGTGCGTCGTTCTTCAATTACACGCGATCGAACGTAGAAGCAACCCACGTTTGGCGCGGAGGATGACGCAGAGATTTGAGCTTCTCTCGAAGGCGCTCCCTCAAAGAGTTCCTGAACAGGCCGTGTGGTGGCAAGGTCGCCATAAGACCATCGCCATGACTGGCATGTTCGGGCATTTTCCTGGCTCCGGGCCAGGCTGCCACGGTCCGCTCGACCGTACAGCAGAGAGCCTCAGTGACCACGAGGCGGGTCATGTCTCCTCGCCAGAATGAGCGAATCATGCATACCCGGGCTTCGCCCTCAGTATAACAGCATCACGTCAAGATGACAAGCGGAAATCCGGGCAAAATTCGTTCCTGGTGGCCTAACATTCGCCCTGTCGCCCGCCCGATCCCGCATATTTCAGACTTCGCTCCGTCGTGAGACGGGCAATATGCTGAAGTTTCAGCGAATTTACCGGACAAGCGTGGGGCGGGTCTTCAACGGCGAGGCTGGGAGATATCCTGAATCTGGATAATCCGGTCGCGGGCGATCGCGCTACTCGGATTGATCTTGGCGAGTTGGCGATAGACCCGCAAAGCCTGCTCATATTCACCGACCGAGAAGAACGTCTGGCCAAGCAGATCGTAGGCCTCATAATTGGTGGCGTCCAACGCGATGAGCTGCTGCAAGGTCGCGACGGCATCTTTGGTCTGGCGTTGATGGTAGTAATAGCGTGCCAACACCGTCTGTTGATCAGCTGCTTCTTTGCGCTGTCCCTGTTCCAGACAATACTGTACATAGAGGGTACGCGTCGCCATATCATCAGGGGTGATCTGTAAGACCTGCTTGAGCGTCTGGAGCGCCGGTTCATGCAGCCCCATCTGCCATTGCACCTCACCGACCTGTTGCAACGCCTGAGCGGCCTCGGTCGTATGCCCCTGGCGCATGTGGATGTCGGCGGACCGGCGCAACTCTTCGATGCCTTCATCCAACAAGCCGCGTTTCAGATGGATATCCGCCAGTTCCGCGCGCACCGAAGCATCCTCGGGGACGATGCGTGTGATCTCCTTGAGCACCAGGATCGCCTGCTCATATTGGCGTTGATTGCGATACTGGCGGACTAGCTGCACCATTTCTTGCAGGGCCGCAGCGGGATCCTTTCCATGGCGCGCCGAGATCTCGCCGATGGCGCGAGCGATCTCATCACTAAATGATCCGGCGATGGGACGACTCTGGCCCATACTCTGACCGAAACTTTGCCCCATACTCTGCCCGG
>DAIDHM010000017.1 GCA_027459705.1 Ktedonobacteria bacterium | reverse complement strand
ATGCTGGTAATTGGAGTCCGAAGTTCATGGCTGGCAATGCTCATGAACGCGTCCATCTGCTGGTTAGCCTGGGTCATGGCAAGCACCTGCGCTTCGGCGGCCGCGCGCAATTCGAGGAGTCGTTCGCGCTCGAAGATGATCGCCGCCAGACTCGCGACTCCGCGGGCTAATTCCATCTCTTCCGGTGTAAACACATGGGGCGCACCGCTAAAATCCAACGAGATGAAACCGACGACATGGTCATCATTGCGCATCGGGGCAAGCAACATAACAGTAACACCAAAGGGATTTGGCTGCGTGTTATAGGGCGGTTCACCCATATTCAGAATGAGAATCTCACCAGCGAGAAAACGTCGGAGGAGCTCGGGGTCCCCACCATCATCCAGGCGGGCATCGTCGTTTTGCATGGCCCACCAGTCGCGTTCTTCCTCGGGAGTGAGACCAACGACCGCGACGGCGTGAAGGGTGCGCGTCACCGCATCGATGGCGGTAATGCTCACCCGGGTACAGCCCAGTACCTGGCGCGTCAATTCCGAGATGCGGTGGGCCACCACCGGGAGTGGTTCACCGGTCACCGCTCCCAATGACTGCGCCATCGCGAGCAAGACATCAAGAGTTGCTTGCGTACGACGTTCGAGTTCTTTGCGAGCGGTGATATCCAATTCAGCGACGACGGCGCCCGTGACCTGGCCATCAGCCCCGCGAATGGGAGCAGCGGTATTGAGAATGGTCTTGTGGTGGCCACGCATATCCACGATTTCAATCTCTTGACTCCGCACCACCTCGCCCTTTGTCAACGCGCGTATCATGGCCCATTCGTCGGGTGCAATCGTTCGGCCATCTGGCCATTGTCCCTGAAAATTCAGTTCAGATTGCAGAGGGAACACCTCTGGGATGTCTCCCCAAATCTCGCGGAATGCCGCATTGGTCTGAATATCTCCACTGCGCAGATCCGCGATAGACACCCCCACAGGGAGGACGTCCAGCACGGCCTGCAACCGATTCGCTTGTTCGCGTAATTCCTCGCGACCGCGAATAGTCTCGGTGATCTCAGTGGCGCTATTGATCAATCCCACCACGCGGCCCTGTTCATTCAACAGGGGCGTAAGACTCCAAGTATACCAACGCAGCGTCGGATCTGGCCGGAGGACAGCAGGAAACTCATTGAGGATGATCGGTTGCCCGGTCTTGCGGACCTGCTCATAAATAGCGCGGACACGCGCTCCCGATTCCGCATCGAAGAGGTCATCGAGATCTGTGCCGACAATCGTACCGCGTTCGCGATGCGTCGTCCCTACGAGAGCGAGAAAGGGGTCGTTATTGCGCAAACACTGAAACGCGTCGCTGACCTCAAAGAGAGCGATGCCAAACGGGGTGGAATCGATCATGGCGTCGGCCAGGGCACGTTGACTTTGGGCCATCTGCTCCATCGCGCGCAGAGACGTCACATCTTGAAAGACGACGACCGCACCTGATGGCTCTTTTTGCGCGTTCAGCAGGGGAGCCCCGCTGGTCAGCAGGTACGTATCTGGACCATGCGATCCATCGATGATATATTCTTCATCGTGAAAGGTCTCGCCACGCCGCGCACGACCAGAGGGTGAAATAGCCTCCGCCATCACCCGGCCGTCTTGCTGGCGCATTTGATAGCGTGTTTGTCGCTCATCGGCTGGTTCTCCCGGTCGGACTGGTCGCTGGGTCATGCGTTGACCCACGGCGTTCAAGGAGAGCAATTCGCCATTCTCGTCATAGATCGCGACGCCAGCCGGCAAGACATCAAGCACTGCTTGCATTCGATCGAGCGCCGTTTCGGCATTCAGGCGCGCCTGCCGTTCAGCCTGAAGTAGGCCCGCGTGCTCGGCATCAGCTATTTTGAGTTGGGTGATGTCACGATATTGGCCGAAGAGGCCAGCGATATTTTCTTGATCATCTCGCAAGGGCGAGACCCGCGAGGTGAGAATGCGCATTTCCCCATCTTTGCGAATGACAGATACCTCGCCTTCCCAGAATCCATCCCGAATAGCCTGTCGCGTGATGGAAGCGACGATCTTTTTGGCCTCGTGGGGATCATGGAACATGGCGACAGGCTGGCCGAGAATCTCAGCATAGGCATAGCCAAAAAGATCTTCTGCGGCAGCATTCCAGTCGATGATCGTCCCTTGCACATCGGTGATGACCAGCGCCTCGCGGCTCGCCATGAAGGTTTGATTGCGCCACCCTTCGAGCAGGTCCGGGGATTGTATCGCAGACTGACGGTCAGGCTTGGGGCGCATTGTTTGTCCTCCGTGAGAGTGTATGAGACAACGAAGTCATCCACGCCTAGCAACAGGAGCGTAGGGAAGAGCATCCGCGGGCAAGGCCATCGGGCAGCGCGCCTGGCCGATCATTGGTGCGCACGAGTGTATTGTGCTTCGCACGGGCAGAGGACCATTTGTAACAACCCGCAAGTTACTTGCCGATCTCTGCTTTGCTCGTCCGGAGTACATCCCAGCTTCAAGCTGCTATCGGAAGATTATAGACTACAGCACCTCACGACGAAGCCTCGGGGTGAGGAGACGCGAGGTGCTGTGGAAGGAACACCAGGTGCGGGCACTCTCAGGCCATGCTGCGATGGAGCGAAGCCAGGAAGGTGGCGTTATCCGGCGATTTGGCCAGCATAGCTATCATAGCTTCCATCGCCTCCTGCCCTTGTTTCTCGGCCAACGTGTTGAACATGCGACGCATGGTGACCACCGCCCGAAGCGTCTGTTCATCCATCAATTGATCATCGCGGCGCGTGCTGGAGCGCGAGATGTCGATAGCAGGGAAAACGCGGCGCTCAGCTAACTTACGGTCCAGCGTGATCTCGCAGTTGCCAGTGCCTTTGAATTCTTCATAGATGGCATCATCCAGGCGTGAGTTGGTATCGATCAGGACGGTCGCCACGATCGTCAAGCTCCCGCCTTCTTCGATATTTCGCGCCGCACCGAAGAAGCGTTTTGGCGGGTAGAGCGCGACAGGGTCGAGTCCACCAGAGAGCGTGCGTCCAGAGCTGGGCGCCGAGACGTTGTAGGCACGCCCCAGACGCGTCAGGCTATCCAGGAGAATGACCACATCGCGACCAGATTCCACAAGGCGTTTGGCACGCTCCAGGACCATCTCGGAGACGCGGGTGTGCGTCTCGGAGGCTTCGTCGAACGTGGCACTGACGACCTCGGCGCGTACTGAGCGACGCATATCCGTCACTTCTTCCGGACGTTCGGCGATCAACGCGATGATGAGATGGACATCAGGGTGGTTCTGCATGATCGCATTAGCGATATTTTTGAGTAAAATCGTCTTACCAGCTTTGGGGGGCGCCACGATCAAAGCGCGCTGGCCGAAACCGATGGGGGCGATGAGATTGATGAGTCGGCCAGTGAGGTTCGCCTGCCCGGTCTCCAGATTGAACATCTTACTGGGAAAGATCGGCGTCAAGGCCTCGAAATGAGGTCGGCGTTTGGCGATCTCTGGATCCATGCCATTGACCGCCTCGACTCGCAGTAAGCCGTAATACTTCTCACTCTCTTTGGGGGGGCGCACCTGACCTGAGACCATATCGCCAGGGCGCAGGCCAAAGCGGCGGATCTGCGATTGCGAGACATAGACATCCATATGGCCCGGCAGGAAACGCTCCTGGCGGAGAAAGCCAAACCCTTCTTCGACAATCTCGAGTATGCCCGCGGCAAAGATATTGCCCTGTTGCTCCGTATGCGATTGTAACAGACGGAAGACCAGATCTTGACGACGCAAGGCGGTATAGCCAGAGAGATCTAACTCGCGGGCAATGTCACGCAGTTCTTCGGTACTTTTGTTCTCTAATTCAATGATATTCACGGGTCATGGACGTCATGCGCCTGGGGAAGTGGTCCCGTAGCAAGCGGCGCGGGGAAGAGAGACGTCCTCACTCCTCTCTGAAGTTGGCAATGATCCTCGAGCGGATCACTCAAGTGGGTGGGAAGCGGATGTTCCGGTCCCAGCCGAGTCGTTGCTCCCAGCGGATAGTCCGCTACCAGATGCTCACAGCGGCAGGTAGCGACGTAACCTTATGGGGGAGAGCGATCGAGGTAGGTCTGCAGTCGGGGGATTCCGACCAAACCAATACCTGATCAGTGAGATGAAGCACAATGGTGGGTGGGTCGTGACACGACCCAATTCCTTTCGTGATCGTCGAAAGGGGGGGTGGCAGGAGTTACCAACAGAGCAATCCTGCCAGGTGGCAACTCAAACTATAGTGAGTATACCACGCGCGATGCGACAGCGCAAGGGACCAGCCGATCCGCCCGGGCAGCGGCCTGGCGTTCGGCACGCGCGCGGCGCTCAAAACTCGGCCATGAGCCTTCGATCCAGCAGGCCAATTCGTCTTCGTATCGTGCCAGGCCACGGTGCGCCAACTCATGCGAGACAGTGCCATGCGCGTGCGCATGGCGGTGGGTGCGCGGCAACGGCGAGCCAAAGCCCTGAGCATAATGCACAATTTCATGGGTCAGGATGGCCACCAGGACACCGGATGGTACGGCGTCATGGTCCAGCAGGCGGTTCAATCCAATCTGCGAGGTACGCTGATCCAGCGTCATGCGGATGCGTCCGAGATGGCGTTTCCAGGGATAGTCATAGCCCACAACCACATCATTGACCCGGGGGATATCGGCGAAATGGCGCTCCCAGAGGGTATCGAGCAACAACGCGATGCGGCGATCCGTGGGACGCAATGGCTGCGCGGGACCCTGCCACAGCGCGACGACAGACCCTGGCATGAGATTCCTCCCTCTTCTCATGACGACACACGATCCGCGATGATGACCAGCCGTGACGTATCCACGCCATAAGGGTAGCAGGTCAGCAGCGTCAGTACGGAAGTCGTGGTGGCGTCCAATACCGAGACTGTATCCGGCGAGACGATGCGCATTTCGCGCACGCGAAATTGCGACGTCCCATTGGGCGTTTGGACCAGCATTGTATCACCCACGGCCAGTTTGTCAAGATGGCGAAAGACAGTGCCATCATGCGAATACAATACAGCGTTGCCAGGTGCACCGGGATATGCGGAGTAGACGAAGTGCGTCACCTGGTTGCCTGGCGCAACGACCATCCACCCTTGTACCAGACCGCGCTCTACGATAGGGGCGTTGACTTGAATCGATGGGATGATCAGTCGCATAGTACTCAGTTGGTCGATCGGTTGCGCCGCATAGCTTGTCAACGATGCGTTGAATTGTTGCAAGGATGTGGTGGCCGACGCGGAAGCCGGAATACTCCGTGGATCGCTCGTAGCAGTCGGGTCTGGCGTGGGTGTGCGTGTCGTATTCGCCAGCATGCCGAAGCCGCGTATCGCCGGGGCGAAGCGGTACACCCCATACCCCAGCAGACCGCCCAGGACAATCCCCACCACACTCATCCCGACCAGCAGACCCCAGATACCGCGCGCTCCTCGGCGTCTTTGACTCATCCCAATCACCTCACTTACCAACACGAACCCAACAATCTTGCGGCGTCTGATGCGGATGGTCCGATACCAGGAGAGCAGCATTACAGTCTGCCCCAGCAAGCTCGGATCCATCCACCTCGGCGCCATCATGTGGGCACGCGCAAAAGCCTGAGGTTATTGGGTTGATAGGTCCCCATGCGCTTATAAGTAGGCGAACATGGCAAGCGCATAGGGGAAACAGCGCCACGGATATTGCGCGACGCTCCTCAACCGTGGGGCAACATCCTCCTTGTTCGCTATTCCCCAACGTTTGGTGAAATCAGCTATGTATGACCAGTCTATGCATTATCTGCCTGGATAGACCAGACGCGAGCAGCATCGCTCGCGACGGAAGGTCTGGAGGTTGACGGCATCGTCATGCATCGACAGTTGGTTTGCTCAGCAACGTGTCTCCAGTTGCGAAGGCATAGACAGCTCCTCAAATGGGGCCTGGTAGCTTCCCAGTGCCTGTTTGCCACGATTCAGGTGGATCAACTGTCGACGCGCGCCGCGCAGCCAGGTCTCAGCCGCCGCCAGAGCCGCGGCATCTTCAGCCAGTGCCTGCTGTAACATACGCAGACTCGCCAGCGTCGCATCGACTGGTAGCGGACCATCCGCTTCGTCCTGAGGCATGGTCGGATCATTATCCAGTCGCGGCAACATGCTGGTGACATAGGCCACCAATGGACGGCGTTGCTGGATCAACGCATGAAAGGTCGCCAGATCATCGTCGGTGATTGCCGCATGGATGGCGATCGCCATCTGGTGAATCGTCTGGCAGACCACGGCACTGATCCGGGTTTCATTCTCCGACATTGATCTGCACCCCGTTCTCTGTAATGCCAGAGGTGCCGGTGCGCTCCACCGCCGCGACGGCATCCCGCCAGCTCTCGGCAAGGCTCTCCAGGTGCGCGATCACTTCATCAATGATCGTCCCATCTTTCGCGAGATTAGCGGCGATCAGACGGCGCAAGAGATACGCGTAGATCTCATGGAGATTCGTCGAGATGGCACCCGCGCGATCATCGAGGGTGGCGTCCAGTTCCGCGACGATATCTTGCGCACGGCGTATCGCATTATGCGCGACCTCGATCTCATGATTCTCCAGGGCGATCCGCCCGCGACGCAAGAAGCGCAGCGCACCATCATAGAGCAGAATGATCAGTCTCCCCGGGGTGACCGTCAAGGTCTGCCCTTGTTGATAGCGCGCGGTCGCCCGTTGGGCATTTGCGCGCGCCAGGGCGGCCTGCCCCGTCGGTGGATGGTCCGTTGCCAGTCCGTTGACAGCGGGATTCATGGTTGACATCGTGCATTTCACTCCTTCACCAGCGATGTTCCCTGAATATTATCGGCAATGGGCAAAACGCGCGATAGGGGCTTGTGCCCATGGAGTCGGGTATCAGGGACTTTGGCCCATATCTTCACCTCACTCCGCCACATACAATGAGCATGGATCGCTGACCAGCAGGAAACGTGGTCCATGACGGGATTAGTGGTCCATATCGTGGTCCATGAGAGGTACGCACATGATCGCTCTGACCCGTTTCGATGGCACGCAGTTTTACGTCAATGCGGACTTCATCATCTTTGTTGAGATGCATCCCGATACCGTCGTGTCGCTGATCGACCACAACAAGCTGCGGGTCCGCGAGACCGCCGAGGAGGTGGTTGAGTTGATTATCGCCTATCGGCGTCAGATTGCCGGGCCAATCAATCGCGCGGCGCTCGTGCACCCCCTGGGCGGGATGACCACGGGACAACCGACGACACTCAGGCGGTTGGGCCAACCGGACGCAGACGAGGATGAGACGACCAGGTGGCCCGGTGCCACCTGATACGGGAGGAGCGAAGATCAATGGATCTCTCGACGTTGTTGGGGCTTTTGCTAGGATTCGGTTCACTGATCGCCTCGGTCCTGATGGAGGGGGGGTCACTGACAGCGTTCATCGCGCCTTCCGCACTCCTGATCGTCTTCGGTGGGACGCTGGGTGCGACGTTGATCGCGTTTCCCATGGAGAATGTGACCAAACTGCCCAAGCTCTTTGGGATCGCCTTCAAGAAGCAGGAAAACAACGCCCATGAGTTAGTCGAACAATTCACCACGCTGGCAGAGAAAGCCCGCAAACAAGGGTTGCTCTCTTTGGAGAGCGAGGCGCAGACGCTGAAAGATCCATTCCTGAAACAGGCGATCATGATGGCGGTCGATGGGATGGAGGCGGAAACATTAAAGAACGTGCTGGAGATTCAACTCTCGAGCGTAGAAGAACGCCACGAGGCCCTCTTCGGGATGCTCGAAGCAATGGGAGGCTTTGCGCCAACCATGGGCATCATTGGCACCGTCATGGGGCTGGTCCATGTGTTGGGCAATCTCTCCGATCCGAATTCCCTGGGACCAAAGATCGCGGTCGCATTCATCGCGACGCTCTGGGGGGTCTCCTCGGCTAACCTGCTCTGGTTACCATTGGGCAATAAATTGAAGCGCAAAAATCATGAAGAAGTGGCGTATCGGTCAATGGTGATCGAGGGTGTACTGGCAGTACAGGCGGGCGAGAATCCTCGCATTGTCCGCCAGAAGTTAGAGGGCATGGTAGCCAAAGAGACGAAACGCGGCGCCCCAGCCGCCACTGGCGAAGAGGAGCCAGCTCAGAAAGCCGCCTAGCACATCCAACGAGAGTGGTCACATTGGGGAAAGAGAGGGACACCCGCAATGACCTTACCATCCGGGCCAGCAGGTGATAAGCCCGAGCCACAGCAAAACACGAATGATTCCGCGGCTGATGATGCTATCAGCCCAGAAGAACTCAACGCATTGCTGAACGGCGGCGCATCCGCCACACCGGCACCAACATCACCGCCAGCCGCCCAGTCAGCGGCATCCCAGGTATTCGATGATTCCATCAGCGCGGAAGAATTAGACGCGCTTGTCCAGAGTTCCGGCATTGTGATGCCGGGACCCGTAGTATCGCGGATGCCGCCGCCGGTGCCTGTGGCGCCTCCGCCAGCGCCCAAGCCTCCCCCAGCAGCGCCAACCCCAGCGCCGCCCACGGCGGCGGCTCCTGTGGCGCGCCCCGGCGGGTTCTCGCCCCTCTCGCCTGAGACAGCCACCGCGTTGATGAGCGGACTGAGCTTACTCTATGATGTACCTCTGCGCGTCAGCGTCGAATTGGGGCGCATTCATATGACTCTACAACAGGTATTGGCTCTGGGTCGCGGATCATTGATCGAACTGGAACGCCTGGCAGGCGAGCCGGTAGACATCCTGGTGAACGATACGCTCATCGGGCGTGGCGAGGTCGTAGTGGTCGATGAAAATTTTGGTGTCAAGATCACTGAGCTCGTCGAAACGAAAGGATAGGAGCAGGGATGGCGCGCAAGAAAAAAGCCGCGGCCAAGGAGAACGCGGAGCGCTGGCTGTTGACCTATGCCGATCTGATCACGCTGTTGATGGTCTTCTTCGTCCTATTGTTCTCCATGTCTACGATCAACGCCACCAAATTTCAAGCGCTGGCGGGATCGCTCCAGCGGGCTTTCAATATCAATGTGACGACCGCGCAGCAGACCAATCCGATTGCGACGTCATCTGGTTCGGCGCCCATCAATGTGTTGGAACAACAAAATTTCGGTAGCATCAACCAGATTATTCAGCAATTCGCCACAACCAATAATGTGCCATCAAATCAGATCTCTGCCCAGATAACAAAGGAGGGCATTGCGATCACCATCTCTGGAGTGCTGCTCTTTTATAACGGTACCAATCAGATCAAACCAGATGGCATCACGCTCTTACAGCAATTAGGTCCAACGTTGGCAGGCATTCCCAACGCCATCCGCGTGGAAGGCCACACTGACAATATCCCTATTTCGAGTCCGATCTACCCGACGAACTGGGAACTCTCAGCGGCGCGTGCCGTCGCGGTGACACGCTACCTGGCGGAGGTGGAACATGTCGCGCCAAATCGCCTCTCGGCTGTAGGGTTTGGGCAATATCAGCCGATAGTTCCTAATGATACACGCGCGCACCAGGAGATGAACCGTCGCGCGGTGATCGTCATTCTGTATGGTTCTGGTGGTTCGGCGGGCGGCGTGCCCACCGTTACAAGCACCACAACCGGGTCACCGGTCGCGACGCCGGGGGTGACGCCGACGCCATGACGTGCTAAGTCACCGATAGTTGCCGGGGGCTGGGTGGCCGGTCCAACCAGGTGAAGAAGCTGGCGCGATCGATAGGTGCGTCGGATGCTGAGGGAGAAAAGGTGTGAAGAAGCAAATCATGATCTTTGCTGGGGTCGGCGTCTTGTTGGTCGCGCTCACTGCGGTCGGAACCTACCTCTTCGTTGCTCCAAAGTTGATGGCCGCGGGTGCGTCCACGGCGCAGAAGAATATCGTCGTACCGACACCGCCATCCTATGATCTGGGGCCGACCGCGACGATTGACACGCTCATCCTGAACCTGGCGGATCCCGGAGCAAACCGGTATTTGAAGATTCAGGTCGTGATGGCTTTCTCGCCGGTACTTGATAAGCAGAGCGATGTGACCAAGATTGTCACCGAGCGGATGCCGATCCTGCAGGATCTCCTGACGGCGACGGCGGGTGATGCAACCACGACCCAGCTCGCGACATCGCAGGGGAAAGACGCGTTAAAACAGGCATTGATCAAGCAATTCAGTGCGGTATTGGTCGAATTACATCTGGTCGACCTGTTCTTTCCCATCTTTGTGATGCAATAGTCGGCCTGGATCAGCATCAGCCGCCATCCAGATGGTCGCCTGGATCAACACACTCGATGTCCGCCTGTGAAAGGATTTCACAGGCCTGTCATACGAAATCGATTGCCATCGATTATCACGCATCGTAAGGAAGGCATGGCTCGGTACATAGTGCCCCCAACTGTTGAGCAGTGCTCCGCAGTTCCTGCCCGTGTATGGGGGCACCCGGTTTCACCTGGAATTGCATGACGAGCCCTCGATCGAGGTAGCACCGGACCATCTCCGGCGGCACCGGACCATCAGATCGTGGGTAGCTAGGGAAGGAATCTCGCATGGATGCACAACATACGCCCGCGCCCGCGCGTGGCGCGCCCAGCCCGGCCGATCGGCGTTTCGCTGCGATCCTGGGAGGGGTCTTTCTGGTGGGGGTCCTGGCCCTCTCCACCGCCGCCGCCCATTCCGCGCCGTCAGCAGTGGACGCTTCCGCGGTGCAGGCATCCGCCAGCGTTGCGACAACGGCGTCGCCATCTGGGTCACCGCAGGCACCACCAGGAGGCACAACGACGACAAACGGCGCGCTGGCGGCGGGAACGGTGACGGTGGCGAGCACGGCGGCGTCCACGACGAACAGCGGACAGGTCGCAGCGGACCATCCCTCCCCCGTCGCGACGACCACCACGATCAGCGCGACACCACAGGCACAGCAGAATGCCGTCATCGCCACCGTCTCCGCGCCGCCCGCAACCCCACATACAGACGTAGCACCCACCACCGCGGCGCCCACTGCCGTGGCTCCGACGTCCGTCGCGAGCACTCCAGCCCCCACGGCGACGTTGACCGAAGCGCAGACGCCTCTCCATCTCACCGACACGACGACCACAACGCCGCTGGCGACGACCCCGGCCTGGTGGCAGACCGGCCTCGATATTACCTGGAAGCTGGGTGTCGTCCTCGGATTGATCTACCTGGCCACGCGCGCGCTGGCTATGCTCAAGGCGCGCGGGTTCACGGCGATCCCTGGGAATGGCGCGAAGGGAGCGGAGCCCTTCTTCGAAAAAATCTCGGAAATGCGCCTCTCCGCACAACATACGATCGTGGCCGTGCGCGCGGGCGACCGCATCCTCTTGTTGGCGCAGAGCGCCAACTCGCTCCGCTCGATCGCTGAGATTCCCCCCGACGTGGAGGATGTGGCACTACCCGTCGAAGACGAGAAGCACATCCCATTGTCGGAGATCTCAGCGCCCCACACGGCCTTTGCGCGGCAGATGCAACATACGGTGACGGACCTGCTGCCCGTCGCGATCGATGATTGCCCAACACCCGACAATAATCAGGAGCAGCAGCAATCAGTGAAATCCTCGACACGCCGGGTGGCCAGAGGCCAACCACCCACGAACGCGGGCACCACCGCAACGGCGGAAGCGGATCCATCGGCAGACGAAACCATCGTCGACGCGGCCTGGGTCACCGTGGAATCTGAAGCGATCGTATTGCCCGATGCCGTGCCAGCGCCCGCGTCGCAGGACCCACCACCCGCGCCACGCCGTGGGAAAGCTCGCCCCCTGGACAAGGCCCAGACCGCACCGCTCGATCCCGCTCGTGAACGTGAAATTCTCTGGTATGCCGAAGAGCATGGCACCAGCGCCACGGCCGCCCGCTATGGGATGACGCGGCAACGGGTGACGGCATTGCGCGCGCGCTACGAGCGGATGCGTGCCGAACGGCGTTCAACTCCGTCGCCAGCCTCCACGAACGAGCAGTCAGGTGCCACGGCAGAACATTCGACCAGGACGGCCGCAAGCGTCGCCGAGGACCACAACACTACCCCACGCATTGGCGAACGACATACGACCGGACAAACCAGCTGGTCAGACACCACCGCGACGAGGCGGAGTCATGCAGCGACTTCGGGTGATCCGGCGACCCCCGGAAGCCCAGCGCTCACAGGAGCCCGCGCATCGCTGGCCCGCGCGGTCTATGGCAAGCAGCCCTTGGCAACGCCGCCCCCTGTGGTCTCACCTTTCGCGGATGTGGCCGAGACGACATCCTCACTACATCCGGCAGCGCGACCAGCGACGGGGGCGCGCCACCCGGTGGCACAGAGCCACCCAGCGGCACCGGGCCACCCGGCGGCACCGGGCCACCCGGTCGCGCGCGGCTCGCGCCCCGCCGACACGCTGGTGGCCGATGACAGCGATGTCTCGTCACAAGCGGCACAAGTCGCCCGTGACCTGGCATCCAGAATGGGGATCAAAGTAACGCAGAAATAATCTCGACTCTGCGGATCACCACGGCGACACGACGCCCGGTTCCACGTGGAACCGGGCGTCGTGTCGCTGTTCTCGCGAGCGGGAAAGAAACCTCGATGCGGCTCAGGTCCTCATCCACATCTGTCCGTCATACGTGAGGACGGTCTTATGCAGCGCGGCGCTTTCCCTTGACCAATCCACGTTGGAGCTGGGATGTGCGGTCAAGATCGTTACGACGCTGTGCACCTTCCGGCGCACCGCCTTCCATATGGAAGACGCTGACCGCATCGCGGAGTTCCTGAGTGAGTTGATGCAATTGCTGCGTCGCGGCAACCGTCTCTTCGACCTGGGCCGCCATCTCTTCGGCAGCGGCAGAGACCTCCTCGGCGCCGGCGCTATTCTCTTCACTGACGCTGGCGACGCCGGTCACGGCGCTGCTGGCGCGCTCTGTCGAATCCGCCGTGGCCCGCGATCGATCGACCGCTTCATCCATAGCCGTCATGATCTTCTTGAAGGCCTGTTCCGCATCGCGCGAGCGCTCAGTGACGCTGGCGACATTCTTGACACCACTCTCCATCGTCTCCAACGTCGAACGGATCTGCTCCTGGACTTCACTGATGATCTTGGCGATCTCCTGGGTGGACGTCGAGGAGCGTTCGGCCAGTTTGCGGACCTCATCCGCAACGACCGAGAAGCCACGACCATGCTCGCCCGCGCGCGCGGCTTCGATGGCCGCGTTGCGCGCGAGCAGGTTCGTCTGGTCGGCGATGTCAGAGATCGATGTCGTGATGGCGCTGATCAGTTGCGATTGTTCCGCGAGGCGGCGAACCTTTTCGGCGCCATCGCTCACATTGCTGCGGACACTATCCATGCTGGCCAGCGTCTCACTGATGACTTCCCCGCTCGAACGCGCCATGCGACCGGTATCAAGCGAAGCCTGGGCGCCATCGTCACCCATCTGCTTGAGCCTGGACATCTCGGCAGCGATGCTCGTCAATTGTCCGGCCTGCTCCTGGACGCCCGCGGCAACCTGCTGGATGGTCTGGGTGACCTGCTCGGTAGCGTTGCCAGTCTGTTCGGCGGTCTCAGCGATCTGCCCGGCCGCCACCGAGAGGCTGGCGGCAGTCTCGTTGATGCGGCTGACCAGCTCGCGTAAACTCTCGATCATATGATGGAGCGATTTCGCCAGGACCCCGGCATTGGGACGACCTTCATACCGCGCGATAATCGCGCTCATATCGACCAGGTCGCCATCGCCAACGCGCTGGGCAATCTGGGTATACTCAACCTGACGATGAATGATCTTGTTCAGCGCGCGGATCAGGATACCCTGTTTGTCGTTGGTTTTGTAGCGTGCCTCGAGAGCATCGATTGGCACCAATTCACCATCGGCGAGGTGGTTGGCAGCCTCTACCATCTCATTGATGCTATCGGCCATCTTCACCAGTGCTTTGGCCAACATTCCGGCGTTCGCGTTGCCTTCGTAGCGCGCCAGAAGATGGTGCAGATCGAGGAGTTCGCCATCACCGATGCGATGGGCAAATTCGACATACTCGACCTGACGATGAATGATCTTGTTCAGCGATTTTGCCAGAATACCTTTTTTCTCATCGGCGGCATACCGCGCGACCACTGCATCGATGGGGACAAGCTCGCCAGCCGCCAGCGTCTCGGTTGCGACGACCAATTCACTGAGGTTACGCGACATCTGATCAAACGACATCACGAGTTGGCCAATCTCACTGTCGCCACTGAAACGTTCGGCCAGTTCAGCGGTATTGGTCATTTCGCCATCGGCCACCCGTCGGGCTTCCTCAACTAGCGCGAGCAATGGACTGGTCAAGCCACGCGCGAGGAACATCGCCAGACTCAGTGCCAGGGCGACGCCGACCAGCAGGATCACGAGCAAAACAACCGCGCCCTGCGAGAATGAGGTCTGCAACTGCGCAGTCGTGCTGGTCGTCTGCGCATAGGCACTCGCAACGAGCGTATCAATCGCGTTCGAGAGGGCGGTGCGCTGGGGCAACCATTGCTGACGCAGAATCGTCAACGCCTGCGCCATACTATCCGGAGTCCCGGCCTGGAGCAGTGGCACCAGCGTCTGGTACGTCGTTTGCCATGGACTCAGCGTCGCTTGCAACGTGCCAAGCGCCGCCGTCTCATCCGCGGTATGCGGCAGAGACTGATAGGTACTCAACGATGCCAGCATCTGCTGGAGATCCGTCGCGGCAGCATTCAGGTCATTTTGCGCATTAGCCCGCGAATTCTCGATGGTTGCGCTGGTGAGGTCATTGGTCACGCGCAGGCTATCAGCTCGCAGAGTCGTGAGGGCCTTCTCTTTGGGAGTGCTCACCTGCGCAATCGTCGTCGCCTGGCCATTCATTTGACTCATTGCCCAGAAGCCCACACCACCGAGAACCACCATCACGAGACTGACCGCAATGAAACTGAACAGAATTTGTTTACCAACGGATAGATTTTGCCAGCCGCCACGGCGCGACAGTGGTCGGCTACTCCCATAGTAACCCCCAGCGCCATTGGCACCGGGACGCCCAACGGCACCGGACCACCCGGTGGATTTGGTTTCGCTCATAGCACAATCCCCTTAAAATCTAGCTCGTTGCTCGCATCCATGATTAGCGCGGTATCGCAAACGCGATACATCACTAGCAGTACATCGGATGCGCGCCAGGTAATTGAAGGGCCAGGAGCACTGCCCGAGACAAACCCGCAACGATGCAGATCTCCTGATGAGGAGCGGATTACCGTGAGCAGGCGATTGGCTAGCCGGCGATGAATGAAAGTTAATATGATCCTGGAACTTTCAGCGCCAGAACACACCCCACACTTGACATGCGGGGTGTGTTCTGGCGCGATATCGTGCACGGTATGGGTGGAGTATGACAGGGTGAGGAGCATCAGATCCGTCAATTGCCGCTGACCAGCACCCAGCCCTCCATCGGGATCGGATATTCCGAGGCCATCTGGCGCGCTACCGCGCGCAGATAGACGGGATCGACGGCAGCATGGGTCTGGCAATAGTAGTAATACAGGCCGGGGGTCGTGAACGTGATGGTGCGCGTCTCACCGTCAGGTGGGGCCGCATCGGCGCCCAACAGATTGTTGATGCCGATATCCACCGGATTCACGGGTGCGTCCCAGCCGAGAACTGGCAAGAGGAAATGTGGATCCGTATCATAATTGTGCCAGGAAACTGTTCCACCAGTTCGGACCGCCAGAATGTTCGTGGCGATGCGATCGTGCAGATAAATGACAGAGTTGGCAGCATGCGCGGGCAGTTGGGCGATCGTGCCCGTCACATAGATCATACCTTCCATGGGCATCGGATAATGTGGCTCGCCCTGGCGCGGCGCGACGCGGCCGAAATCGGCGTTCCAATCCGAGACGGTAGGATCGTAGTAATGATAGAGGCCGGGTTGACTAAAGGTGACACTGGCCATGCCTCCAGCCGGAATGGACTGGTTCACCGTCAGCGTATTGAGATACGCGGTCGATTCCGGAGTCGTCGCGATGGTGTGGGCCACGGGGTCGCTATTGTGCCACATCACCGCAGTGCCTGGCGCAACGACCAGAATGAAGGGCGTGAACATGCTCTCCGCGATGGTGACCGTGGTACTCGGTGGTTCCGGCATGAGAGTGACGTAGCGGGTCGCTGGCGTCAGACCACAACCGACCAGGAGTGTCAAAGTCCCCAGGACACAGAGCAGGGCCATGCGATAGAGGGAACGAGACATCGATTTCTCCTTAACTTGCTGATCGCAGCGATTTCACTCAATACAAACACAGGTCACATCAAGCGGCTGACAATGACCGGGAAGGCTCTCCGGCCTGATGTCGCTCCACCCTGAGTTGAGCGGGAGCCTGCATGGTGTCGACAGTGAAGACACCGACGGACGAGCGCAGGTTGTTGGCGAGGGTGGTGAGGTCTTCCGCACTGGTGACAGTGCTTGCGACGCTCGCGGCCATCTCTTCAGCGGCGGCGGCGACACCAGTCGCGGTCGAGCTATTTTCTTCGCCCGCGGAAGCAGTTGTCGCGATCATGACGAGCAGCGCATCGGCGCGTTCGCGCATATTTCGCGCGGTCGCTTCGGTCAAACGCGCGCTCTGCAGACCCTGGTCCACTCGATCGATGCCTACGTGCATCGCCGCAATGGATTGTTCGGTCGCCCCTTGTGTTTGGGTGACGATCGTGGCGATCTCTTGCGTTGCCTGGGTAGAGCGTTCCGCGAGTTTGCGGACTTCATCGGCGACCACTGAGAAACCACGCCCGTGTTCGCCCGCGCGGGCGGCTTCGATGGCCGCGTTGAGCGCGAGGAGGTTGGTCTGGTCGGCGATCTCGTGGATCGATTGCGCAATCTGGCCAATTTGTTCAGATTGCTGACTGAACATCGCGATCGACTCAGAGGTTTCGGCGACGGCGGCGCGGATCTGCTCCATCATCCGGCGTAAGTCGTCAGATTGTGTCGAGGTCTCCGCGCCCTGGCTGGCCAGTGCCCTGACCGCCTCAGTGGCCTGCGCGAGCGCGTCGGATTGGTCGACGATGCGCCGCGCGACCCCTGAGATATCCGTGGCAACCGTCTCAGTCGCTGCGCCAATACCTTGCGCGGTCGCTTTGATCTCGGCGGCGTTCACATCAATCTCCGTGGTCGCGGTGTGCACCTGGCCGATAATCTGACTGAGACTGGCCGTCATGCTGACCAAGGCGCTGGTTAACCGTCCAATCTCATCCTGGCCCATGAACCGTTGGTCCAGCTTGTCGATCGGGCGTAGATCGCCATGCGCCACGCGTTGCGCGACGCCCACCATCACCTCGAGCGGTGGTGCGATCAGTTGTGCCAATCCCCAGGCCAGGCCGAAGGCGCAGAGAAAAGCTATGACCGTCGCGAGTATCATCACCCACAGCGTCTGATCGTGGATGGTACGCGCAGCGGCGCGCGCGGCGTCGGCATGTTGCGTGCTGGTCGCGATCAAGCTCTGGACGGCGCTGTCCACTGCGGCGATCTGGGGCTGCCACTGGCCTTCGATCTCCACGGTCAGACGATAGGCAACATCAGGAGTCAGATTGTTTGCGGCTGGCAACATGGCATGTAGTGTATTGCTCCAGATGCGCACGGCATGCTGGAACGCGCGGATCCCATCGACTTCATCCGCCAGGTGTGGCAGCGCCAGATAGGCCGCGAAGGCGGTCTGCAACGATAGCGCATCCTGTTGCGCCCGCGCTAATAAGGTTGCGGACTGGGTGGGATCGGTCGTGAAGACCGTATCTCGGAAATCGATCTGCGTGTGCAGAAAAGCCGACTGGGTCGCCAATAGCGCGTCTAGTTTGGGGACTTCGACACTGACGACTTGATCGGCCTGATCGGCAATCTGGCTGGCTGACCAGATGCCAATGAGACTGACACAGAGCATCAGTGCGGCGATGACCAGGAAACCGCTGAATAATTTGGAACGAATTCGGAACTTACTTGCAACTTTCGCCAGCATACTATTGCACCTCCTCCAGGTGCCGGGTGGCATTGGCAGCCCTGTGGCTGACTGGATCCCGCCCGGTGCCGATTCACGGAGGTTGGCCAGACTATGGACAATCCTCACTCATTCCATTCATCGACACACTGGCGCATATCCGAATATAGGGAGCAGGGTGCGCTCAGGGAAGTGGCGCATTATGAATAGATTGACAGGAAAGCAAGAGAAAGATGCATACATAGGGAAAGAGAGGATTGGATCACACGCCACTACTGATGATCAGGTATGCGCCACTGGCGTCGGGATAGACAATTATGAGCAGACTCAGTTTCATGGTAGCGCGCTGGCAGAGTATGACATATTGGTCAGCATCCTGTCGCGTGGCCGTGAGGACGCTCCAGCCCATGGCGGGGAGGTGCCCCGTGTAGAACGTGTAGAGCGCGGAGCCACACGCCGCGATGGTGTAGCGCGCGATGGTGCCATCGGCATTGGTGCTTTGCCAGAATAGCCCGGCGGGCAGCGGTAAACCAGCGCGATCGACGCCAGTCACTGCCAGGTTGGCACAGTCATCGCCATTGGTTGGCATGGTCGGCGTTCTACCAGGGGGTGTCGGGGTGTTCGTGGCCTGGCGCGCGACCACGGGTGAAGCGACTCCGCGAGGCACAGCCCCGACGGAATGGGAACCACAGGACGACAGGACCAGCACGAGCGTGAGGGCGCGAATCGCCTGGTAGGCGCGCATGCCGCGCATCATTGTCGCGCCTCCTCCCGATCATCGAATCTTTCTTCCAGTATAGGGAGCGGCGAAAATCGGGCACGCCTGTGAGTTTGGGGCACGCACGTGGTCGACCGCGAACCAGGATATTCAGTATGTGAGAGTGCGCCCCCCATGGTGCACCAAATTTAGAACAAATTTACTACTAATCGGGCTATTGGCTCGACAAATGCAAACAAATGTTCTAAAATAACAATGGTCGCAGGTTTCGAATGGTAGTGGTAGGAGGGCGAGGATCCCTGGCGGAGATCCGCGCAACAGCAGGAGAAGAAAGCAGGGGGCAGAACACATGGCGAATGTCGTATTCAATCCAGGGAGCGAGGCATGGAACGAGGCAAGCCCATTGAGTCCACTCGCACCGCGCATGCCTGACGAGGGCGCGGTCGCATCGCGCTCGCGCGTCATCGGTTGGGTCAAGATGGCGCCCGATGTTTTGCGGGCTATGACGATTGCGGCGCAGCATGCTGGCAGGACGGCCAGCGATGTCTGGGCCGAAGCTGCCCGTGAGTGGTTGCTGCACCGCGCATTGGACGCGGACTATGACGTCCTGGCGAATTCGCCGGCGCGAGGCAAGAGCGCGCCGCCGATGATGCGGACAAATCTCTGGCATTCGATCGATTCGATGATGGATGATCTGCGACAGGATCGGCCGACGCTCTGAGAGTTGCGAGAAAGGAACGCGCTATGATGCCACAACAACATGCTTCACCCTATCATCCCGATGTCGCGGAAGTAGTCGAGGTGGTGGTGACAGCCTGGAACGTTCGCTATATATGGGCACCCGATCCCACTGGCGTCTGGGGGTGGCACCGCGCGCTCCCCGACGCCCAGAGCGCGCCGACGCCGCTGGGTCGGCCGATCCGTACGAAGATTCTTTCAGACCACTCCGCGGCGGACTGTGCTGGGGAATCAGCCCAGCTCCATACGGAGGAGGCGGACCTGGTCGGCGGGGAGGATATTGAACATAGCGAGCAGCGCCTCGAGGTCATAGTCTTTGCCGGTCGCCAACAGCTCCTGCTTGATGCGCCCCAATGAGGCAATTTGTTCAGCCGTAACCAGTCCACGGCTGACAAGATAAGCGGCGAGCAACTGGTCTGGTGTCAGGAAGCGAAAGAGCATCGCCAGTTCGGCGAGCGAGAAGCCCATGCCGACCTGATTCAAGGTGACCTGGATGGCACGGAGGGCATCCAGGCGCTGCGGCGAGATGACAGCGCTATCCATCAAGATGGTGCTCAGGGCGCGTTCGTTGCGATTAGCGGACTGCGCGTCGACGTACGCCACGGCGGGAACCGGTGAGGTCGCATCTTCGATGCGTGGGTCGTCGGGTGCCAGGGGAGCGTCATCATAGCCACGGTACGCCACACCACGGGCGGGCGGCGGCGCGTCGTGGCGGGCGGGCGGATTCCAGGCATCTTCGATGCGGGCGGCGGCTGCCTGGGGGTCTGCTCCCAATCCGCGGCCGTTGGCCGACGGGCCAGCGGCGGCTCCCCCGGGCGCAAAGCCATCGAATGGCATGCTGGCGGGCATTGGGCGGGGGGGCAGCGGGGCCGCGAAGCCGCCCAGTGGCGGCGGTGACCAGGCGGAAGATCCGTTAGATGCGGGCGGTTGGGGAGGCGCTTGCGCCGCGTTGTTTGCTCCCTGCGGGTAGCTTGCGCCCAGCGGTGGTGGGGTTGTCGGACCTCGCCGCTTGAAGGGATTATCGCTATAGGGCTGCGCAAACGGCGATGCGGGAGGGCCACCACCATTGGAGGAACTGCCGCCAGCGGATGGTCCGCCCGCGGGTGCTGATGGAGAGTTCATCATGCCCTGACCTGGACCGGGCGAGCGTAACGGTTGGCTCAGGTTCGGCGCTGGCGGCCCGTCCCATGGCATCACAGGCTGCGCGCCCGGGACACGCGCCCGGATCGCATCGATCAGCGGACCAAAGCCCTGGGCACTGATGACCTCGACATCCGCCCGCGCCACCCGCACGCCATCTTCCATCATGCCGGTCTCGCCGGTCACCACATAGCGGAAAGTGAGCAATTGCATGGCTTTGCCACGCCGCTGTGTATCCAATCCCACCCAGAATTCGCGGCGGTTCGCGGCAGCATTCCCCAGGTCGATCAGGATCAACGCGATCGGCTCGCGCTGCATGATATCAAAGAGTTCCACCGGGATGCGCGCTACACGAATATCATATCCGGCCGTGCGCACCTGGGTGATGAGCGGAACAGCGATCGCGTCGTTGCGTTCAAAGAGCAGAACAAGTGGCGCAGCGGGGGCCACGGGCTGCCCTGCTGGCCAGGTGGGATATCGTTGCATACCATGAACCTCATACGCGCGATGGTGGCTGGGAGCGGACCCCTCCGCCAGGGGTATTGGCGCGTCTCTGATGCGCGCCGCTAGTATAGCATAGTCGCTGGTCCTTGGCGAGATGAGTGGGAAAGTGGGAATGTTGTCAACAGAGCCGACCACGGGGATCCTGCGCATCAGTGCGGAGAGATGCGGTCTGTGGACTTGATCGTAACGTTCACAGACCGATTCGTGCCTGCGGATCACGCGCTGATGTTGGCAGTGATCCGCAGGTCGGTGGCCGTGAAACGCGCATCGATGACTTTATAGCTCACCCCATCCGCGATGGCGCCATGGCCCAAGGGTGCGAGCTTCGCATCGACGGCGCCCTCAATGGCGCGCGTCAAGCCGGGGATCTGCAGGGCGCCGACATTGGCGGAGACAAGGCGCAGTTTGATCGTCCCGGTAGTGGCATCGACGGTGGGAGCGAAGACCACCGCGATGGCGACGCTGGCTGGCCCGGTATGCGCGGTGCCGTTGATCGCAATTTCATCGGTGGCGAGGGGCGTGACGCTGATCTGGTCGATCAGCACCGGGGCATTCTGGTGGATCGCGGCGGTGATCATGGTCGTCAGTGTTGGCGCATCCAGCGTGATGATCGCCGAGCTGCCAGACGCGCTGACGGACGGTGGCACGGGGTATGTCTGTGGCTTCTGCGCGATGACGACGAGCAGCATGGCCAGACTGCCAAGCATGAAACCACATATTAGAAAGAGGTACGTGCTGGCCTGTGCCAGCAGATGGCGTGGTGGCTTGTCCGCGCGCGGCGATCGCCCGGACCTGCGGGGATTGACCCCAGCGGGCACAGCATCGTCCTCGGCCAGTTCGTCGTCGGGAAAGTATCCACCAGGCGCGCGCGCGTTTGTTGGTCGCGCGGTTCCTGGTACGGTTGGCCGCGATCCGTCGTCCTGGAACCGCGCGCCGCGGCGCGTGCCCAACGACGGCGTACCCTGGAATCTGCGATCATCGCGCCTCTCGGTGCGGCGTTCATCTTCCGCATCCCAGTCATGTACTGTCATGGTCGTCGTTCCCCTCTCATTGCGTGCCAAGCGCCACACACAGTTATCGCAGTGAGTATAGCACGCTCATGCCAGCCACCCTCAACCGGCAACCGCTCACCATCTGCGCATTCATCCACGGATGCTCCGCAGACAGGTAGTACCGCGCTCCACACACACGCCTTCGCCCATCCATCGCCGCCCATGGGGCATCGCCGCCGCCCATACACGCCGCATACCATACGCCGTACCCATGGGGCATCGCCGCCGCACACGCATCGCCGCCCGCACACGCCGCGTCATCGCGATTTGGTAGCCCGAGTATACTGGAAATAGAAGAGTTTACATGCAGAAGGGAACCAACCAACCATGATATCCAAAAAAAATTTTCCGCGCTTCGCGCGGAACGGGACCCGGGTAAGCTTCTCCGCTCCGATTCAACACTTCGTTTCGGAGCGGAGAAGGTGAGAACGAAGAAAATTTAGCGTGAACCAGGGACGGGAACGCGCGCGAGGCGAAACCCAACGATGCCGTCGTGGCCGCCTGGACCGCTCCTGAGGCGACACGCCGCGCGCGCGAGCGAGGAACCGCCCCACCACGAGCCGCCACGCAGCACGCGATTGCCTGCTGTGTTCGTGCTGTCCTCGCGCCGGTTGTCGGCCTGGTAGGCCTCGGCGAAGTAGATGCTGCTCGTCCACTCCCAGACATTGCCCGCCATGTCATGGCAACCGTAGGGGCTGGCATCGCCGCGCTCGGCATAGGCCCCCACCGGCGTCGTGGTCTTAGGTCCGCCATCGCTGGTATTGGCTCTCGTCTTGTCCCAGTTATCGCCCCACGGGTAGATCCGCGCCGTTTTCGTCGCCGCATCCCAGCGCGCCGCCTTCTCCCACTCGGCTTCGGTCGGTAGCCGCCAGCCATGGTCCCCCGTCGCCTCACCGAGCCAGGCCAGGTATGCCTGCGCGTCCTGCCACGAGACTCTCACGACCGGGTGATCGGGATGCTGGAGCTGGCGGTCCCAATCCGAGGGTTTGGGGACTTGAGTACCTGGCGCAGCCAGCGCGCAGGCATACTCCGCCACCGTCACCGGATACCGCCCGATCTGGTACGCGCCCAGCGTCACCTCGTGCCAGGGTTCGTCACTGTCTGCCTGTGGATCGCGTCGTTTTTCACTGCCCATCCAGAACGGCCCAGCGGGGATGTCGACCATCGGCGGCAGGATCACCTCGCTCGCCCAGAAGCGCCGCAAGACGAACGGCGTCTGGAGCGGTGGTGCGAACGTCGCCAGCCGCCGTGGAAGGATGGCATCGACACGCGCCTGCTCCTGGCGTTGCGCTTCCTGGCGTTGCGCTTCCTGACGGGCGCGCTCTGCGGCGGCGGCGGCGATAGCACTCTGGCGGGCTGTCGCCTGTTCCTGGCGCCGCGTCCAGTCGGCGTCGCCGGAGGCGATGCGCAGCGCGGCATCGCAGACGGCCAGTGCCTCGGCGGCACGCCCGGCGGCGAGCAGCAGGTCGAACTGTTCCGCCAGCACGTCCAGTTTCAACGCCGCTTCGTCCAGTCGCGCCAGTTTACGAGCTTTCTCCAGTGTCTGTAGCGCCGGGTCGACCTGTCCCAGCCGGGCCTGGGCTTGCCCTTTCAGGCGCAGCGTCGCCGCGTCATGTGGGTCTGCCCCCGCCGCGCCCAGTTGGGGATCTAGCGCTGGCTCCAGCGCCGTCAATGCCCCTGCCGCGTCGCCCAGGCCCAGCAGCGCGCGTCCGCGCCTCCGCCACAGGTCCGCCGTCATCTCCTGTGGGAAGTCGTCGATCAGCACATCTGTCTTGTCGCGCACGTCGCTCCATTGCTCGCGCCCCGCCGCCGTGTTCGCATCCTGCACCAGCGCCGCCGCGCGGCTCTCTGGTCGCGGCGCCTGGTGGCGCTCGCCGCCACCGCCGCCGCTCACCCCACCACGCGCGAACGCCACAATCTCGCTCAGTTTCGCGGCATAGGTTGTTGGGTACTCCGTGCAATCGACGAACTGGATGCCCTTCCACGCCTCCGGTATGGCGCACGCGCGCAGCACAATCGGGAGGATGCGCTTGCCTTCTTCCACATGCTGCCGCAAGGCGATGCCCATCTCGAATGGCACCCATTTCGACTGGGGCGGCAACGCCGCGGGCGAGAGGACCACCAGGAAGATGCCCCGCGCCGTGATCTCGGCGACGATCTTGTCCACCCACGCATCCCCCACGTGCAATCCGCCATATTCATCCATCCAGGCGGCGTCTTCATCGCCGAACGCTCCACGCAAATCGGCGACCAGGCGTTTGGTAAAATCACTATCCAGATGGCTATGGCTCACGAAGATCTTCGGCGTCGGCATCGCGCGGCTCCTCTTCCTGACACGGCGTACTCCCCATCGCGCATCGGTCGGCTTTCTCAGCTACAGCTTAGCACACGTACGCCGCATTCCACAAGGACGATCACGCGGTTGATCAGCGCCCTGGCTCATGGCTCACACGCCGCCGCCGCCCACACACGCCACCCGCTCTCCTCCGCGCGATCCGTTCGCCAATACCCAATCCGCTTAGGCGGATTTCGTGGCGGCCGTGCCGCCTCTAGGCGCGAATTCATTCGCCCGCGTTTCCCCCACGCCCATGCGGCCACCCACCGCCGCCCGCTCTCCTCCGCGCCCCGTCATCGTATCGCCGCCGCCCTCACATCGCCGCATCCCACACATCGCCGCCCATGATTGAAATCATGGGCTAATTGTACGAAATCGGTTAAAACCGATTGATGCCGTACGTGGGTGGTGAGGGCGACGGGGGCGATTATACAGCGCGTGGGGGTGATGGGGCGTGCCATGTGGCATACGCGGGCATGGTGACAACCGGATTCATCCGGTTTTGTACCACTAGACCATGAATTCATTCATGGGCGGGCTGCCCCCGCCGATCGGCTGCCCTCACACACTCCGTCATGCCCATACGTCGTACCCATGGGGCATCGCCGCACCCCACACACACCGCATCCCATACGCCGCCCATGGGGCATCGCCGCCGCCCACACATCGCCGCCCATGAATTCATTCATGGGCTAATCGTACGAAATCGGTTCACACCGATTGTTGCCGTACCTGGGTGGTGGAGGGCAGCATGGATGTTCCCATAAAACGTGTCCGCGAGTTGCGCTCCCGTGGTATAGCTCGCTGTGTATCAGGGGCGCCAGGGATGGGGCGATGGAACGCCGGAGGGACGGATGCGCGCTGAGGAGGATCGGGACGCGGGGGACCCGGCGCGGCAGTGGCGTATGGACCCGGCGGCCTTCATCGCGGCAGGGTGTCGGGTCCGCCATCCGGTCCACGGCGCGGTCGATTTCGCGCTCTGGCCGTGGCAGCGCGAGTTGTTGGGGATCTTCGCGCGGGCCCGGCGGGTGGTGATCCTCAAATCGCGGCAGGTGGGGTGCTCGGAACTGGTCGCGGCTTACGCGCTGTGGCGCGTCCGCGTCCATCCAGGGGAACTGGTCTTGCTGCTCTCGCGGCGGCAACAGGATGCCAGTGATCTGTTGGAGCGCGTCGGCTTCATGCTGGACCACCTGCCGCCGGGGCTGGCGGTGGCGGCCTCGGCGCGGGTGCGCGATGCCGGGGATATGTGCTGGGTGGCGCGCCGCAATACGCGAACGCTGGAGCTGGCGCACCTGACGGAGGACGGCATCGTCCCGGCGCGGGTAGACTCGCTGCCCGCGACGCGCGGGACGGGGCGCGGCAAACCGGCCTCACTGGTCATCCTGGATGAATGGGCACACCAACCCTGGCAGGAAGAGATCTGGGCGGCGATCGCTCCGACCATCAGCGCCGGCGGGAACCTGATCGGCCTCTCGACCGCCAACGGGCTGGGGAACCGCTTTCATCAGATCTGGGTCGGCGCGGAGGCGGGGACCAATGGCTTCACCCCCATCTTCGTGCCCTGGATGGCACAGCCCGAACGCGACGCGGAGTGGTATGCCGAACAGGCCCGCGCGTTGGAACCCTGGCAATTGCATCAAGAATATCCCGCCATCCCTGGCGAGGCTTTCATCCAGTCGGGGCGGCCGATCTTCGAGCAGCGGACGCTGGATCGCCACGAACAGCGGCTCCGCGCCGCGCCGGCCCCGCTGGAACTCGCGGACGGGCTGGCAATCTGGGAGGCGTGGCGGCCGGAGGCGCGCTATGTGATCGGCGCGGATGTCGCCGAGGGCCTGGCGGCGGGCGATTTCGATGCGGCGATCGTCGTGCGCGCGGGGATCGCGGGCGCCGTGCAGGTGGCCGCCTTGCGCGGTCGCTGGCCGCCGGACGAGTACGCCCGGCGACTGGACGACCTGGGTCGACGCTTCGGCGCGCCGCTGCTGGCGGTGGAACGCAATAACCACGGTCACGCCTGTCTGCTGCGACTGCGCGATCTGGGCTATCCACGGCTCTACCACCACATCGATCCCCTTGTGCTGGCGGGGCAAGAGGACGCGCGGCCCGGCTGGCCGACGAACCGCGCGACGAAGCCGCTGATCATCGACGCGCTGGCGGCGGCCCTCCGCGAAGATCTCTTCTTGCCGCGTGACCCGGTACTCATGCATGAGGCGCGGGCCTTCAGTTACCGCGCTAATGGATCGCTGGGCGCGCCCCCCGGCTTCCATGATGACACGGTCATCGCCGCCGCCATCGCAGTCTATCTCGCCAGCCAGCCCGAGGCCGTCGCCGCCACGGTCCGCGTCTTCCAGGATCTCGCCGAACAGGCGCGGAGAGGAGCACGCCATGCCCCGCAAGCACCTCCCCCCACGGGCGCCGACGCCTGAGGCCGCCCCCGCCATCCCAATCGCTCCCATCACCCCGCCGCCCATCACTCCGTTGCGGCCGCGCGCGCCGGGTCCACGCCGCGCAACGCCGCCGGGGGCGGCGCCGCGCCCACTCGTCGCGCCCGATCACGCCCGACCACGCGTGCCGACCGTGGGCGCCAACCTGCTGGGCGACAACTCCGCATCGATCGCGGCGTATCTGTCACCAGACACGGATGCGGCGGGCCACGCGAACCCCGCGATCTTCGTCCCCGGCGACCCACTCCGCCCGATCCCCGGCCTGTCGGACCACCAGCGACCCCGCCAATTCGCGTATCCGGTGGGGACGAACATCACCCCGGAACCGCGCCACGATCTGACGGTCAGCTTTGACGAATTGCGCAACCTGGCGCAGCTCTATGAAGGCTGTCAGATCGCCGAGAAGGCGATCTACCGCATCGTGCGGCGGCTGGACCTGCGGTTCGCGCCGCGCGCCGAATATCTGGCGGCGGGCGAGGATGGCGCCAGCGCGCGCTGGCGCGGCCCGGCGCGGGCGATGCGCGACTGGTTCGACGCACCCGATCGACGGCAGGACCTGCAGGGCTGGCTGATCGCCG
>DAIDHM010000213.1 GCA_027459705.1 Ktedonobacteria bacterium | reverse complement strand
ACGAGTTCATCTGGAAGGTCTTGTCCGTTCTGTACATGACGGGGATAAGAAGATTGATATCCACCGCCGCAGTTATGCACAACCCACTGGTCGCTGCCGACCAGATAGGTGTGCAGATCCTGCACGGTGAGATTATACCGCACCGCCGCGCCGGGGGTCACCCCGACCGCCGTGACCACGCAGGACGTTTTCAAAGTCCGTATTGAACTGACTTATCCGCGAATAAAAGTTGGCTATATGGCGTTTGGCCAGCGTTAGCACGAGCACTGGTCTAACACTTCTCTGCCAGATTCCAACTGATCTGCGACATTGAAAACGCTCTGACCCCATGGTCGACAAGGATTGTGCGAACAATGTTCCCTTAGGAGCTGGTCGGTACGATAACATGGTCGAACCGTGCCAGTGTGTCGTGTTGTGATCTAGTAGCTCGGTGCATCCCGTGGCGTTCCGCGTGTACTTTTCACCTACCCATCAGGTTCATCCTGTTGGTCTATGGGTGGCGCGGTATGCTATTATAGGTCGGGAATGTGGCCCACAGCGTCACTAGGCTGTATGTATGTCCGTCGTTCATTGAGCATGTACATGACAACTGTACATTGGGACGGTTGAACATTGGGAAGAAAAGGCACCCCGGATGGGTGATCTCCTGGTATGGTATCTCGCGGTCTTGATCCTGGGGGTCGCGTGTCTGCCGCTGACGACTACCATCTTTCGCCCTCTGCCAGATCGTGGTTGGTCCATGACCAAACCCTTTGCGATCCTGATGCTGGGGGTCATGTGCTGGTTGCCGCCAGTTGTCATTCACGTGTTGCCCTACAGCCGCGGTTGGATTGCCCTGGTGGCCCTGCTGTTGATCGCGAGCAACGTGGCCTTGGTGACGCGCGAACCCCAGCGCGGGCGAGACCTGCTGGCATTCGTCCGACGCCGTTGGGGCTATGTATTCGGCAACGAAGCAATCTTCGCCGCCGGACTGGCCCTGATGGGTTGGCTGCGTAGCTACTATCCCAAGGTCGAAGGTACTGAAAAATTCATGGATCAGGCCTTCATCAGCGCGATCATGCGCACCCAACATCTGCCACCACCTGATCCGTGGTTTGCGGGCCAACCGATCAATTACTATTATCTGGGGCATTTCTTGATCGCCACCCTGGCAAAACTGCTGGGTACCGTACCAAATGTCGCCTTCAACACGGGAGTCGCCCTGACCGCTGGTCTGGCCGCCGTCACCATCGCGGGGATTGCAAGTAATATCATTGCGATCATCTTCGCCAATCGGAAGGCATCAACCGCGGATCTCCCAGAGGAAGCTACAGCCGAGCCGGATCTCGCCGAGACGCGGCTGGCACTGGCGTTGCCGTTCGGCGTGGTAGCGGTGCTCCTGGCGCTGGTGGTAGGGAATCTGCGGTCATTCACTATCTGGTGGGGCGATCTGCCGCACCAGACGCTGGGTGCGGCGTTCGCCTGGCTGGGGCATAGCGCGGGGTGGGCGACGTATGATTGGTGGTCACCATCGCGCGCGCTACCTGGCGGCGTCATCACTGAGTTTCCCAGCTTCAGCTTTTTGCTGGCGGATCTTCATGCTCACCTGATGGCTCTCCCCTATGCGATGCTGGGCTTAGGCGTCGCCTTGACCTTTTGGCGGCTGCCGCTGGCGCGCGGATGGGCGGCGTTGGGGGAAGGCTGGGAGCGCTGGGCGCGGCTCAGCGCCGCCGGCGTGGCGCTGGGCGGTCTCTATATGATCAATGGTTGGGATCTGCCCACATATGTCGGCATCACGTTGCTAGCGATCGCGCTGCACCAGTGGCGCGCGCACGATCGCATTCTGAGCCCCGAATTAGCACTGGCGATCGCCTGGATCGGTGGTGCTGTGGTCGCTGCCTGTCTCATCCCATATCTGCCATTTTGGCTCACGTTCTCCTCACCCGGACAGGGAATCGGCATTGTCCCAGGCGCCTCCGATCATCTTGCGCCGCTCTTCACCACCCTCGCCAACCCGCCCGCCATCGCCTTGGGATCGCGTAGCGCCATCACAGACGAGGTCGCAATCTTTGGCCTTCCGCTCTTTATTCTTGGGTCGTGGCTCCTGGTGCTGTCGGCGCGGAATGTCGTGCGCTTCTTGCCCGTCTTCGTCGCCCCCACGGTCAGTGAACCAGCAACCAGCATCACGCTTGGACCGGATGGTGGATCACACCTGACGCTGGTCCGCAGTGGGCCGAGTAATCAGAATCTGATGGATCCTGATAAACAGAGCGTAACACTGGCCGCTAGCGATACGACATCAAACACCTGGGTGCGGGCCTGGGGTATCGTGCTGATCATCGCGGCCACCGCCGCGTGGATCACCTGGTCCACTGCGCGGTGGGATGCCTGGACGCTCCTCTGGTGTCTGGCATTGGTTGGCCTCTGTATCTGGCTGATCCTCTACGCATTGCATCGCGATGAGGCAACGATTGTCTTTCCCTTGCTCCTAACTCTGGCCGCATTCGGGCTGGTAGGGATCTGCGAGGTCGTGTTCTTGAAAGATGTCTTTGTCAACTATTCACCCCGCATGAACACGATCTTCAAGTTTTACTTCCAGGCCTGGACGCTCCTGGCGATTGCAGCGGCGGCGGCGCTGGCCTGGATTGGCATGCACCTGGCACAGCGTTTGCCAGTAGCACTGCGTCAATGGGAACCCGTGGCATTCCTCTGGCGCTGGATCTGGGGATTGGCGCTGCTCGTCCTCTTTGCTATGGCCAGCATTTTCCCGCTCGGCGCCAGCCACGCCATTTATCTGGATCGTTCGCCATCTTCTGGCACACTCGTAGGCCTCACCCCGGGGGCGCTGACAGTCGGCGATGTCGAGGCGATCAACTGGCTCAATGCCAATGTCAGCGGGTCGCCGGTGATTGTCGAGGCCAATAGCGCCCAGGCCGACTACAGCGCGACTTATGCGCGCGTCTCCACCTTCACTGGCCTCCCGACTATCATGGGCTGGCAGGGACACGAAGATCAGTGGCGTGTTAATTGGGTAAACACCCCCGCCCATGCGGCAGATTTCGTGTCGCGCTTCGGCGATATCCAGACGATCTATACCAGTACGAATCGGGAACAAGTGACACAATTACTCCGTCATTACCACGTGACGTATCTTTATGTGGGAGCAGTCGAAGCCCAGACATATGGCCCGCAACTCCAGAGCGCGCTCTGGCGAACCTGGTTCTCTATCGCATATCAACGCGATGGTGTGACAATCTATCAAGTGACGACAGCGGCAACAGGAGATTGATCGATGGCTAAAGATACAATGCCCCAGTCCGGCCGACCCCGGACCCGTAAGAGCCGCCCAAATGGTCAGGGCGCGGCCGACTCCGATCAACCAGCTTTGCATGGGGCACGACTCAACGATGAAAATACGCTGGATGAAGTCACTCTGGATACGATCGAATACACACCAATTTCCGCTACCGTGACTGAGGTCGAAGCAACTGACCCAGACGTCGCCGCCACCCTGGAGTTTGATGAGCCCGTAGCGGCGATTGACGACCTGGCCGCAACCAGTGAAATGCTCCCCGCCCGCTCGCCACGCCCGACGCTGCGTCAGCGCATAGCAAGACTCTCGTGGGAGAGTTGGACCTATATCGCGATCTTCAGTATAGCGGCAATATCACGGTTCTGGGGTCTGGCCGACAAACCACTCCACCATGATGAAAGCTTGCACGCTTATTTCTCTTTGCAGTTCCTGCTCAACCCATCTGGATATCTCTATGATCCATTGCTGCATGGACCTTTTCAATTTCATATCATCCCGCTCTTCTATATCTTGGGGCATCTCGTGGCACTCGGTCTCGCGGCAATCGCCGCACTTTTGCTCCATGTGCCTTTGCTGCAAGGTCCCGCCGATTTCTTCCAAAACCTGGCGGTGAGCGCGGGGTTGAACGATGGCGGGGCTAACGACTTCACTGTACGGCTTCTACCCACCTTGCTGGGGTTGGCGATGGTGCCCATGCCTTGCCTCATCCGCGATCGCATAGGCCGCTATGGCGCATTGGCGATGAGCGCACTCTTCACGGTTTCACCATCGTTCGTTTATTTTTCCCGCTTCACCCGTGACGATATCTATGTCACTTGTTTCACCTTGCTGATGGTGGCGGGAGCCCTCTGCTATGCACGGACCCGCAAACTGCGGTGGCTGTTGGTCGTGGTGGCTTCGCTTGTCCTCTCTTACACCGCCATGGAGAACACCTTTTTTATCATCGCAATCTTCGGCAGCTTTCTCCTTGGCGCCGTGCTCTGGGATCTCGGCCCGGCATTGGGCAGGCGCCTCCCACGACTCTTCCTGGAACGCGACCAACCATTGGCAGGACGCGTCTTGTTGCTGGCGCCTTTCTTAATTGTCATGGGTGTGGCGGCATTGATCGGGTTGCATAAGCTCAGTATTCTCTCGACGACCATCAACACCATGGCAGCGGCGCACAGTGGCGCTGGCGATCCCCTGAATCCTGATAACATTGTCGCGGGCTATGAGCAAAAGGCCGTAGCAATTCTGCTGGTCATCAGCATCGTGATCGCTCTGCTGGTCATCGTGCGGCTCCTCTTCCAGGGCATGGCAGTGACCGAGTCAGCCTTCGCCGAAGGCACGGACCTGGCCCGATCCAGCCTCAAGCGGCGGAGTGATCCACAGACGCAACCTGTCTGGGATGCGCTGCTCGGTACTCACTGGATCCGCTGGTTCATGGCTTTCGTTCTCGCCTGGGTGATTTTTGCCGCCTTCTTCTGGAAGCTCCCCGCCAATATCTTTGACCTGACCGAGTGGGGTCAGGGATTTCAGCAAGGGATCGGACGTGGGTTACTTCAGGGAATCTACTACTGGTTGGAACAGCAGCATGTGGCGCGTGGCGGCCAGCCATGGTATTACTACGCGATCTTACTCCTCATGTATGAGCCGCTGATCCTGGTCTTTGGCTTGGCGGGCATCGTACGCGCGATTTTGCAGCCCACCCGGTTCCGCATCTTCCTGGTGTATTGGTTCGCTACGACCCTGCTGCTATACTCATGGGCGGGCGAGAAGATGCCCTGGTTAGTCATCCATATCGTGCTTCCGCTGATCGCGCTCGCGGGGGTCTCTTTCGAATGGATCTTCGCGACTTTGCTCCGCGAGGGTCGCGCCTGGTGGCAACCCACACGGGTACTCGTCGTCCTGGGCGGAGTTTTGGTCGTGGCGGCCATTGCCACAACCAGCGTGGCGTTGACAATGGGTCTCACGATCGCGCTTTCAATCGCGGCAATTATCGCGCTGGGCAGCGCGGGATTGTTGGAGCAATGGGCACGCCGACGCGACGTGCAGCATGCACTGGGAGATGAGATGGCCGCCGCGCCACAATGGGCCTTCCCTTTGCGGCAATATCTCGCCGCAGGTTGCCTGATGCTCGCCTGCGCGCTGCTCATACCGACGCTCTGGAATACCCAGCGACTGGTCTATGATGAGCCCTCGGTCGCTCCAAACGAGATGCTGGTCTACGTTCAGACGACGGTCGATGTCCAGAAGGTCATGGACAAGATCAACCTCCTCGATCAACAACTCTATCACGGCCAACATAAGCTCACGATTGGCGTGACGGGCGAAATGGCCTGGCCGTTTGCATGGTATCTCCATAGCTATCCCAATGTCTATTATCAGTACACCGCCTCGCAGAATGGCGTCCAGCCTGATGTGATCATCGCCGATGTCGACGGCGCGTCGCAGAATACGACGGCAGTCTTCGGTACACTCTATAGTGGGAAACAATATCCTCTCCGCTGGTGGTGGGACGAGAGCTATAAACTGCCAGCCTGTAGCCCAACGAAGACCTCCCAATGCGATAGCAAAGGGCCAGAGTGGAATACTGGCGTCGGCCCCCTTGAGTGGATCACATATGGCGCTTACCCTCCTGCTGCTTGTAATAATCCGACCAAGGCGAAATGTGATCCGCTCAATGCTCCACTCAATGGCGCGCTCGCCGCGCAACGCTACTGGAACTGGCTCTGGCTCCGCCAGAATATCAGCGGAGTGCAGCATCCTGGCAGCACTGACTTTGTCTTCTTCGTACATAGCAGCTTGCTCGGGGTTACCCAGCCATAAGCCTGAAGCGTCCTTGCGAACTGACGAGGAGATGGCGGTGATCACCGCCATTTCCTCGTTGTCGTAGTCACCAGGTCACTCTGACGAGGCAGGCAGCACGACAACGTGGCCATGTTGACCAGAACTCGCCAACAAGGGCACTGTATCTAGCGGAGCGAGCATAACAATAACGTGACACGCGACATAGCATATGCTATACTCTAAAAGATGAAAGGGGATGCATATGATGACAACACCGCAACCCAATCCACAACAACCTATATATCCCGACCAGTTACGGTTCGAACTCGATCGGCAGTACACTCGCATTACCGATTATGTCGATATTCGGATTGAAAAAGCATTGAATCAATTGCGGGTTGATCGCCATGAGGCGGTTTTACGCGATGAAGCACTCCTGAAACGCATAGAAAACATTGAAGCCACCCAAAAAGTGATCATCGATGTCCAGCGTGAATTAGTCACTGCCTTTCAAGCTATGCAAGTGACTATGCAAACCATGCAAGCCGACATCCGAACCCTCCAGCAGACTATCCAAACCATGCAGCAGACTATCCAAACCATGCAGCAACAAATAGCTGATGGGTTTGCCGAGCAGGCGGAGCGGCATAATGAACTCATGTTGCGGGTCGAGCGACTCGAACGCCACAATAACCCACCAGCAGCTTGACACTCCGCATAGGCTGAAGCCGTAGCGGATTCTTGGTTCAACGCCCCGGCGCGGACCAGGTACCATTGCTGATACCGGCCTGTTGGCCAGTGCTCCCCAAGCGTTGCGCCGTCTTGCGACGACCCGTTGCCGAGTGCCCCTCGGTACGGTCTAGGATTTCCAGTGCCAGGGCCAAGATGTTCCGTGCCGCATTCTCATCCCGATCCATGACCAGTCCACAGTGAAAACATACATGAGTTCTGGTACTGAGCGTTTTAAGAACAAGTTTTCCACAACCCGAACAATTCTGGCTCGTGTCGTGGGGGGGCACGGTGATGACGGGAATCCCATGCAACTCCGCATAGTAGTTCACCCATCGCAGGAACTGGCCCCACGCCGCATCACTGATGCTCTTGGCCAGGGTGTGGTTCTTGACCATGTTCGCAATCTGCAAGTCTTCGTGGGCAATCAAGTCGCTGGACTGGACTAACGCGCTTGCCGTCTTCCGGGCAAAGTCTTCGCGCTGCCGTTCGACCTGCAGATGGGCTTTGG
>DAIDHM010000212.1 GCA_027459705.1 Ktedonobacteria bacterium | reverse complement strand
CGCTGCTATGTGGTCGACGCAATTCGCCTCAATGATCTCACGCCGCTCAATGTAGTGTTTGACAGTCCGGATGTCCTGAAGATTTTTCACGGGGTCGGCTCAGATCTCCGTGTACTCCGATCTCGCGATATTCACACGCGCACCTTATTGGATATTGAAGCCGTGAGCCGGGCCATCTTTGGCCAACACGAATCAGGTTTACAGGCGATGCTCCAGCGTGCCTGTGGGGTCCATGTGGATAAGACACTGCAACGATCTGACTGGACGATGCGGCCATTATCTACTGCGATGTTTGCGTATGCTGCTCGTGACGCCGAGATGACCTACGCGCTCTACGAGTGGTTGCTGCGTCACTATGGTTGGGTCATCGATCTCTATTTGGAACGGGATGGCGATCCACGTCCTGAAGATCTGACCACCCCCTGGCTGGCGCAGTTCATTGGCGGCGATCGCAGCTTCCCCCAAGATCTTGCGACCTCTGTGACGGAGGCCGCCCTTACGCGCGATTGTATCGAAGCGTTGGAGATTGTAGCGCGGCCGCCCTGGCGCGCGCGTATTTTTCGCGCCGCCGCAGACCTCGTCTTGACCGAAATCATTCCCTATGCACGCCAGGCATTACGCGCCGCGTCCGCTGAGGAACGCTCGGCCGCGGCGCGCGCGCTAGGCCGACTCCGCGCTCAGGATGCCCGCGATGATCTGACGCTGGCACTGGATGATCCGGTGCTGGATGTACGCCGCGCCGCCAGCAATGCGCTGGAGCAACTTGATTTGCCACCGCGCCCACCGCGCTTTACGCGCGGCGTCACCCCGGAGATTGTCGCGGAGAGCGGCGCTAGTGGCGATATTGATACGCCCTGGAAGATGCTCCTCCGCGATTTTCTGGATAAAAATGACTAGGCATTCTCTACTTGCTGCAATCAGTGACGCGCTGAACTCGCCCATAGGCATCCACCTCAAGGACAATGCGTACCTCGCGCGGAATGAGGAGGCGATAACTTGTGCGACGCAAGACCGCCCGCAGGTCTGATCGCTCAACGATCTCATAGCCTTCACGCACCAGGTTCGCGACAGCTTGATCTAAGACGCGCCGTCGATGTTGCTGCGAAAATATTGTCTGCATGAACTTCACCTCAATGTGGCAGAACCCGACTATTCCAGAGAACAAACCGCATGTTGCGATTCTATTCGGTTCAAATCCTCGTTTTGCCCATACCTCAAGTGGCTCGATCTTCGTTGTATCATAATGAGCGTAGATATTTCGCGTTCACACGCGGCAGAAGCATAACTCCTTCGACGCGTAGGTTGGTTTACCCATCCCATCCCATTCCGTGGAGGCTTATCCTTTGCTCATCGTGCATATCCTCAGCGCGATCTATTTCGGGGTTGGCGCGCTGCTCGCAACGATCTTCTCACTCCAGGTGCCATATACTCCTACACTTGCCGCCAAAGCGCGCAAGATGGGTCAGAGTAGCCGAGTTGCCCTGGCCATGATTGTCCCCGGTGTCGTGATCTCCGGTATCACCGGGCTGATTTTGGATTACCAGGAAAAGCTCACTTTTGGAACACACTGGGTGCTGATCTCCCTGATTGTGTATATCATCATCTTTGTTCTGGGTGCCGCTGCCGGTCCCATGACGGCACGAACAAGGCGCCTGGCAGAGAGCGAAGCGCGCGCTGGCAAGAAACCTTCACCCGAAATAATCCATGCCTTGCGTTCGCCCACCGCGCGGATCCTCAATGGTGTGACCATCGTCCTGACGTTGTTTCTGGTATACCTGATGTTCGCGAAAAGTGGCGCGCCGTTCGCGCATTGATCGTTAGTGACCGCGACGTTAGCGCACGCGAGTCAATCCTGCATGTGGAGGCACTTCGATGTCCCAGACTCGATCGGCAAAGACGCCAGATGCGTCCCATGTCGTAACACACGGCGCGGATGACGCACCGGAAACCGCGACGACGCGCGCGACCCCTTCAGAAACCGCGACGACGCTTGAGACCTCTCTGGCGCTGCCATTGGCCAATGATGGGCTTCCCACTATCTCGCATATCTGGCATGCCTTTGAAAGCTTACGCGGCCAGATCAGTCGTACTCCTATCCTGCCCTCGCGCACATTCAGCCTTATGAGCGGCGCGGAAGTTCTGCTGAAAGCGGAGAATCTGCAACGCGCGGGCTCATTTAAGATGCGGGGGGCGACCTATAAGATCGCACGGCTGAGCGCAGAGGAGCGCGCGCACGGCGTCATTGCCGCATCAGCTGGCAACCACGCACAGGGGGTCGCCATCGCCGCGCAGGCGGTCGGCATCCCCTGCACCATCGTCATGCCCGCCAATGCTCCACAGGCCAAGGTCGTGGCGACGCAGGGCTATGGGGCGCGCGTCGTCCTCTTTGGCGCAAATTATGATGATGCTTATGCGCGCGCTTGCGAGATTCAGACAGAGACCGGCGCGACTTTTGTGCATGCTTTCAATGATCCTGATATTATCGCCGGGCAGGGCACGCTGGGATTAGAGGTATTGCAGGATATACCTGACGCCGATGCGATTCTCGTCCCGGTTGGGGGTGGTGGCTTAATCTCCGGCGTTGCCATCGCCGCCAAAGCCTTGCGCCCAGAGATCGAGATCATTGGTGTGCAGGCGACTGGCGCAGATTCCGCGCGCCGCTCGCTGGAAGCAGGTCATATTGTCATGGTGCCGACACCAATGACGATCGCCGATGGAATCAGCACCAAGCGACCTGGTGATCTCACCTTCGCCATCATGCAACGCTATGTCGATCGCATTGTCACTGTTGACGATGAAGAGACCGCCAGCGCGATCCTATTGTTGCTGGAACGCTGCAAGTTGATGGTGGAAGGCGGTGGCGCTGTCAGCGTCGCGGCGCTTCTGAAGCCCGGATTGTTGAACCTGGTCGGCAAGAAAGTGGTGGCGGTGCTCTCGGGTGGCAATATCGACATGAATCTCATCGGGCGCTTCATTGAATTTGGTATGGCTGCCCAAGGTCGCATCCTGGTTCTCCACGTGGTCATCAATGATCGCCCCGGTGAGCTTATGCGACTTTTAAGCAAGATTGCTGAGTTGGGGGTAAATGTGCGTGAGGTCTCCCATCGTCGGGCAATGCCGCTCTTGCCAGTGACGCAGGTGGAGGTAACGACGACCCTCGAGACACGCGATCGCGTCCATGCCGAACAGGTCGTCGCCACATTGCGCGAGCTTGGCTATCTGGTTGCCGAGGCTGCCCATGAATATGTGCAGCGTTCGCACGTCGACTGAAGTTCGTATTGCACGGAGGTCTGTAGCACCTCGCTGGTGGGTTTGGTGTATAGATGCGCGCCGGAAAACCGGTCCGCATCTGTGTCAGTCACGTCTGGGTCTATGGCGCTGCGCGCGCTGTTCCCCCGTGCCTATTGCGCTGATTCCCACGATGCGGTCAATAAAACTATTGCCGCTTAACGAGTTGTTGGGCGGGTGGTGCTCCGATTGCTTGCCGCAGACGGCGCAATGCTGTTCGCAGTCGTTTTTTTATAGTATTTGGTGAGATGCTGAGCATAGCCGTCATCTCAGGGACGCTCATATCCAGATAGTAATGCAAGACGATCATGGCGCGTTGTTCGCTCGGCAATCTGCAGATGGCTGCTCGCAGATCCCATACTTGTTCAAGCGTCGCGTTGGCGTCCGCCGCCGCCGCAGCCGCTATCTCCGAGGTCCACACCCGGATGGCATTGCGGAGATACGACTGGGAACGTACTTCATGCCGCCGAACGGACATAGCCTGGTTCATTACAATCTTGATGAGCCAGGCTTTCAAAGCCGCACGTTCTCGCAATGCTGGTAAATGTCGCCAGGCTAATTCTAAACTGGTCTGTACGACATCTTCCGCTGTCGCGGCATCTTCCACGAGGATCTGGGCGGTATGTAGCAAGAGATCGCCGTAGGTGCGAGCAATTCGTTCGAAATCTGCGGCCGCACTTCCGTCCGGATCTGAATCTGGCAGGGAGGTATGTTGGCATTCCGAATAGCGTAAAGTCATAGAGGATTCTTGGTGCAACGTGTGAGCTTGGTATTGGCTCTCACGCCCCAATACCAATGGTCCCTCTGTCTCCAGGAGTTTTTCCTGATTCGCATCCGGTCTCTTTCGGTCTGCCCGACCGTACCGAAAGCCTGTGTTCATGACATCTTACCAATCCACGAGGATGGTATTGCATAGGCTGGTGGCTCTCTTCGCTGGATTGCACGTCTGGTGTCCAAGGAAACGATTTAGGCCTCACCACTCCAACAGTTCCATCGACAAACTACGCACAAAACGTATACTGATAGTATACATCTGAGAACAAGGTGGGTGCCATTATTCTGCCGAATCGAAGGTGGCGGATGAAAGTAGCGTATAGCGCGCCCCGTTCGACGCGAGATCGCTGCGCATTACGGCGAGGTGATCTACGCGCATGGCCGGGCCACGCGGATTGGCGGCTACCAGTGCCGCGATAGTATTGATTGCCTCACTGGTGAGCCCGTGCCGTGGACGCGCAAGGGTAATATGGGGGGCAAAGTGTTCCCCCTGGCTTAGCCCATCGCGTGGGCTGGCTAGGTCGGGGATTCGTAGCCTGAGTATCTGAGTGACGCGATGCTGGAAGGCGTTGAGTCGATCGATCTCTCCCCCCAGGCCGATCCAGAGGGTATGCGGCGCGTTTGGTTTGCCAAATACTCCTGGGACAGTGGCCCAGATCGTGAAGGGCGCGGTGCCAGTCGCCATTTCGCGCGCGGCCACGTGGACCTCAGCAAGTTGAAAGTCAGTCAGGTTTCCCAAAAAAGCCATGGTGAGATGCCAGTTCTCTCCTGGGACAAACCGCAGGCCGGGGAGCGTGGGCGCGAGGCGCGCGACGAGATCAGTCAGATAACCAGTCGTCGCCTGGTCGAGTTGCAATGCCAGAAATGTGCGAATCATACGGACCTTCCTTTGTCAGAGAGGTGTGGTTGTGCGTGCGCGTTCTTGTCGAGTATGGTATCAATTGATGATATCCGATGCGACGCTGTAAAGCGAAATTGGGCACTGCAGCCCAGAACGATGCTCTTTGGAGGCATTCCCATGGCACCATCCGTGATCATCATAGGCGCTGGCCCGGCGGGATTAGCCACCGGAGCGGCTTTGCGCCAGCGTGGCGTGACCGCGACGATACTGGAAGCGGGCGATACCCCTGGCTATACCTGGAGTCGGCTCTACGAACGCCTGCATCTCCATACCGTGAAAGCGTTATCAGGATTGCCAGGCCTGGCAATGCCCCGTGATTTTCCACGCTATCCCTCGCGTGCCCAAGTGACAGAGTATCTGATCGGCTATGCGGATCATTTTCATTTGTCTGTGCAGACTGGCTGTCGCGCGGAACGTGCCTGGCATGCCGATGATGGGTGGCATGTGACTGTACCAGGCAGCGAGTTGCGCGCTGACATGTTAGTGAGTGCGACGGGCATCTTCAGTCAGCCCTACCAACCGATCCTGCCAGGCGCAGAGATCTTTCGTGGCCACCAAATGCACGCCAGCACCTATTTTCATGCTGCGCCGTTTGCCGGGCAGCGCATGCTGGTGATTGGGGCAGGCAATAGTGGCGCGGAGATCGCGATAGATTTAGCAGAACATGGGATCGCGACGACCGTGGCGATCCGGGCGGGGACGAGTGTTGTCCCGCGTGATCTGTTCGGTATTCCGATTCAGCGCTGGGCGCACCTGCTGGCGGCGATGTCACCCGGCATGCAACGCGTCTTCGCGCCTATCCTCGCGCGCCGGAGTGCCCAACGCCAGGCCAGGGCCGGAGTGCCGCGCGCAACCGGCGGCCTGCTTGGCCGACAGGGTATCCCGATTATTGGTTTGGATTTCTTGCGACTTGCCCAGACTGGCATGATCGCCATTGCTCCTGGTGTGGCGGAACTGACGGAGGATGGTGCCCGATTTGCTGATGGTCAATCGGGTGATTTTACCTCCATCATCTATGCAACGGGCTACCGGCCAGCACTGTCATATCTGGGCGATGACTTGCCGCGCGATGCGGCGGGTCGGCCGCGGCTGGATGGCCTCCGCGCGCTTGACCTTCCCAATCTGTATTGTGTTGGCTTGCATGGCGATGTGCGCGGAACGCTCTTCAATATCGCGCATGAGGCACCTGTGCTGGCTCAGCAGATCGTCGCGCAGTCCGGCTGGTCTGCATAACTGTGATGGTTCTGATACGTGAAAGAATACCAATTTCATGAATCGAGTACAGCATCCTCATTGACGGAACCGACTGCATCTGCTAAGATGTGAGATATTGAAACGTTCTCGGCGTAGTTAGCTACCACACCACCTCAGAGATCGGGATCTGAACGTACATGAAAGTGACACCCGCAACCACCAGGGCACGACCCCGCATGCCAATGCGGTGGTTGCGTTTGCCCTGGCAGCCACGCCGCAATCGTTTGCCCGCCAATGTCCAGACATCACCAGCTCAGCACGACGGGCATAATCTCCATGAAGCGCTTCCCCCACTCAGCGAGCGGGCGAAGGAAGCGCCAAAATTTTGGCAATCAATCAGCGATTCACAAATCAGCGTGTTGATGGCGCGCCAGATACGTCCCCAGGTTCCCAAAGCGAATCAACTCACGCCCGAGCTGTTGGTGGCGACTGATCGTTGGCTACGCCTGCCACCGCCCGCAGATTCTCCCAACCTGCGCGAAACCTTCCGGCAACTTATCCTGGAGCATCCCGAGATTGATGAAAAAAGTGGCTCCTTGCGCTTTGCCATCGAACCCAACAAGTTGCATCGCCAGACAGACACTGTGGATCCGCAACTGGAGCGGCATTTTGGCTTCACTCGTTATCTGGTGCAGCAAGGGACTTTCAATGAAGGGTTCGAAGCCGATTCCGCACCCCAGCAATACCGGCAGTCTTTTACGGACGATGATTTACGCCAGAAGGATAATTGAGTTAACTCTTGATTCCTTGTGGCGCGAGATGTGTATGTGTCTGGGTCGCGATTTGCCCGCGACCCAGTTTCATATCCAACCACAGACGTGGCATCGCCATGACTTTGCTGGAAAAGGGGACATAGGCTCGCCGCGTGAAGACATCATACCCATTCTCCACGATGGCCGGCAGAATGCCGCGATACATCTCCGCGCTGGCGCGGATCGCCAGTTGCGCACGGGAATCTAGCTTCTCAATACCAGGTCTGGCCCGGTTGAAATAGTCTTCCGCGCGCGCGATCTCGAATTGCATCAGCGCGATGAACCGATCATCGATGACCTGGTTTCGGAGATCCGCCTCACTATAGTCAAAGCGTATGAGGTCCTCACGCGGAAGATATATTCGTCCATTGTGCAGGTCCTCCCCGACATCGCGTAGGATATTCGTCAGTTGCATCGCGATCCCCAGATCCACCGCACACGGTAAGGCGCTGGCACAGCTATAGCCCAGGATTGGGGTCATCAATAAACCGACGGTGCCCGCGACCCGGTAGCAGTACAGATGGAGGTCTTCAAATGTCGAAGGTTCTTCGTGCCGCAAATCCATCTCCATGCCAGCGATCAGGTCCAACGCAGGCTCCAGGGGCACAGGGTATGTTTGCAACAGGTCGTGCCAGGCTAAGGTGATGGGATCACTGACGATGTCGTCGTAGACCTTGAGCATGCGATCATGCCAACAGGCCAGATCGCCAAGCTGATCGGGGTGGCGTTCGGGATGATCGGCGATATCATCTACCGAGCGACAAAACGCATAGAGCGCCCAGGTTGCCTGTCTCTTTTGATATGGGAGAAACAGCGATCCCCAGTAAAAAGTCTTCGCGGCACGCCGGGTGATCTTTCGACAATACTCGTACGCTTCTAACATATCAAGTGACATGTTGGTATCCCTGGCTATCATGGCAAGCCCCTCTCACCTCTATCCGCAAAGATAGTACAAAGAATCGACATTTCAAGGACAGGCTTCCCCTACTATCCGCACTAGAGACAATGCGTATTTTTTTACCCTTAAGTCAAGGGCCAGGGGAGCAAGAAGATAGCCTGGATGGCCCTATTGAGATGTGCACGCTTCACAGAACGAAGGTTGCGCACGCCACAAGCAACGTTTGCTCCTTGCGTCAACGCTGTCGACGCGTCTTAATACGAAGAGAACGTTCTGGTATGAGATGGATACCAGAACCAATGAAGAAGGCGGAACATGCGCATTATTCTCTATCTTGGCAAAGGTGGCGTTGGTAAGACCACTGTCTCGGCGGCCACCGCGCTTCGCGCGGCAGATCGCGGTCAGCGCACGCTGGTTGTCAGCACGGACCTGGCCCATAGCCTGGCGGATTCGCTCGCCACGCCCCTGCAAGGGCAGCCCATAGAAATCGCCCAGAATCTTTGGGCGCAAGAGATCAACGTTCTTGATGAGATCCGGGACCAATGGGGACACATACAGGAATATCTGAGTTCAACACTCCGTCAACAAGGTGTAGACGATGTGGCTGCCGAAGAGATGGCTGTTATCCCAGGTATGGATGAAATCGTCAGCTTGTTGAATATCTATCGCCGCGCGCAAGATGGGAATTTCGATGTGGTGGTCATCGACGCGGCGCCGACTGGTGAGACGGTGCGCTTGCTCTCTATGCCCGACACGTTTGCATTCTATGTAAAAAAGCTCAGCCGCTTCCAGACTGCCGCGCTCGGGCTCATGCGGCCGTTGCTCCGCAACGTCATGCCAGGGATTGATGTCATGGAAGCGGTGGAGAAGCTCAATGTGCATGTCAAGGCATTGCGCGAGGTGTTGTTGGACCCAGCGGTAAGCTCCTATCGCCCGGTCGTCACGCCGGAGAAGATGGTCATCAAAGAAGCGTTGCGCGCGGAGACCTATCTGGCCCTCTTTGGTTATCCGATTGATGCGGTCGTCTGTAATCGCGTCTTACCCGCGCCTGCCAGTGAGGACGCCTTCATGACGGCCCTCTATGCGCAGCAACAACCTTATCTGCGTGAGATTCACGATACTTTTGCGCCATTGCCCGTCTGGGAAGTGCCCTATGCGCCGCACGAGATTGTGGGTGCGCCTCTGTTACGCCAACTCGGCCAACAGATCTTTGCGGATCGCGACCCGACGGCCATCTATTACCAGGGCCGCCTTCAAGAGGTGACGCGTGATGGTGAAGATTATCTGCTCCGGCTGCCGTTGCCGCATGTGGAGATGGATAAAGTCGCCATGACCCGCAAAGGCGATGAGTTATACGTGGAGATCGGCAACTTCAAACGGGCCCTGACGCTACCGGCAGTCCTGGTTCCCCTCGAGGCGAAGCGAGCGCGAATGCATGATGGCGCGCTTGAGATTCGCTTCGGAACTCCCCGATAGGACGTCCTGGATCAGCAATCAGGCCGGTTTGGATCCGATTAACAGCACGGTGGGGTGGATGCCACCTCCACTCCACTCCTCCGTGGTGATCACAAAGCCCGTGGCGCGCGCCACTGCCCCGGTATCCCGATTGAGATGACAATTC
>DAIDHM010000203.1 GCA_027459705.1 Ktedonobacteria bacterium | reverse complement strand
CGGTAACGGCCGCAGCGTACCCGCACTAACGGTCGAGTGGCTTAGCTCCCCCCTCGGCACGTATGACGCCATCTCTCTCGCTTCCTCTTCCTTTTTCCCTTCCTCCCCCCGCTCGTGGCTTCGTCCCGGCGGGGGTTTGCTCGTCCCGGTAGCCAGGAGTGCCAGATACCGCTCATGTCAAGAGACCTTTTGATAATAGCGAAGGACCAGCGTGGTAGACGCTGGTCCTTTTCCGTGCTGTGTGGCGGAGGAAAAACAACTACACCAGGTACGCGCGCAACACATCCGCCGCCGCGGCGGCTTCGGCCGCTGTACCGACATTCAGGACCGTCGCGCCCTTGGCGATGCGGCGGACGAGGCCCGTCAGGACCTGACCCTGGCCGATCTCGACGAATGTCGTAATACCCTGATCGTGCATCCACTCGATTGTTTTCGTCCAGCGCACCGGCGCGGCGATCTGTCCGGCCAATTCGGCGCGCAACTCTTCGGCAGTGGTCACGGGCTGAGCCGTACTGTTCGCAATCAGGGGAATGGCGGGGTCGCCGACATCCGCGAAAGCAATGGCCTGGGCCAGCGCTGGCGCGGCCGGGGCCATTGCAGGCGAGTGAAAGGCCCCACTGACCGCCAGTGGGATGACGCGTTTGGCACCCGCCGCGCTTGCCAGGCGCATCGCCACTGCCAGCGCCGTCGTCTCGCCAGCGAGCACAATCTGCCCTGGCGCGTTCTCGTTGGCAACGACCACTTTCCCCGCGCCGCTGTGCGCCGCGCGCAACGCCACCACCGTGGGATCCTCGGCGACCTCGGCCTCCGCCGCGTCGCATATCGCCCGTAATTGGTCGGCGTCCAATCCAAGCACCGCCGCCATCCCACCCGGACAGCGCGTCCCCTGCTCCTGCATCAGCCGACCGCGCTCGCGCACCAGCCGCAGGCCCGCCGCGAAATCGACCGCGCCCGCCGCGATCAACGCGGTATACTCACCGACGCTGTGGCCCGCCACGACCGCCGGATAGGGCGGCCCGGCCAGCCAGGCGTCTGGGCCGTCCGCTGTCCGCCCCAGCGCCTCGCGCAGCGCTGCCAGCGCCGCCAGGCTCACAGTCGTGATGGCGGGCTGAGCATTGACCGTCTCTTTCAAGACCTCATCGGGCCCCGTCGCGCAGAGCGTCGAGAGCGCGAAACCGAGCGCGTCATCCGCGGCAGCGAAGATGGCGCGGGCGGCCGCCGAATGGGCGACGAGGTCCGCGCCCATGCCAATCGCCTGACTCCCCTGGCCTGGAAAGATCCAGGCTATTGGTCCACTCATAGTCCATTCGCTCCTCAGTGGCGATAGCGTGCGCATCTGGCGAAGACCGCGGATGCCGAGAACCGCGCGTGACATGGGACCAACTGACCAGCCACGGCCGCCTCAGGTGCTCGATTCACGCGCACGACAAAACGGGCGGCATGTACCCACGCCGCCCGCTCAGCCAGGCTTATTCCTCGTCGCCGATCATGCTCTTGACTGGCAGAACCTGACGACCGCGATACGTGCCACAATTGAAGCAGACATGATGGGTCTGTTTCAGCTGGCGGCAATTGGGGCACATCTCCATCTCGGGAAGCGTAATGTGATGGTGGCTGCGGCGGTTCCCCTTGCGGCCCTGCGAAATACGTTGCTTCGGCAAAGCGCCCATGGCGTCGTGTCTCCTCAAATGGGGTGGCGCGGCGTCTCCCGGTTGCTCTCAACATCTCTGGGCGCGCGCGCGACAATGATACCGCTGTATTGTATCACATCTGCATCGCCAGTGTGCCAGCGATGGGAAGAAGGGGGGCGCGGAGCCGCCGTCGCGTCACGCATCCTCGGGCAATTGCAGATTGATCAGCCGCGCGAAGGGATTGTGGGCGGCGTCTTCGCGCTCCTCGCAGTCGCACGGCGTCACGTTGCGATTGCCCCCACAGATCGGACAGAGGCCCGCGCAGTCCACACGACAGATCGGTGACATCGGCAGATCCAGGATAATCTGCTGGCGGATGGACTCACTGAGGTCCAGATGGTGACGGGAGTCGATGACAAATCCCGGCTCATGATCCACCGTGGGTAACGGTGTCCCCGTGACTACGTCGATCGTCGGATAAAACATGTCGGAGAACGCCGCATCCAGATCCTGTTCGAAGTGCGTGAGGCAGCGGCCACATTGCATATCCAGTCGCGCGTGGAAGGTGCCTGTCGCCAGAATGCCCTGGTTAGCGCGCTGAAAGCGCACCTCGCCCGTCACAGGACCAACGACGTGCGCCTCGCCACTGCCTTCCAAACCATCGCTCTCGAGCGTTACCACGCCGTCGATCGTTTGGCGCAGATCCGCGCCTGCCGGGGCTTTCAGTAAGGACGCGACATTATACAGCATGGGTGTTCGTCTTCCTTCGATGCTCTCACAAAGCTTTTGTAGATCACAGTATAGCACATCCCAAACAACCGCATGGCCTGGTAACACGTATGCTTGACAAATAGCGCGAATTTCTCTACACTGGCGGCGCCGTGTACCCTTGCGTACGCGGCCATCAACCGTTTTTCATCGAAACCTGGAGGATTCGATTCCATGAACAACAAAACACTTGGCACTCTGGTCGCCGTCGTCGGTGTCGTGCTCGCACTCGTTGGAGTCTACTTTGGCGCCGCCACCAAGTATGGCTTCGGTTCCAAACACGCCCTTGTCGCTCTCATTCCAGGGGTCGTGCTGGCCGTCGTCGGCCTGGCCATGTTCGCGATGGCTGGGGGCAGCAAGGCCAACGCCTGAACTCCGCGACCGCATCTATCGCAATCATCGGCCAGGGAAAACGCTGCAACCCCCATCGCGTTCTTCCTGGCCATTGTCGATCTGCTCCTCTTTCCGGACAACTCACCCGCATGGTACCATGTCTCCAAGCAGTACCTCAGCCAGCGCGCGGCCGCCGGGTTCCCGCCGCCGCTGAGATCATGCGGCAAGGCACACTGTCGTGTCGGCGCGACCCAACGCGCCCAGAGGAGAACGTATGGCAACGACGATCGATCCCCATGACGCTACCGCAACCAGCACCGCTTCCCCACTCCCCTGGCTCCGTCCCGCCCAGACCCGTACGCTGGCCGCGATCTGTGAGACATTGATCCCCACACTGGATCGCGAAGCCAGCGCCGATCCGCATGGCTTCTTGCGGCGTCCCGCCAGTGAGCTACAAGTCGCCGAGCGCCTGGCGGAGACCCTCGCGGCGGAGGACGACGCCACCCGCGCGCAATTCCGTCAACTGCTTGATCTCCTCGGCGGCCCACTGGGCGGACTATTGCTCGTCGGGCGGCCGCGCGGCTTCGCGCGCCTCACTCCCGCGCAACGCGCCAGCGCGCTGCGCGTCATGGCAGACTCGCCTCTCGCCACTTTGCGTCAGGGCTTCCAGGCCATCAAGCGCCTCGCGACCTTTATCTTCTATTCCGCACCCGCGGCCGACGGTGGCCCCAACCCCAACTGGATCGCGCTGGATTTCGCGCCGCCACCGCCTCCCCCAGCCACTCCCAAGACCATCCATCCGCTGGCGATCACCGGGCCGACGACATTGGCATGCGATGTCATTGTCGTCGGCTCCGGCGCCGGTGGTGGTGTCGTAGCCGCCGAACTGGCCGCCACCGGCGCGTCGGTGATCGTCGTCGAAAAGGGCGGCTATTATAACGAAGCCGACTTCGATGGCCGCGAGGCCGAGATGATGCCCAAGCTCTATCTGAAGCGTGGGCTGCAGTCCACGCGCGATCTCAGCATGGCGATCCTCGCGGGCAGTTGTCTGGGCGGAGGGACCGTCGTCAACTGGTCGACCTCATTCCGCGCGCCGCAACGAGTATTGGACGAGTGGGAGCGCGACTATGGCCTCAGCGACATCGCCGGACCGCGCTTCCAGGAGCACTATGATGCCGTCGCGACGCGGGTTGGGGTGAATAGTGAGGATAGTGCCCCCAATGCCAGTAATGCCATCATCGAACGCGGCAGTGCCGCGTTGGGTCGGCGGTGGGATGTCATTCCACGTAACGCCAGCGATTGCCAGCAGCGTTGTGGCGCCTGCGGCTATGGCTGTGCCTTTGGTCGCAAACAGTCCACGCTCAAGACCTACCTGCAAGACGCCGCCGACCACGGCGCGCGCTTCCTGGTGCATTGTGGCGTGGACCGCGTCCTGATCGAGCGCGGCGCGGCGACAGGGGTCAGCGCTACCGCCTGGGATCCCACCACGGGCGCGCGCCACCCTGTCACGATCCATGCGCGGACGGTGGTCATCGCCGCAGGTGCTTTGCATTCCCCCGCTATTCTGCTGCGCTCCGGCCTGAGCAATCCACATCTGGGGCGCCACCTCCACCTGCATCCGGTTGTCTCGGTCTCGGGCTTCTATCCCGAACCGATCTATACGTGGCAGGGGTCGCTCCAGACGCGCTATAGCAACCATTTTGATTCGCTGGAAGGCGGCTACGGTTATACCTTCGAGATGGCGCCGGGACATCCGGGCTTGATCGCCCTGAGCCTGCCGTGGGAGTCTGGCGAACAGCATAAACTCACGATGCAGCAATCCAAATACGTCGCCCCGCTGATCATCCTGGTACGCGATAAAAATGGCGGACGCATCACCCTCGACAAATATAACGAGCCCGTTGTGGATTATGCTCTCGGTGATTTCGAGCGGCGGATGTTAGCGCACGGCACCGCCGAGGGCATCGCGCTGCACCTCGCGGCAGGCGCGCGCGCGGTGGGCACACTGCACTCGCGATTGACGATGCTGGAGTCAGCAACGCCAGACCAGTCGCCGCCGTTCACAGCGGACCAGATCGCGGCGTTTCAAAAAACGGTCGCGGCACGTAGCCTGGCACCCAATAAGGTGATGCTCTTCAGCGCGCACCAGATGGGCACCTGTCGCCTGGCCGCCGACCCGGCGCGCGGCGTGATCGGCGACGATCACCAGGTCTTCGGCGTCAGGAGGTTGTATGTCGCCGATGGCTCGACCTTCCCCACCGCCAGCGGTGTCAACCCCATGCTGACTATTCTGGCACTGGCCCATCGCGCAGCGGCGGCGATACAGTCTGCGCGCTGATGCGCTGCCCCAGAGTATCACACGGAGTGAAGTGGCAATCGAGGCGACAGTGATTGCCGCGGTGGCGCGACGTGCCGAGGCCGTGACGGGCGCGCGGACGCCGCGCTATGCGTGTGGATGCTCGTGGCGATGGCCTGGTGTGAAGAAGGCGAAGAACAGCGCCAGGAACGCTGTCAGCGCCAGACTCAGCGGCACCAGCGGCGGGAAGAAGGCCAGTACGAACGTCACCAAGTAGAGCGTGCCCGCGCGAAAGCCCACATCGATGCGCCGCACGGCCTCCAGGTCGGCATCGACGCGCAGGAAACGGTTGTGGCGGGCGTAATACCAGAGTAGCTGATAGCCGCCAGCAATGAAAATGCCGGTGCCGCTATAGAGGACCATCGCCACTGATGCATCACTGCCCGCGTGCCCCAGATATTCGCCAAGCAAGAGGGTGGGGTAATCCAGGAAGGTGATGACGAGTAGCAGGAACCCGTTGATCATCATAAATGTCCGGTCGACATGATGGATCAGCGTAAATACGTCATGGTGGTTGGCCCACATGATCAGGATCACCGCGAAGCTGACCACATAGGCGGCGAAGGCGCCGATATGCTGGGTGAGGAGCGCGGCGAGGTCCTGGTTGGGCTGGAAGGGCAGCGTTGGCAGTTCCAGCACGAGCAACGTCACCGCGATCGCGAAGACCCCATCACTGAAGGCCTCCAGGCGCGTCGTCTCGCGTTCCGCGCCGGGCGGCGTTGGCAGGGAGACTTGCTGGGAATTGGCACGCGCCAGACGGGCGCCATCGCTTGCGCCGGGAGCCGACAGGTCCGACGGGTGCTGGTGAGACGGTGAGAGATCATCGAACATGCGCGATCACCTTTCAAAAAAATTGGGTGTGATGCGCAGAGCATACCAGAAGGAGCATGCCGACACCATCACCTATTTTTCCAGGGTGACCGCGCGATCAATGCGAAGGGAGCGACGTCGCATTTGGCGACGGTGTGGCATGTGTGCTGTTGTGTTGATCGCTGCCATCGGAACCTTCGGGTGTGGGGGTCACCTGGCCGTTGGCGCCCGACCCGCCAGCATGTTCGTCGCCCGATGGCGTGCCCTGCGGAGAAGGCGTCGTCCCCGACGAATTCTCGTCGCCAGACCGGGGGATCGTGAGGGTGATCTGCGCGGCAGTGCCATCGCTATTCAGCACACCAAGGCTGTGTGATCCTGCATCCAGCGACCGACCGCGCAGGGTAGCCAGATATTGGCCGCTGGCGGTGCTGACAAAGGTCGCGTTGGTGACGCGCCCATCGACGACGAGGCGCGCATTGGCGCTGAAATTGGCGCCAGTGAGCGTCACGGCGAGCGTCTCTTCGCCCAGCCGCGCGACCTGCCCGCCGCTGATAGTCGGCGTCTGAGCGCCGATCGCGCCGAGCTGGGCCGTCACCGCGACTCGCGGCGACCAGGCCAGGTTGGGGAGCGCGGACCTGAGGACGAGCTGCTCCTGCGACAGGGCGGCGGTGAGGTCGGCCTGGCGCGCGTCGTGATCCGGACCAGCGGGCAGGGCCGCCACCTCGCGCTGGCTGGTCTGCGTCCAGGTCACGACCGATTGCAACGCCACCTGCACGGCATCGCCGGATCGCCCCTGTGTGACGGTGGCCTGGAAGTCGGAGAGCGTGGACTGCAGCTGGTTGAGCGCGAACTGGCTGGCATCGGTGGGGTCATTATTGCGGGCATACGCCACCTGAATCTGCCATTCTTTGACGCTATACAGCGGATCGCCGGGGAGGCTATGCTGCGCCGCGACGCCCAGCCCGACCAGGATGGCGATGAGCGCTGCCAGGCTCCCGGCGGCGACCAGCCAGCGCGGAGGACGGCGCCAGCGACGCGCGCGATGCGCCACCGCCTCTGGCCACATCGGCGTGGTCGGCACCGCGGGATCGGTCGGGCGGTCTGCCATCGATGCGCCATCCCAGGCAGCTTCGAAAGGCGAGAGTGGGGGATCCGCCGCGGCCCGGGGCGCGAACTCGGCGTCCGCCTGGAGGCGCGTCTGGAGGCGTCGGGCCAGGCGCGCGGCGAGGTCCGTCGGGACGGGGATCTGGCCCACCTGTGTGAGCAGCGTGGCCGCGTCGCGCATGGCGGCGTTCTCGCGCGCGGCATAGCCAGCCTCGGAAAGCTGATCATCGAACCGATCGTCAGTGGTCATGCCGCCCGCCTTTCAGTCGCCGTTGCCCCAGCCGCGACGCCAGCCGTTCCAGCGCGCGGAATTGTAACGCGCGGACAGCGCCGGGCTGTTTGTGCAGAGCCTGGGCGATCTCTTCGATACTTTGATCGGCAAAAAAACGGCCGATAATGACAAATTGTTGTTCTTCGGTCAGCAGTTCCAACGCGGCGCCCAGCGCCGCCAGGTCTTCATGGCGTTCCTGAATGGCGGCGGGGTCATACGAAGTCGGGTCGGGCAGGTCGAAAAACGTCGCCTGCGTCGTCGGGTCGCTGGGAGCGCGGTGCGCATGTTCGCGCGCCAGGCGTCGTTGCGTCGTGACGACGCGCGCATGCGCGATGCTGAAGATCCAGGCGAAGAAGCCGGCTTTGTGGGCCGCGCGCAGATTCGGCAGGGCCTCGACCATCTCCAGAAAAATCTCACCCAGCACATCTTCCACCAACTCTGGCTGGCGGATGCGCACGAGGACATAGCGATAGAGCGGCGGCAACGCCTGCTGGTAGAGCGCGGTGATCGCGGCGGCATCGTTCCGCCGCGCGCGAACTAGCAGTTGGGCGAAGGCCTGGACCTCGGCATTGGCCGAAGCGATATCATCCGAATATGGATATGTCGTCCGCGACTCCTTCGTGCTGGCGAGATCAGGAAGCATACTACTCAGTTGCTTCGCTCCTCATGCGCGAGCGGCGGTGGTTCGCGCCACCTCAGGTATTGTATCTCATCTGTCACTCTGTGGCTGGTCCCGCGTGGCGCGCCCCGCTGTGCAGCCACGGGAACCAGCCACCACCATTAACGCGCGACTAGTGGTCAGGTTGCGGGGTCACCGTGCCCGCGCCGGTCGTCGATCCCGGCGTGGTCGATCCCGGCGTGGTCGTGGCGCCGTGGTCGCCGCCCGTGCTGTCGCCGCCCGTGCCTTCGCTGCTCTCATGACCAAGGTCGATCTCATGCGCATAGTAGGTCGATCCCTGTTGCGTGGCCTCCACGCGCACGGCCAGGCCCTGCGCCAGGACGGTTGCGGGCTGGTGCCCGACGCCGTTGAAGGTGATCTCCGTTTTGGCATCGAAACTGATCGTCAGCGGCGTGGTCTGCCCGGCGACTTGCATGGTGAAAGTGTTCGCCGAGGCCTGGACGCTGGCAACGGTTCCGCTGAGCACGTGGAATTGCGCGGCGCTGCCGGTGGTCGAACCTCCTGTATGGGCGCCATCATCGCCAGAGCTCTGGCCCTCGCCCTTCTCACCGGCCGAGGGCGTCTCCGTGGTGGTGACGTGTTTGCTCGTGGTTGGGGAGGATGCATGGGTCGAAGTGGAGGCGATGCCCACTTTGGCGCTCATGGCGCTGATCGCCGCGACGATATTCTGATGATCTGCCATGGCGACGCCCGTCCCGGCGACCAGGACCGCCAGGACGGCGGTCAGAACGATGATACCCACTCGGCTCGTGATCCATTGCCGCATTGTCTGTCTTCCTCCTGTTGTTGCCTTGACGCCTGACGCCAGCAGTCTGGTTCCAGCTCTCAGGCGATTCAGGAGGATAGCCGCCAATGGCGAGGAGATGTTATGGGTGCACGCTGGCAATCGGCGGAATGGGACAAATGGGGGATGCGGGTGCCGGAGCAGTGCGCGGCCAGCACGGTTCCGGCGTCCGATCATTTAAGCAGCGCCAGGGCCTCGCGCAGCGCCACCGCCAATCGGGCCTCGGGCGGCGTCCCGTCGTCGAGGCCCAGCCATTGCCGCAAGGTCTGCCGATCTGTCGCGGTGAGCGCGCTGTCGCGATTTATCACCAGCTCGCGGATGGCCTGGCGTTGTTCGCGCGTCGTCGGGGGGATGGCCGCCGCGTCAGTCGGGGGCGCGGGTGGAACGACAGCGGCGGGCGCCGCGGGGATATCGCCGGGGGCGGCCGCGCCCTGGAGAGCCGGGCTCATGTTGAAATCGTTCAGGCTGAAATGCAGCAGTGGTTTGCGATCCGTCGCGGGGGGCGCCGCGGCCAACGCGATCTCGGGGTTGCGTTTGCCGAAGGCCTCGCGGGCATAGGCCAGGCCGCGGGCGCGCGCGTCGCTGAGGATGCGGGCGCATTCTTCCATCAACCCGGCGATCTCCGACTGCTGGCGCTGGCGATAGGCCTGGACGGTCCGTTCCACCTCGTGGATGGCGGCGGGCGTCGTCAATTCGCGCTCATAACGTGCCAGCACGGCGAAACGTACCGACCAATCGGCGCCATTCAGGAATTCTTTGACGGCTGCGATGACCTCGGGGCCTGGGTCGCCTGTGGGCGCATCCGCCCCTTTCCCACCGATCGCCGCGATCGAAGGCCGCCCGACGATGGGCGAATTGCCGCTGGGGCTGATGATGCCGCCGGGCGCGGCGGGCGCGGCGCCAGCGGATTGCATCCGCTCGACGGCGCGCCGCAGCAGATCCTCAGCCTGTGTTTGCGCCGCTTTGCGCTGGGCCGTCGGGAGGGACTCATTGGCGGCGGCGCGCATATGCCGGTCCAGTTCTGCGCGTTCGCTCGCGGAGAGATGCTGGATGGCGGCTTGCATCTGGCGCATGCCCTCCAGCACCGCCTGGCGCTGTTCGGGGGGAAGTTGCGCCAACATCTCTTCTATCGCCGCTTCGGCAGGATCGCGGTCCTGCGCGAGCTCGGCCATTAGCCAGTCCCAGGCGGTGGGGATGTCGTGCTCGCGCGCGATCAGCAACACCTCCAGGTGCCGACGCAGCAATTTGCGACGGAGTGGCTGCGCCTCGGCATCGAGGCGGCGAGCCAGCGAGCGCGTCGCCGCCAGCGACAGCAGCACGCCGCGCTCGCGTTCCAGCACGGCGCGCGTCTGGGTGTAGTCTGGCGCGTCAAGAAACGCATCGAGCGCGGCGCGGATCGCCGGGGTGTCGGGATCTTGTGGGGTGGGGGGATGCATTGGTTTGCTCCTTCCAGGTGTGTCTTGATCAGGCGTGACGTGTGTGATTGTGATTGCGCCGATGGCATCGCGCCTTCGGCTCTTGTGATATTCTATCACCAGGACCAGCCGCTCAGGTTCAATGATCCTGGCGTTCGTAGTCCCAGGCGCTGATGACGCCCTGGCGACGGGCGCGCCACAGGACGCGGCGGTGCCAGCGCAGATAGGCCCCTGCCTGCCGCCCGCTGGCGCTCGCGCGTGCCTCATTGGCGTGAATCCAGGTGCCCAGCACGGCGATTGTCAGGGGATCGAGCAGGGAGAGCGCGTTGCATCGCAGGTAACGGGCGGCGGTCTCCCACGTCGGGCAGTCGAGCCAGGCGCGCAACACCGCGCAGTCCGCCCGCAGCATGGCGTCCTCCGCATACGCGACGCGCGGCAACGGGACAGGGAACACAGCGGGAGCTTGACGGTCACGCGGCGCGCGGTGACCGGACGTGCTGAACATGCGACACAGCCTCCTTGAGGTGATGGGAGCCAGAAGGCGCCTTTCGCATCACAGATGCTGCCCGACACCATTTTGTCACGATCCCGCGCGGTGGTGTGAGCTCTCTCACATTTCTGCCCGGGTATCGGGAAGAACGACCACCGGGCGACGTCCTGATCGGCGAACACCGCGATCGTTCGGCGGCCGCGCCGCCCCCTCACCACGAAAGGAGCCCGCGCCATGCAACCACCTGACCAGGACATCCCCTCCTTCATGCGCCCCGGCCAACTTCTCACCGACCATAGCAACGTCGCCGTCCGCGTCCAGCGCGTCCTGGGCGGCGGCATGGGCCTCGTCGCCTGCGGCCCCGGCGTGGGGCAATATGCAAACCGTTGGTTCGCACTGAAGATGATCCGGCCGGAGTTACTCGATGAGCGCGCGCGGCAGCGCTTCCTGACCGAGGCGCTGACCTGGTGCGGCGTCTGGCCGCATGCCAATATCATGCAAGCCCAGTTCGTCACCGAGATCGCGGGCATCCCCTTCCTGGTGCTGGACTATGCCGCGCACGGCAACCTGCGGGATGCCCTGGGGCAATCGCTAGGCATCCCGCAGGCGCTACGCTATGCCCAGCATATCGCCGCCGGCCTCCTCGCCCTGCATACCCCCGATCCCGCGCGTCTCCGCCCCCACCCCATCGTGCATCGCGACCTCAAACCCGAGAACATCCTGCTGTATGCGACAGTGCTGGGTTACCCTTTCGCCGCGCTCACCGACTTGGGGCTGGCCAAGGCGCTGGCGGAGGGAGACG
>DAIDHM010000174.1 GCA_027459705.1 Ktedonobacteria bacterium | reverse complement strand
ACAGCACCTGCACGTCCAAAGGCAGCGCGAGGATTATGCCCGTAAAGGGGCATGCGCGCTCGTCACGTCTAGCGACCTGATTGCCTTTGAAGACTTGCAGGTGCGCAACCTGGTGAAGAATCACCATCTCGCCAAGAGTATTAGTGACGCAGGCTGGTCCCTCTTTCTGAAATGGGTACAGTATTATGCAAGGTTAGCGGGCATCGAATGTGTTGCCGTCCCCCTAGCGTATACTTCCCAAACCTGTTCAGGATGTGGGACGCTGGTCAGGAAGAGCCTGAGTGTGCGGACGCATGTCTGTCCGCACTGTGGGCTGATCCTGGATCGCGACCAGAATGCGGCGCTGAACATTTTGTACGAAGCCCTCCGTATCCTGGGGCACAGGAGAACGGCTACGGCTGGACCGTAGAAAACGCTTGGGGACAGCGAGGCCGCTGGCAGGGTGAGGTCAATCATTCTGGTACGTCTGCTGGTTGAACCAAGAATCCGCTATGGCTTTCGCCTATGCGGAGTGTCAATTCACGACCCGAACGTTCGTAATCTTCCTTTGTTCGTTCGATAGCTTCAGCGAAATCTTGCCATTTGTGATATTCCAGCAGAGGTATCAAGTCACGCGCCGTCCAATATTCACCCTGGGCATCACTCTGTCGAATAGCTTCAAATGGGTTTTGCTCTGAAACTATTGGAACTATAAGAAAACACCTCCTTCTTGTACATATTAAGACGTATATCGTGAGATCCAACGACAGGCGCTCGAATTGATCCACGAAGGCGTTTCTGCAACTCGCGCGGCAGACGCGTCCTGGCGCCGATGCCGAGCATACCACGGGTTTGAGCGCATGAGCGCGACATCCGGGCCATGCAATACCGTCTCATGGGTGTGAGCGCCTAGCGGCATTTGACGACACGCAGGTATCATGATACAATATGTTGGTAATTGTGTATATCATTCAACGTTACGGAACACACGAGAAAGGGTTATCGCATGGCCTCCGCCAAGGCAGAGCAAGTGCTCCGTCTGGCGCGTGAACTCGGCGTGCTACGCCCGCGTGATCTGGCGCCCTATGACATCCCGCGCGCCTATCTGGCGCGGCTGATGGCGGAAGGACGACTCGAACGCGCGGGACGGGGCCTCTACACGCTGCCCGACGCTGACCTGACCGAACGGCACAGCTTCGCCGAAGCCGCCAAGCGTGTTCCTCACGGTGTCATTTGCCTGCTCTCGGCGCTGCGCTTCCACGAACTGACGACCCAGGCGCCCTTCGAGGTCTGGCTGGCGCTTGATCCTCGCGCTCGACGTCCCCATCTGGACGCGCCGCCGCTCCACATCGTGCGCTTTTCGGGGCAGGCGCTCTCCGACGGCGTCGAGGAGCATCAGGTTGAAGGTGTTGCGGTGCGCGTCTACACCCCTGCCAAGACCGTCGCCGATTGCTTCAAATATCGGAATAAGATCGGCCTGGATGTGGCGCTGGAGGCGCTCCGCGAGACCTGGCGTGCGCGCCGTGCGACGATGGACGACCTGTGGCATTTCGCCGACGTTTGCCACGTCGCCACCGTCATGCGTCCGTACCTTGAATCCCTGGTCTTCTGGGAGGAGTCGGCATGAGCGCACACGATGAACACGACGAACACGATCCTTTTTTTTCAATCTGCTCTTTGGCTTGATTGCTTATTGCCTGCAACCTGCCAAACCTACTATGAGTCGGGACATCGCCGTGAATCTTGCCGCTTAAATGATACTGACGTTAAACTGGATATTTCCATCTCACTCCTCCTCGAACCCATAATCCCCATCGCGGAATTTCAGCGTCTGGGCATTCTCCAGCACGGCGCGGACGATGGGGTCGGGGGCGCCATCGGGGAAATTCGCCGCGATCTCCAGCGAGATGGTGATCTGCGCGCCGGGGACGCGTTGCAGTTGCGCGATGATGGCTTCGGCGATCGCGCTGGCATCGCGGCCCATGCGCAGCGCGCTCAGGTCGATGTGGCCGTGGAAGCGCCGCAAGCGCGAGATCGCTGGTCCTTCGAGTGGCTTGGGCCGGGGCGCTGGACGCGCATCGCCGGGTTGGGAGGTCGTCGGTAGCGCGCGGGACTCGCCCCCCGCGGTGTCGGTCAGCGGCTCGGCGTGCGGGAGGTCGGTCGCCGTGAGGGTCGTATAGGTCTGGGCCGCCTCGCGGGCCTGGCGAGCCGCCGCCTCTTGCGCGGCCTCCGCGGCGCGCTGAGCCAGCGCTGCCGCTGGCCGCACCAGCACCGCACTGTTGTCTGACGCGATCGGCCCGGGCTCACCGGGTAAGCGCAGTCCCCGGTAACGTCGCTCCGCCTCATCGTAGCTATCGGCGTAGGCGAAGCCATCTTCCTCCCAGCTCAATGACGCTTTCAGTCCATCGCTGATGGCGGCGTGCAGAACTTCCGGCGTGCGGAGGCGGGGCAGGTAGAGATAGGTTGCGAAATCATCGACGAGCTGGCGAATCAGGATATGGTCGCCATTGCGCCAGAGGTAGCGCTGCAACTCCATCCGCAGGATGCTACCGGCGAAGTTAGTGACCAGCGCGCCATCCGTGCGCAGCTTCTTGCTGGCGCGCACGACGATCGGATCTTCGCCACTGAGCTTGAGCTCCTGATATTCGATCGCGGCGGTGCCGTCCTCCATGCTGGGGACGATCAGCCAGTGATACGTTTCGGTGGTGAGGCTCCGTACAGCTTCGGCGGCCTTAGTCTCTTTCTCTTTGGCCAGTCTCTGCTGGTACGCGCCCATATCCAGCGTCTCCTGGTCGCGTACAATCGACTGCCAGGCCAGCGCAAGCCGCGTGGCCTCCATCAGTTTTGCGAGCTGGACACGGTCCGCCGCCAGATAGACCAGCATGTTTTTGTAGTAACGCGGACTGTTCCCGCGATGTTCCTGAATTTCGCGGATCGCGCGCAGCGCCGGGGTATCCGTGGACCGCGCCACGTGTTCCTGGGTGGGGTCCAGCACGATCAGCCGGACTTCGCGTTCGTCGGGGATGTCGGCACTCCCTGGAGGGCAGATCTGGACGCGCGGAAATTCGCCGCGCTCGCTCGCGAATGACCGCACATGGCTCCGCAATGCGTCCAGCACGACCTCGGGGGTACATTGCGCAGCGCGGTCTTGCGCCAGCCGCAGGACGCTGGTCTGGGTGGAATACCAGACGCGGTCGCTCTCGCTATAGACGCGCGCGGAGCGATCGGCCAGGCGGCGCAGCGCGTCGCCAAAGGTCGCCACCCCCTCGCCGGGCTGGGCCACGCCAAGCTTGATCTGCTGGTCGCTGAGGCCATGGACGCGGTCGCCCGCCACGGGAGCCGAGCCCATGAAGATCGTCCGCGCCACGCGCTGCGTCGCTTCGTAGCGGTTGAGGGTCGGATTCTCCAGATCGATCGTCCGCGGCAGTTCGACGACATCTTCTTCGATGACAGTGCGCCAGGGGAGATCCAGATTGTGCAT
>DAIDHM010000155.1 GCA_027459705.1 Ktedonobacteria bacterium | reverse complement strand
GGCCGTGATCGAGATCTTCGAACTCCAGCTTACCAACGGTTGCCCAATCCAGTGGCGGCAGCAGATCTTTGCCCGCGCCATCCAGCCGCAGTGGATGCGCCAGCGCTTCCTGGATCGGCAGGTGCATGGTGGGTAAGCTTGCCTGCATCTTGATCGATCCATCGACGAATTGCACCATCGAATGGACGATGCTCTGCGGATGTACCACGACATCGATCTGATCATAGGGCAGATCGAAGAGCCAGTGCGCCTCGATGACTTCCAGCGCTTTGTTCATCAGGGTCGCCGAATCGATCGTGATCTTTGGCCCCATGACCCAGGTGGGGTGGCGCAGGGCTTCGCGCGCCGTCACTTGTTCCAGTGTCGCCAGTGCCGTTCGGCGAAATGGCCCCCCTGAAGCGGTGATGATCAGCCGTCGGACGGCGCTGATCTCCTCGCCGCGCAGGCATTGCCAGATGGCGCTGTGTTCGCTATCGATCGGCACGACCGCGACCCCCGCCGCCCTGGCGGCGGGCATAACCAGGTGTCCCGCCATCACCAGGGTCTCTTTATTGGCGATGGCGATGGTCTTGCCCGCCGCAATCGCCGCTAGCGTCGGGCGCAGTCCAATCAATCCCGAGGTCGCGGCGACCAGGACATCCGCTTCCGGATGGGTCGCGACAGCCGTCAACCCCGCCAACCCAAAGACCGCGGTGGGGATCGCTGCCTGCAGCCGATCGCGGAGGGCGGGGTCAGGGGTGTCGCTGGCGACCAGTGTAGGCGCGAACTCACGCGCCTGCTCAGCCAGCAGATCAACCTGATCGCGCGCGGCCAGCGCCACGATCTGAAAATGATCGGGAAAGGCGCGGACGACGTCCAGGGTCTGGCGTCCGATCGATCCGGTGCTGCCCAGCAGGGCGATGCGACGGGGAAAAGCCTGCATGTTGTTATCCATATGCGCGGCGGACCGCAGTGATGATGTACACGAAGAGGCGGAAACGTGCGTCTTGTCCGGTATTATAGCATAGCAGGATCTCTCCTTCGCCAGTTCATACAAACAAACGATGTTTATTGTGAATAAATTCATAAGGTGCAGAGAACGGATCGCTGTGCGGAGTCATAGCAGCCGGGTCCCCCCGGTCGCTTTGACTCCGCACGATCCCATCCCGTCTCTGGACGGCAGGGGATTCTCGACTAGGCAGGCGCTTTCCAGCGCGTCCGCTCGCACTACAGTGCTTCCCCTTGGCCGATATTCCGCTTTTTACGCCGCGGCCTGCACAACCTCGCGCAGTGCCAGATGGATCTCAATGATCCCGCACGCCGCCTCCAGCGGCAGCGCGATGCGGGGAATATCCAGTGTGCCAATTGTGGTGTTCTGGCCGATGATCAGTGTTGGCGGCGTGATATTGCAGAAGAAGCCAGTCTCAGAGAGGCCTCGACTGGCCAGCCCGGTGATGACATTGCCCATCTCGGCGATGCCGCTCTGTGCCAGCGCGTCGAACTCTTCGACTTCCTGGCCCATCATCTTGCTGACGATGCTCTTGGCCGTGTCCAGCGACATCCCATAGAGCACGATGCCCTGGGCATTGCCGGTCAGGCCGATCATCACGGCCACATCGTGGCTGCTGGACGTGCTATTTTCCAACCGTAACTTGCCGCGCTGTACATCCGAGCCTACTTCGGCCCGCAGCACGTCGATTGCGGCCTTGACAAATGGATTGATAAACTCGACCTTCATGCTGCCAATCTCCTTTTATTGCGCCTCGCGCGCGGAGTGGTATCGTGAACCTGGCTTGCTCTGATCACGACACGGATGACTTGCGTATCGCGCGCGGGTGCTGGCGCGGCGGTCTCGCGTCGCACGCTCACTGGCGCATCTCTTTGTAAGTATCGGCAAGTTCCGCCCACTGGCGCAGTCACCGCATCGATCGCGCCTGGGGATGGGGCGATGCGCGGCGAGGGACGTGGCGAGTACTCATAAATTCTTGCTCATATTCCAGGTCATGAGAGCGATCTGTCATTGACATGCCAATCGCCAATCGCATACAGTGAGTGCGCATTGAGCACCGGACCGGCGGCGAACCTGCCGCTGGTGACGGACCATCCGTTTCCTACTACAGAGGAGGATGATCTTTTCGCATGACTGAGCATACTCACCGTCCGATTCGCTGGGGCATCCTGGGGACCGGCGCTATCGCGAAAGCCTTCGCTACTGGACTGAGCGTACTGGATGATGCTGAATTGATGGCCGTTGGCTCGCGCACTGCCGCCGCCGCCACTACCTTTGGCGATCAGTTTCAGATCCCGCGCCGATATGGTTCGTATGCCGAGCTGGCCAACGATCCGGAAGTGGACGCGATCTATGTCTCCACTCCGCATCCTTACCATTATGAAAACACCTTGCTCTGCCTTCAGGCTGGCAAGGCCGTTCTTTGCGAGAAGCCGTTCACGATCAATGCCGCCCAGCTGGCGGCACTGATCGACTATGCTCAGACGCACAGTGTATTTCTGATGGAAGCGATGTGGACGCGCTTCTTGCCGATCATGGGGCGGCTCCGCGAACTGCTTGCGCAGGGCGTGGTTGGCGAGGTCCGCATCGTCCACGCCGACTTTTCCTTTCGTGCCGAGTTTGATCCTCATGGGCGGCTCTTCGATCCGGCACTGGGTGGCGGTGCGCTGCTCGATGCGGGGATTTATCCCGTCTCGATGGCGGCGATGATCCTCGGCGCGCCTGAGGAGATCAGCAGTTTCTCGTATATGGGCACGACCGGTGTTGATGAGCAGACCGCCATCATCCAGCGCTATAGCGCTGGCCAGCTGGCTGTGCTCACCACATCGACGCGTATCGCCGCGCCGCAGGAAGTGCTGATCCGCGGCACGCAGGGCTACATCCGTCTCACCAACTGGCTGCGTGGCACCAGCCTGACGATCACCCGATCTGGCCAGCCCGACGAAATCGTCGAGATGCCAATCATCGGCAATGGTTACAACTATGAGGCTGCCGAGGTGATGCGCTGCCTCCGCGCGGGGCTCAACGAAAGCCCGATCCTCCCCCATAGCGCCAGCCTGGCGATCATGCGCAATATGGACGCGATCCGCGCGGGTTGGTCGCTGCGCTACCCCGGCGAATGATTCTCTACAGGTGAGCGCTGCAACAAGAGATGCCGTCGTCTCGGACGACGGCATCTCTTGTTGTCCCAAAAATCCCTCAGGCGGCACGCTCATAGAACGAGGTTGAGCGCATGTTCAGGCCGAAACGCGTCGGCCGGTGGAGCGACTCTGTCTCACCAATGAAGAGTACGCCACCCGGACGCAGGGCGTTGGCGAGCATGGTCGTCACCTGATCTTTGGCTTCCTCGGTAAAATAAATCGTTACATTGCGGCACAGAATCAGATCGAAATCGCGGCCAGGCGCCTCGGTGAGCAGATTATGTTGCTTAAAGCTCACCATCGTCTTGGCCTGGTCGTTGATGCGGAAAGTGCCATCTGCCTGTGGTTGAAAATAGCGCTGTACGAGATCCCGCGACATGTTCTTGAAATCATTCGCCGTGAAGCTGGCGCCGGCGCGGGCTGTTTCCAGGATCTTTGGATCAATATCCGTCGCCAGGATGGTGGCGCGCGTCGCGTGAGCTTCCTTCAGCAAGATCGCCAGCGAATATGGCTCGGCGCCATATGAACATCCGGCGCTCCAGATGCGCGGCGCGGGATTGCGCTGCAGGATCGTCGGCAAGATCTCATGGGCGAGTTGGTCGAAGCGCGGCCGGTCGCGGAAACATTCCGAGACATTGATGGTGAAGCGCTCCATGAATTCGCGCAGGATCGGCGAGCCGGGCTTCAACTCATTTGCCAGCTGACCCAGATCGCTCAGGTGGCAACGCGAAAGGATGGCGTCCAGGCGTCGCAACATCTGCTGGCGTTTGTAACAATCCAGATCGATCCCCGTGAGGTCCAGCACACGGCGTCGCAATTGCCCATAGCCCGCGTCTTCGCCAGTCTGTGCAGCGCGACTCGGCACACCAGAATGCGTAAAATCTTGCTTGGGAAACGGTTTCATGCGGTCCTCCAGCGAACTGTCGCAGATGATGTGGTGGCGAGCCGTGCCGTGATGGTTGTCGCGATATCTTCAAGGGCGACAATCTCGGTCGCCAGTCCAGCTTCCACGACGCTGCGCGGCATGCCATAGATGACGCACGAAGCCTCATTCTGTGCGATGACCCAGCCATTGGTGTCATGAACGCTGGCTGCGCCCGCCGTGCCGTCGTGGCCCATCCCGGTGAGGATGGCGCAATGCACACGTCCTGGGGCCACCTCGGTCGCCGAAGTGAGCGCGAGATCTACGGCGGGACGGACGCCGTGGACGCGTGGACCCTGGTCCAGCTTCACGCGGAAACCAGCTCCGTCGGCGACGATGCGCAGGTGATAATCGCCTGGCGCGAGCAAGGCCAACCCCGTCAGGAGCTGATCGCCCTCACGAGCCTCGCGGACTGCGAGCGTCGAGAGGTCGTTCAAACGCGCTGCCAGCGAGGTAGTAAAACCTGGAGGCATATGTTGGACGATGACGAACCCGACGTCCAGGTTGGCAGGCAGATTGGGGACGACTGAAGTCAATGCCTGCGGACCGCCCGTAGAGCTCCCAATAATGACAATGCGTCGAGCCGCGAGACCACCGGATGATGTGGAGGTGTTCTCGTTTCCGCCAGGACGCGGCGTTCGTGTTGGGGTGACGGGGCTCCGGCCAGGGTCGTTGGATGAAGCGCTCGGTCTCCCCGTTGCCATGGGTGTGCGGCGTACTTTAGCCGCCGCCGCACTATGGACCGCCCGCAGCAACATCTCGCGGATGCTGGTAATATTTGGCGAGATTGACCCGGTTGGCTTCAGGATGAAGTCGACCGCGCCCAGTTCCAACGCCCGCACGGTGTTGTTCTGGCCAACCCCTTCATTGCTGCTCAGCATGATGACGCGAGCGCTACAAACTTCTAAAATACGCGGTAAGGCGCCAAGGCCATCGAGCTGCGGCATCTCGATATCCAGGGTAATGACATCTGGCCGCAGGTCACGCGCCATCGCGATAGCTTCGACGCCGTTGCGCGCCGCACCCACAATCAAGATGCGCGCATCGGTCGAGAGTTCCCGCGTGATGATATGCCGCATGAAGGCGCTATCGTCGACGATGAGGACGCGGACCTGGGATTCCGCGCTTTTTCCCACTGCCGACCATTTCGGCGCCGCACCGCCATCTGACCCGCTCTTACGCCAGGATGCGCCAGCGTCACTGGCACCTGTCCTTCCGGCGGTACCGAACCTTCCGGCGGTACCGAACCTTCCGGCGGCACCGGACCCTCCGGCGGCACCGGACCCTCCGGCGGCACCGGACCCTCGCCATGAATCCTGTGACATGACTGTGCCCTTCCTTCAGGATAGCAGTTTCGTGATGGCGGCGATGAGACGATCCTCATCAAAGGGTTTGAGGACGAAGTCCGCTGCCCCCGATTTGATCGCCTCCAGCACCATCGATTGCTGACCCATGGCGGACACCATGGCGACCTTGGAGGAGGGATCGCGTTGTTTGATATGTTTAAGCGCTTCCAATCCGTCCATCTCGGGCATCGTAATGTCCAGTAGCACGATGTCAGGTTTTTCGCGATCGTAGGTGTCCAGTGCCTGCAGACCATTTTCTGCTTCGATCACTGAGTGACCCATTTTTGTCAACACTTTCGCGCATCGCATCCGCATGAATGCCGCGTCGTCGACCAGTAAGACCTTTGCCATGATCGTTCTCTCCCGTCCGCTCTCTGAAGTTATTTGTCGTCAATCACTGCCAGAAGGCTGTCGGCCCGCTCACTTTACCGAATGGAGACTGGTTGCGCACCTGCAATGCGGATCCAGAATGCACCGGTCGCGATTTCAAGACCGAGGGTGCGCCCCTGTGTGCCGCCAAATTCCTGGGCGATCAAGCGAATGCCTTGTGCTTGTAGTTGCGCAACGACTATCGCCGCATTGCGTTCACCAATACTACCAATGACACTATTCGTATTGGAAAGCACACCAAGCATTCGTGCGCCACCAGCGGCAACGACGCGCAACCGTTCTGTTGCTGCTCCCGCTTTTGCCAATTGCTGAATCAGCAATGGCACACCTGTCATCGCGAAACGCGCTGGCGAGATTGCGCCTGCATCCTTGGAAGGATTGGCGCTATTGGTTGGTGGTTCAGGCAGCAGGATATGTAACATTCCGCCGATGCGCGTCTGCGGATCCCAGGCTGCGACCCCAATGCACGATCCCAGGCCATAGGTGATCAGATGCGTATCAAGTTCGCGGGTGACCGCATATTGGCCGATGCCAATCGCCACCGTCTGGACCGCGTTGGCTGCCGGAAGGTCCGGTGCCGGTGGGATGATCACCTTCTCCCTCCTTTTTGTCCTTCAAGTGCTGCGATCAAGCGAGCCAGGCCTTCGGTCCGTGGAATCAATGCGAGCGATCCGCTGGTGGCAAACGATCCGATGGTGATCCTGGTCTCAATATAGAGGGCTTGGTCCGCACTTTGCGCCAGATCTAACACTGGCCATTCAAGGATGGCGCCGGCCATATCGGTCACCACCGCCGGGCAGGTCGACGCAATCCGTAAATGTGTGGCATCAGCCAGTGCATTCAACAACGATGACACTGTGATGTTGCCGACTTCACCCAGCGCGGAGAGGATCAATGCTTCGTCCTGTGCCGTGCTCGCTTTGCCCGCGCCATTGCCGGAAGTGGCCGGGAGGCCCGGTGCCGCCGGAAGGTCCGGTGCCGCCAGATCAGCGATCATCCGAGTGGCCAGCGCGCGCGCATCAGCAGGTGAGAGAATCAGGATGCAATGACCACTGACATCCCCATCTACCCCCACATAGATCCCCGTCACCACTGCTTCGGCGGCACTCCAGTCCACCAGGTCAAAGGCTGATCCCAGCGTACTTTCCACCAATTCGTCAATTGGGCAGAGCCCAAGTCGTGGCGCTTCGATCGTGAGGGGGCATCCCACAAACAGCGAGAGTTGTTCGGCGGCGCGCGCCATGCCCATGGTGACGGCCCGATGGACCAGTTCGAGCTGGCGTGCCTGGCGCAACGTCAGGGTCGGACCTAATCCATCCCCCTGGTCAGAATCCGGCAATGTTCGCGAGGTCATACCCGCGCTCCTTTGGCGGCGGTCTCCAGGTTCAGCTCGTACTCGCCGCTCGTACGTTCGTTGGCAATGACATATTTGATCAGTGCCGCTACGTCCAGAATCGGCGCGACTTGCCCATCGCCCAGCACGGCGCCGCCCGAGATGCCGCGCACATTGCGGAACAACTTGCCGAGCGGTTTGATGACGATCTCTTGTTCGCCAATCAATGACTCGACGATCAATCCACACCGGCGATCTCCCCAGCGAATCGCTACGACGAATTGGCGCGTCATAGCGGTCGTGGTAGCGGCATTATGCGACTGCTTGAATATGTCCGCGAGACGCATCAAAGGTAATACCTGGCCGCGTAATTCGATGGCAAGGTGATGATTTACGGAACGCAGATCTTCTTGCTGAATGCGTAGCGCCTCCACTACCGAAGTGAGGGGAATGGCGTAGGTCTGGCCAGCTACCGAGACCAAGAGTGCGCGGATAATGGCCAGAGTCAATGGCAGCCGGATCGTGAAGCGTGACCCTTGCCCCGGCTCTGTCTCGACAGCGATGCTGCCGTTCAATCGTTCAACGTTGGTACGGACGATGTCCATGCCGACGCCGCGCCCTGAGATGTCACTGACCTGTTCGGCCGTGGAGAAACCAGGGGCAAAGATCATCTCCACCGCTTCGCGATCGGAGATCCGTGATGCCGCATCCGCGGTGAGCAACCCCTTGGCTACCGCTTTAGCCTTGATGCGTTCGGGGATGATGCCGCGCCCATCATCATCGACATCGATGACGATCTGGTTTTCCTCATGCCGCGCAGAGAGCCGCACCTGGCCAACCTCGCTCTTGCCTGCGGCGCGCCGCTCTTCTGGCGTCTCTAATCCATGGTCAATGGCATTGCGCAACAAGTGGATGATTGGATCACTGATCTGTTCGGCGACACTGCGATCCAACTCGGTGTCTTTGCCCTCGACGATGAACTCGACCTTCTTATTGACCCGTTGTGCCAGGTCGCGCACGAGACGCGGAAACTTACTGAAGACTGATTCGATAGGCAACATGCGCGATCGCATCACCTGATCTTGCAGATCGTCGCTGATGCGGGCGATGTGGCGACTTGTCTCAGTCAAATCTTCCATCAGCTGCAAGTCGTCGGTGTGGCCAACGAGATTTGCCCCAATGCGCGAGAGGCGTGTGCGACCGATGACTAATTCGCCGATCAGGTTCATCAGTGCATCCAACCGCTCGACATCGATGCGCACCATTCGCGGTGCTTGCACCGGTGTCGCGGTACGCGTCTGCTCATTCTCTGGGTGGGTGACACCAGGGCTTACATTGTTCTCCGCCACGGCAGGCCTGACTGTCGTCTCGGGTGGCGGTGACAACACTCCCGGCACCGGACTGGCAGCGGACCTGCCGCCTTCCGGCGGAGCAGCGCGCGGGGCTGGTACGGAATCTGCCGCGCGTGGTGCCGCAGGTACGATTGCGGGCGCCGTGCGGATCGACTCTCCCGTTGCCACTGCATCGGCAAGATCAAGGTCAGGCGTGCTTAGTGTCACATCGATGACGGTGACCTCGGAGATCTTCGCGCAGATTGCGCGCAGCCGGTCTTCATTGGCTGCGGCGGGATCACTGGCCCGGAAGGTCACCGTGACCACGCTGCCCGCCATGACCTTCCCATCCTCAATCACCGCGTCAGATGGATCGCTCGTCAACACTTCGCCGATCTGACTGCATGCCAGCACCACTTGCAAGGCGCGCGGTGCCGGGAGCACGCAATCGGCGGCAATTTGCGCCCGCAACGTCAAGATCAGAGCAGCTTCCTCGGCGGCACCGGACCTTCCGGCGGCACCGGACCTTCCGGTCGAAACAGACAGGTCCTGAACTCCCTGGTAGCCGGTTGCCGACTCCGTGGCTTCGGGCGGAACAATCGCCGTGACCTGCACATCGGGGATGCGTTCGAGCCGCTCGCGGATGCGCTCATTCGTGATGCCCTCAGCCAGTGCCAGCCAGACGATGACCGGCGTCCCCATAGTAACTTCGCCAGCTTCGATCGCGGCGCGCGCCGGGGAGGATTGCGCTACTGCGCCAAGGGATTCGCTGGCCAACACAATCTGCAGAGCGCGTGCGGATGGCAGAGGAAATTGCGGATCGATGGCGCATTCAATACGCCAGACTTGCAATTCACGCATAAAATCGGCAGGCGAGACAAATTGGGAACGCGGCGGCACGACTTCCGCTGGCGGTGGCTCAGCGACTGGCACGGCTATCGCCGCGGCTGCCGGATTTTCCAGACTCGCCGGAAGGTCCGGTGCCGCCGGAAGGTCCGGTGCCGGTTGTTGTCCATTCGCCAGGGCGATCAGGGCCGCGCTGAGATCTTCAATTGCGACACCGCTCTCTATCCCCGCGGTCACTTCATCCAAGAGTTGTCGTAATGCATCCAGACTTTTCAATAGGAGATCGACCAGGATTGTAGACACAGGTAATTGATGGTGGCGCACTTGATCCAGGACGCTCTCGGCGGCATGGGTCAGACGGGCCATACGTTGGTGGCCGATTGCGCCGGATGACCCTTTCAAGGTATGGGCGGCGCGAAAGATCTCTTGCAGGAGTTCAGTGTTGCCATCACCTTCCTGCTCCATGCGGATGATATCTTGAGCGAGTAATTCTAACTGTTCTTCGCCTTCACTCATGAAGAGCACAAGTTCTTCGGGAGTGGCGTCGAAGGTGAGTGGCTGTCCTTTCATAGTCATGCCCTTCCTGCGTGGGGTGTGCTTGGCGGCGGGCGCTGATCCCGCGTGGTCCGGCGTCGTCGGCCGACCCAGCGCCAGCGCTGGCATCGGGTCGGTCGGCCATCCGGATTCCCGTCACTGGCGCGTGGAGATCCCGGTAAGTTCAGAGTTCTGCGGCTTCGAGTTGCTGTTGTTCTGCATCTGTCAACACCTGATCGAGGTCAAGCAAGACGATGAGACGCCCATCCAGTTTGGCTATGCCGCGTAGATAGCGACTGTCAATGCCCGTCACCAGCGGCGAGGGTGGTTCAATGCTGTCCATCTGAATGCGCAGCACTTCAGAGACGCCATCGACGATCAGTCCAATTGTCTGGCCACCGACTTCAACAACGACGATCCGACTGGAACGGGTGTGTTCCTCGGCATGCAGGCGGAAGCGCTTCCGCAGGTCCAGCACGGGGATGACCTTGCCACGCAGATTGATGACCCCTTCAACGCAGGCTGGCGCCCCTGGGATGACCGTGATCTGCTGGAGCCGAATGATTTCATGGACGCGTGCGATGTTCACGGCATAGTGCTCGTTGGCAACCGCAAAGACGACAACTTGTTCATCATCACCGGCAAGTGCGGAATTATGCACCGCAGGTGTCTGGGTTGTGGTTTGACTCATGGCGTGGAAGCCCTCCTTCTCAGATGAGCTATCGGCATTCCACGCGAAAGCTTGAAGATACCCGCTTGAAAGGGAGCGCGATCTGGCGGCATAATGCAGAGGGGCAGGCTCGGTGGTGGCGATCCCGCGAGAGAATGATCCCTGCCATCACCAGGTGAAATCGCGGCAGCTCGCCGCGCAGAGGAGCAAAAATCAACATGGCGGGTGCTCAATCGCAACAATGGCGGGACCGCTATGGTCCCTGGGCAGTGGTCGCGGGCGCTTCGGAAGGTCTGGGGGCGGCGTTTGCGGCGTCGATAGCAGCCCGTGGGGTGCATCTGGTTTTGCTGGCGCGCCGTGAGGATCGGTTGACCAAAGTGGCGGACGAACTCCGCGCGGCCCATGGGGTCGAGGTGCGGGTGGTCGCGATGGACCTCGCGCACGATGATCTTCTCACGAACATCGCGACAGCGACGGACGATCTCGAGATTGGATTACTGGTCTATAACGCGGCCCTCTCGGCGATTGGGCCATTCCTGGCGACGCCGCTCGCAACCCACGTGACGGAGATCGCCGTCAATGTGCGGGCCCCATTGACCCTGGCCTACCATTTTGGGCAACGCATGGCGACGCGTGGCCGTGGAGGAATCATCCTGATGTCGTCGCTCAGTGCGACGATGGGTTCCGCGTTGATCGCGAATTATGCCGCGACCAAAGCATACAATATGGTATTGGCTGAGGGTCTCTGGGAGGAATTGCGCTCCCGCCAGGTGGATGTGCTGGCCTGTCGGGCGGGTGTGGTCCGTACTCCAAACTACCTCAATTCGCGCCAGGAAGATTCCTCCAGCAGTGAGGGACGCGGCGGAATGCTGCCATCCCAGGTGGCCGAAGCTGCGCTCAAGGCATTAGGTCATGGACCCGGTATCATTCCTGGTTTGGGCAATCGCATCAGCGCGGCGCTGTTGGGGCGGCTCTTTCCGCGGCCTGGCGCGGTGCGCTTGATGGGGTCGGTCATGCGGGGTATGTATGGCTCAACAGGCCCGAAACGCCAGAACACGGTGATGAAACCACCTTCTCTGGTATAAAGCAGCATAGGACAATGTGAGCCAGGCGAGCAATGGTGCTCCCCTGGCGTGAGGTGGAGGAGCACGCCAATGCGAGCAGTTCTCTGTCAAGCCTACGGTCCCCCTGAACAATTGGTAGTAGCCGATGTGCCCGCGCCTATTCCCGGGCCAGGCCAGGTAGCGATTGCCGTCAAAGCTTGTGATGTGAATTTTCCCGATACCCTGATCATTGAGGGCAAATATCAATTTCAACCTCCGATGCCTTTCACACCGGGGAGCGATATCGCCGGTATCGTGACAGCGATAGGTCCTGAGGTGACGGAGTTTGCGCCGGGTGATCGGGTGGCGGCTTTTGTAGGTGTTGGTGGCTTCGCTGAGGTCGTCGTCTGTGATGTCACAGCGACCGTCGCGCTCCCCGATCAAGTGGATTTCGCTGAAGGCGCGGCGGTGTTGATGACGCATGGCACCTCGCTGCATGCTTTGCGCGATCGAGCACATCTGCGCTCTGATGAAACGATATTGGTCCTGGGCGCCGCTGGCGGCGTCGGTCTGGCCGCCGTCCAGATCGCCAAACTGATGGGCGCGCGCGTCATCGCTGCCGCCGCGAGCGATGAGAAGCTCGCGGTCTGCCGCGCGGCGGGTGCGGATGCGACCATCAACTATGCCACGGAAGATCTGCGCGATCGTCTGAAAACCATTGTGGGGAACGCGGGCGTGGACGTCGTCTACGATCCGGTTGGGGGCGCCTTGACGGAACAAGCGTTGCGCAGTATGGCCTGGGATGGACGCTATCTGGTGATTGGGTTTGCCGCTGGGGAGATTCCGCGCATTCCAATGAACCTGGTGTTGCTGAAAGGCTGCGCGATCGTCGGCGTCTTTCTGGGAGGCTTTATGCGGCGTGATCCCGCCGGACAAAGCCAGCATGTACGCGAACTGCTCGCCTGGGTGGCGGCGGGTAAGCTCCACCCGCATATCAGTGCGACGTATCCGCTCGAACAGGCTGGACAGGCCTTGCGAATGATCCTGGATCGAGGGGTGGCGGGCAAGGTGATCTTGCGACCTAACGCTTGAGCTCTCGATTTGTGTTCGCTACAAAAAAACGAGCGTGCAGATGATTCTGCACGCTCGGCGAGATGGCACACGTGATCTGGCTAAAACTCATCCGCGAGATAGTGGGTCCAGGAGATGACGACCAGCAACCCACCCACCAACGCGAAGAACGCCACCGTCCCACCATACGAGGGATCCGAGAAGTGGAAGAACAGCATCAAACCCAGCCACAAGATCGAGCCCGTCAAAGCGAGCGAGAGCCGTGAGGATTCAGCGGGTGCTTCCAGGAAGACCTGGACGAGCAGCCAAAAAATACCGACAACGATCACCAGGGTCCATTTAAACGCATCAGCCTGGGCCGGTGTGTATTGCAATCCTGACACCAGGAACGAGTTCGGATCACCATTGATGAAGACCAATAGGGCGAGGGCAACGAAGGACAGGCCCGCCGAAATAATCGGCTTAAGCGGTTGCACCGACTGCATGCTGGAACGCTCACTTTCTGCCGAAGTCTGCTCATTCGCTGGCCACAGGGATACTGTGGAGCGTTCTACTTTCTCATTGTATGAGGCGCTCATGCGAAATGCAAGCCAATAGGCCCCATCCTTTCTGGGATCTCTGTCGGGAAATCTTTGATAGATCGGTCATGTTACCCGTTGTCTTTGTGTCTCACATGCGCTACTATCGCCATAGACTCGGTGTCTAGGTCGCGGCGCGGTGTCCAGGGCGAGTCTGCGAGGAGGCGTCTCCCAGTGAATCTCTTTCAGCAATTTTACCAATGGGGTGCTCATCTTCCCCCGGCAGGCTTCTATCTTTTCATTTTTGCCTGGCTCTTTATAGAAAGCACAGGCTTTCCGATCTCTGATGAACCACTGCTCTTATTAGCGGGCTATCTGACGACGACGGGGAAGCTCCAGCTGGTCCTGGTAATCATCATCGCATTGGTCGGTAAAGTATCCGCGTCATATTGTGCTTATCTCCTCGGCCATGTCTTCGATCTGGAACGGTTAGCACGTCCTGAGCAAGTCCCACAGCCATCCGAAAAAGCGGGCGACAGTCGCCAGACTGGCTGGTTCAACCGGATGGTCGGGTGGCTATATTATCTGCGGCCGACGCGGGCAGCAGTTCTCGCCACCGAAGAACGTGTGCGGCGGAGCGGTGCGTGGGGGGTGTTTTTCGGGCGGTTGGTGCCGGTCGTGCGCAGTTTCATCAGCTATCCCGCTGGTGCGGCACGCATGCCCCAGCCGATCTTTCTGGGGGCGACGGCTGCCGGATCGCTGCTCTGGATTGGGGGCTGGACAGTCACAGGGTCGCTCGTCGGCAGATCATATGAGCAACTATCGAAACGTTTAGGTGTCGTCAGTATCGTGCTGGTTGTGGCAGCGGCGGTGGGGATCCTGCTCTTATTGATCTGGAATCATCGACGCGCTGAAGCAGCGGCCTTGCGCTTGCAAGCGCAACGTGTGGCCGAGGCGGCCAGACAGGCTCGTGAACACCGCCAACATCGTCCTGCTTCCGCTGCGCGGCCAAAGCCGGTCAAAGCAGTAGCTTCGCAAGCTCCAACTGCCGTCAAGACTCCGCGTGCGGCTCCGCGACGCGTGAAAAGATAACGCCTCAGCGATACTGGATCAAAAAGGCGATAGGGAATATCCTATCGCCCTCGTGGGTCGCGTGTTGAGAGATTGTGTCCGGTGTACTCAGCCGCGACGACGCTGCAACCCATCCTGCCCATCATTATTCGGCGTCCGCTCGCGATTAGCGCGCAGGATCTTGAGCAGATATTGCTCCGAGTTGAGGTAATACGGGTTGCGTTTGATATATTTGCCGACGACAGCGATCGGATGGAGCTTCAAGAGCTCAACGACCAACGCACCGGGAAGTTTGGAATAATCATAGAGCATGAGCGCGATAATTGGCGCGTTTTGGAAGGTGAAGACGGCGTCCGAAGCGGCTTCGTACTTCAATATCTGCTCTGGGGTGGCGACATCGCGAGTGAGCCACGTCATGTCGATCGAGATGCGCACGCCATGCCAGCCATCCCGATGCGCCTGGGCGATGAAGGTGTTATGGGTGGAGAGAAGATGGTATGGATCGAAGCGCTTGCCAATCAAAAAAGGTTCACGATCGGACGTCAAGCGTAACTGGTCGCGTTCTTTGGCTTCCGCGACATCCGCCCCTAACTTCTCAAGTGCCTCTTCAATATCCTGGCAAGAAGATGGTGAACCAACGAAGAGACAACGTTCCGAAGAAGTCAAGCCGACATAGAGAAGCCGAGCCGCGACACTCTTGGTCTCTTCAATTTTGTTATAGAGTTGACAGATATGCGATCCAGGCGGAATGCGTGTTGAATTGCCCTCAACACTCAAATCCATGATGTATGCCTCCGTTATTCGCTGAGCTCGGACCTCGTCGCGACCCTGTGCGTATCACTATCGCAGGTTTATGACCCGTTCTGGCAATTCCACAGATGAAGGACGAAAAATTCGCGCAAGGAATTTCTCGCGTCCGAGAAGGCCGCTGTTTTCTGTAACACGTCAGAAGGAGTATAGCCAACTTCTCCCATCAAGTCAAGGAGCAGGTGGCGTCCGCGTGGCAAGAAACCGTGGTCAAGCCTGAAAACCTGGGGAAAGATGACCTTGTCAAGAGAAATACGTCGGTTATTTCACGATCGCTCCCCAAATCTTCGCATCCACATGTTTTTTTGCTTCTCAGAGCCTGCCAGGATGCCGGATAAACCAGGCGAGACCGGCCAGGTTTGAGCAAACTCAACCAATTTTTGCAATTGTGGCGCGGGGATCTTGACAAATCATCTCACACAAGGTATGCTTCACATTACGATAACTTCATTTCCTATATTCTTGGCCCGTGACGAACAGGAATAGTAGCCGGAGCGTCGCCTGCAGCGAGTCGGAGACAGTGTGAGTCCGACATGGCGAGACCACGGTGAACGCGCCTGGGAGCGGAGACCCGAAGAAAGCGCGAATCGCGAGCGCAAGTAGGGTCAACGGGTGGCACCCGCGCCAGTCAAAGCTAAGAGGGGTCACGAGAACGTTGCACAGTGCTGTGCCGAGCGTCTCTGAGGGCCGACGCGATGGAGGCGTTGGCGCGTGACAACAAGGGTGGCACCACGGGAGTCTTCCGCACAATCGGATGATCGCTCTCGTCCCTTTCTCCAAGCGGAGAAGGGACGAGTATTTTTTTGTCCGTTTGAAAGGAAACCAACGATGTTGCACCATTTGCTCTCACTGGAAACACTGACCACGGGTGACGTGTCCTCGTTATTGTCACAAGCCCAGACGATGAAGCGTCAGCGCGGTACCTCTTCGCGTTCGACCGCACCGCTGGCTGGACAGACCATCGCGTTGCTTTTCGAAAAACCGTCGCTGCGCACCCGCGTCAGCTTCGAGGTGGCGGCCCTGGAACTTGGGGCGCAGAGTCTGTATCTCTCGCCACAGGAAGTCGGTCTGGGGAAACGTGAGTCGGTTGGGGATGTGGCACGCGTCCTCAGCACCTATGTGCATGCGGTGGTGATCCGCACCTTCAGCCATAGCATCCTCGAAGAATTCGCCAGCCAATCTCAGGTCCCTGTCATCAATGGCTTGACGGATGCCCACCATCCCTGCCAGGGGTTAACCGATGTCTTCACGATCGCCGAAGAATTTGGCGATGTAGCTGGTCGCACGCTGGCATATGTCGGCGATGGCAATAACTGCGCGCATTCTTTGCTGCAGGCGGCCTTGAAAATGGGGATGCATGTGCGGATCGCGACCCCCCCAGGGTATGGTCCGGACCCCATGGTGGTCGCGCGCGCGCAACGCGATGCCATGTTGACGGGCGGCAGCATCACGTTGCTGCACGATCCTTTTGATGCCGTACGGGGCGTCGATGCCATTTATACGGATGTCTGGACGAGCATGGGGCAAGAAGCCGAAGCCGAGCAGCGGCGGGCAATCTTCGCGGCCTATCAGGTGAATGCCGCCCTGGTGCATAATGCCGCTCCTGATTCCATCGTTTTGCACCCCCTCCCCGCGCATCGTGGCGAGGAGATTACTGATGAGGTGCTTGATGGTTCCCACAGTCGCGTCGTGCGTGAGGCGGAAAACCGATTGCATGTGCAGAAAGCGATTTTGCGCACCCTCCTCGTCCCTGCTGAGTCGCTCGCCGTCCTTACAGCCTGAGGACGGCGGAATAAATGAGGTCGAACGCGTCGCGCGTTCCCTCAACACCCTGAAATGAGCATTACGCATTGTACTCGCCGCCGTGCGCCGCGACGCCTCACCTTGTGACGTCTGGCACACCGCTGGCAACCTGAAGGGATGGATCTGTGGTATGGCCACCAAACTCTGGGCGAAGGGCTATGACCTGGATCCCCGAATTGAGCATTATGGTGCGGCGCGCAATGCCGACCTGGATGCGCGCATTGCCCGGCATGATTGCTGGGGATCGCTGGCGCACGCTCGCATGTTACGCCGTGTTGGTCTGCTCACAGATGCAGATTGGGTGGCGATCGACACGGGCCTGAAGGCGATTTTGGCCGAGGTCGAAGCGGGGAGCTTCGCACCGGCGCCTGAAGAAGAAGATATTCATACCGCGGTCGAAGGTCGTCTGGTGGCGCTCTGTGGCGACGCTGGCAAAATGCTGCATACTGGAAGATCGCGCAACGATCAGGTGCTGCTCGATCTGCGGCTCTTTGCCCGCGAAGCCTTGATCGCGACCGCGCGGACCTTGCTGGCAACATCTGAGGCCATGCTCGACCTGGCCATGCGCCACGAATGGACGCCGATGCCGGGGTATACGCATATGCAACGCGCGATGCTCTCTTCCGTTGGCCTGTGGGCCAGTGCTCACGCCGAAGCATTGCTGGATGATCTCGGGCCACTCACGAGCGCCTATGCCTTCAATGATCAGTCACCGCTGGGCTCTGGGGCAGCGTTTGGCGTCCCGCTCCCGCTGGACCGCCCTTATGTCGCCGAATTGTTGGGCTTTGCCGCCGTTCACCATAATGTGCTGACGGCGGCCAATGCGCGGGGCAAGGGCGAAGCGCTGGTCATCCAGGCGCTGGCGCTGGTTATGCTGGACCTCAGCAAATTCGCGCAGGATGTCTTGCTGGCGACCACGCAGGAATTTGCATTCATGCGCGCGCCAGCAACGCTCACTGATGGCAGCAGTATGATGCCGCAGAAGCGCAATCTCAGCGCGCTGGAACTCGTCCGCGCGCGCGCGCAGACGGTGATTGCGCTGCAGGGACAGGTGCTGGCGACACTCGCTGGCCTCCCGTCGGGCTATAACATGGATTATCAGGAAACGAAAGGCCCATTGATCACCGCGCTCGATATGACACAAGAAAGTCTGGAGGTCGCGGCACTTTTTGCTCTGGGCCTGGAGATCGATGTCGATCGTTTGCGCGCCGCCTGCAGCCCAGACCTCTTCGCGACTGACCGTGCCTATGATTTGGCGCGCGCGGGCGTGCCCTTTCGCGATGCATATCGCCAGGTGGCGGCCAATCCCTCCGCCGAAGCGCCCGGTGATCTGGTCGTGCGGCTCCAGGCCCGTGATGTCGTTGGCGGACCCGGCCGTCTCGAGCTTGCTACCGTGACCGCGCGTATCACGGCCGCGCGGGCGACGTGGGATGCCCGCGCGGCCCATATCGCCCGCGCACTTTCGCAGTTAACCGCGCGCAATTCTACGATGGAGGGGGCAGTTCCCGCCGAACCCCTCGCGTATTCAGATACCCAACAGATAGAGGAGTTGTAATACCATGGCTGAGACTGTCATTCTCGCCTATTCGGGCGGACTCGATACCTCCGTTGCCATTCGTTGGCTGCAAGAGACATATGGCCTGGAGGTCATCACCCTGACCATTGACATCGGCAACGAACGTGATATCGACGCCATCGCTGCTAAAGCGCTACGTATTGGTGCCAAGAAAGCGTTGACTGTCGACGCGCGGCGTGATTTTCTCGATTATTTTGTCTGGCCGGCGCTGCAAGCCAACGCCCTCTACGAAGGAGAATATCCGCTGGCGACGGCGCTCGCGCGTCCGCTCATCGCGAAATTGCTGGTGGATGTCGCGCGTCAGGAAGGCGCGACCACCGTTGCCCACGGCTGCACAGGCAAAGGCAATGATCAGGTGCGTTTCGATGTCTCGATTATGGCGCTGGCGCCGGAGCTCAAGATCATCGCTCCAGTGCGCGAATGGAAGATGACGCGTGATGCCGAGATCGAATTTGCTGCTCAACATAATATCCCCGTCGCCGCGACGATTGCCAGTCCATATAGTACGGACGTCAATCTCTGGGGCCGCAGCATTGAATGCGGAATTCTGGAAGATCCATGGGCCGCGCCGCCGCGCGATGTCTGGGAATGGACAGTAATGCCCGATCCTCCGCTGGCTCCCACCGAGGTCTCGATCACCTTTGATCAGGGCGTCCCCGTGGCGCTGGATGGCGAGACACTCGGTCCTGTCGAATTAGTACAGCGTCTGAATCAGCTCGCGGGCGAACAGGGCGTTGGCCGTATCGACCATGTTGAGAACCGTTTGGTGGGCATCAAGTCGCGTGAGGTCTATGAAGCGCCAGCGGGGATGACCCTGATCGCCGCCCACCGCGCGCTGGAGAGTCTGACACTGAGCCGTGACCAGGTGCGCGTAAAAGAGATGCTCGCGGGTGAGTATGCCCGGCTGATCTATAACGGATTGTGGTATTCCGCGCTGCATGCGGATCTCATGGGTTTCATGCGCAGTTCGCAACGCTATGTCAGCGGCGAAGTGCGAGTGCTGTTAGCCCAGGGCCATTGCACGATCGTGGGTCGGCGTTCCCCCCACTCGCTCTACCAGCATGCGCTGGCGACCTATGATCGCGGCGATACCTTTAATCACGATGCCGCGCTCGGTTTCATCGCGCTGTGGGGCCTGCCGGTAAGGACGCAGGCCCAGGTTCAGCTCTTGCCGGGTCACGACGGTTCGGTGCTGCCAGATCTGGCGGCGACGCCTCGTTCCATCGCGCCAGCGCCGGTCGAATAGTGTGGCGACCTGCCCGGGTCGCTGTGAGGAGTACTTCTGATGCTGACAAAAACACAACAGGGATCTACAGAGGCGATCTGGTCGCTTGGCGACGATCGCGAGACCATTGGCGAATGGTTCATTGAGTGGCGGGAAGAAAGTACGACATCAACACCCTACTCTCCTGGTACGGAGCAGAGTGAATCTGTCGGTATGTTACTCTCCGAGATAGATGTCTGATCTTGCGTCCACGCCACACCCCGTCTTCGCGCAAACAGAAGACGGGGTGTGGTCTTTTTTCTTCAGCAGGTCCAAACATATGAACAGCAGATCTCCAGCAGATGCGAGCTCATCGATCTCACATAGTGGTGGGGCAATCAAAGTCCGAGGACAACGCGGGCCTGCTCAGCAGTGCTGGTGGAATCGAGGAGTGTAGCGAAGAGGTGATCAAGGGTTGCGATATCCTGCTGGTGCAACGCCGTGATCTCGGCCGCTGTCATTGGCCCGAATCGATGTTCCCAGAGTGCATGCACTGCGTCGGCTTTCGCTTGCCGCATACCTCTGGTCTCGCCCCTGGCCTCACCCCTGGCCTCACCCCTGGCCTCGCCCTCTGCCATAGCCTGTTGTTTTGCGGCAGTAATCGCGTCCTGCGCGACATCCGTCTCCAGAATCATTCGATCGATGATGTCCATGCCATATCCTACCTTTCGCAGCATCTGGGCGACCTGCGCCTTGATCGCTGGCCACTGGGGCAGTTTGCGATAGCGTTCCTCGACAAAGGTGAAGAACAAGACGCCTGCCTGAGCCCGTTCTGCGCCATCAGTGATAGTATACAAGCGTTGCGCATAGGATTCCAGATCGGCAACTTCCACCGCCGGGACCAATGGCGCCAGGATGAGGATGCCAGGGAAGGAACTTTCTAACTTGACCTTGGTCCATTCAAAGATCTTGATATTGACGAATGGCCAGATGATCTCGAGATTCCCCACGACTGGGATCCGAAGCGGCGGATCAGGAATGCGGCTTACTCGCACTGGCCAGAGAATCACGGAGAGCACCGGGTACCATTCGCGCAGGTCACGGCGACTGTACATCATGCGTACGCCATACTCCAGCATGCGATGCGCCATCATGGGATCTGTGGAGTGTTGAACTTCATAGTGAATGAAGAGACGCTGGTCTCGTGCTAGAAAGACGCGGTCCAGGCGGCGCTCACGTGGCAACGGTGAAGGTTCATTTTCCGCTGGCTCCCACGCTTCGACCTGCAGTCCCAATTCGCTGGCAATCAACTCATGGGCATGATGCAGGAGAAAAAGCTTGAATTCCTGATCATGTGTAGCCAAGGGAGATCCTTCTTTCAACATTGGCCGAACGCGGAGCAGACGACTACAGTGGCTTCAGTATGCACGATGCTCGACGTGTCCGTCAAATTCTCTCGCACTTGACAAGGTGAAGATTATACGGTATACGTAGTATGTACGACAGATATCGAACATACTACGTATACCGTATAAAGGAAATTTCGATGGGAGCAGTGAGTCAAGGTGACGCGCGATCCGTGCCTCCTATACTGCCTGAAGGCGTGCCAGTGCCCATGCCAGATCTGCCCGCGCAACTGGTGGTCAACACACGCCAGCAATTTAAGGCGTTGAATGACCAGACACGGACGCGGATTCTGGCGATCATTCGTCATCAACCAGCGACGGCGAAACAGATCGCGATGCGGTTGCAGATCGCGCCAGGGACGGCAGGACATCATCTGGGTGTGCTGGAAGCGGCGGGCCTGGCGCAGATCGTCGCTCGGCGTCAGGTGCGCGGGATCGTCGCTAAATATTACGCCCGGACAGCCCGTCTCTTCGTCTACGCCTATCCGCCCGAAGAGGGCGACAATGCATCGGGCGCGTTGGATATCCTCAACAACATCCGCCTGGAGTTGAGCGATGCGATCACCGATATGCGCCGTCAAACTGAGGATCGGAGACGCGAGGGACGCCCCCTAGAAGATCCGCCAGCGCATATTGGCTTCCCGCACGCGCGCATCAGTCGCTCACGCGCCGCAGAGTTAGCACGCCAGGTGAGCGCATTGATCGACAACTACATCGCTGAGCCGGATGACCCTGATGGGGTGGTCTATGGTCTGGGCATTGTCTTCTTTCCAGCGCCGGCGTATGTACAACCCAGTCTGGGGGGAGAGACAGAATCAGCGCTTCCGGTAACATTGCTTGACGACCCAACCTGATCGGTTGAAAGGAAATGCATATGGATGACCTCGAAGTATCGACTCCGCCTGGTCTTGAGACTGAGTCCGGATCACTTCCCCCTTCCCCGTCAACTTCCCCGCGATCCCTCTGGCACAATCGCGATTACTTGTTGCTCTGGAGCGGCCAACTCGTCTCGACCATTGGTACCGGAGTTTCTAGCTTTGCTTTTCCTTTTCTGGTGCTCTATCTGACTGGTTCCTACACGCAAGCCGGGATCGTTGGGGCGCTCGCAGCCATTCCCTACATTCTCTTCAGCTTGCCGTTCGGCGCGTTGATTGACCGGTGGAACCGCAAACGAGTCATGATGCTCTGCGATAGCGGACGAGCAATCCTACTTGCGAGCATTCCGCTGGCACTGATATTCCATGTCCTGACGATCTGGCAGATCGATATCGTCGCTTTCTTGCAGGGAATCCTTTTTGTGCTCTTCGATCTCGCCGAAGTGGCAGCGTTGTCGCGTGTCGTGACGAAAGAGCAGTTGCCCGCCGCAACTGGGCAGAACCAGGCGACCTTTGGTCTGGCTTTTTTGGTCGCTCCCGCGCTGGGTGGCGTCCTCTATACTATCAACCGCATGCTTCCATTTGTGGGTGACGCGGTTTCCTATCTCGTCTCGGTGAGTTCATTGGGCTTCATTCGCACGCCCTTCCAGGGGGACAGAACAGCGGGACGTGATCGCAACATCTGGCGCGAGATTGGCGAGGGCATCCGCTGGCTCTGGAGTCGGCCGCTGATCCGCTATATGGCCTTTCTCACGGGGATGCTGAATTTCGTTGGCGGTGGGATGCCACTGATCATCATCAAATTGACGCAATTGCAGGGCGCCTCGCCTTTCATTACCGGCTTGATCATCTCTGTAGGCAGTATCGGTGGCCTGGTCGGGGCCCTGATCGGCGGGTTTATCCAGAAGCGCTACACCTTTGCTCGCGTCATTATCGTTACGGTCTGGGTACAGGCGCTGGCCTGGCCCTTCATCGCCATCGCGCCAAATGCCGCCGTGCTGGGAGGTATCGTGGCGGTGATTTTCATCGTTGGGCCGATCTATAACATCGTGCAGTTCAGCTATCGCATTGCCTTGATTCCCGATGTATTGCAGGGGCGCGTCAATAGTGTCTTTCGACTGCTGGCATTTGGCTTTCAACCGCTGGGGGTCTTCATTACTGGTTTCCTGCTCGATCAATCAGACAAGTTGGCCCATGGGTTCTTCGGCGATGCTGCCTGGCTCAATAGCTGGAAACCAGATAGCATCGGTGCCGTCACAGCGATTGTAAGCATGGGCCTGGTGATGCTGGTGATGGCGGTATTGACTGCAACGAATCGTCATGTGCGCGCGGCGAAACCACTGAGCGAAGCACAGGCTGCATGATGGACTGGGAGCGATCGCCACGTTGCGTTTTCCGAACCTGATCGGGATGAATCTTTGGGCGAGTCGGCGATCATCAACGTGTGTATACATGCGGAGGGGCACCCAAACTACTGAAGCTTGGATGCCCCTCCGCACCAGCCTATTGGCGAGGTGGTCCTTCGGGCGGGCGACCTGGCTGATAGCGCGGCCCATTGGGATCATTGGCCGGTGGATCGGGCCAACCTTGTGCCGGTCCACTTTGCGGCCATCCACCTTGCGCGGGAGCGGGAGGCTGCTGGCCCCAGCCGGGAGGCGGTGTGCCCTGAGCGGGAGCAGGAGGCTGCTGGCCCCAGCCGGGAGGCGGTGTGCCCTGAGCGGGAGCAGGAGGCTGCTGACCCCAGCCGGGAGGAGGCGTGCCCTGAGCGGGAG
>DAIDHM010000149.1 GCA_027459705.1 Ktedonobacteria bacterium | reverse complement strand
ACCACTCATCCCCGCCGTGCAATCCGCCCGATTCGTCGTACCAGACGGCATCGACGCCCAGGCGCTGCCGCAGATCGTCGACCAACTTCAACCCAAATTCGCTATCCAGATGGCTATGGCTCACGAAGATCTTCGGCGTCGCCATCGTGCGGCTCCTCTTTCTGGCACTGCATACCCAACCGAATGGTCCGGTGCCCCTTCGCCGTCAGGTCGGCTTTCTCAGCTACAGCATAGCACACAGGCGCTGGATGCCACAAGGACGATCACACAGACCGGGCGACGGCTCACGGCGCGCACCCCCGCGTCCCCCACGCCCATGCGACCATTCACCGCCGTACCCGCGCTATGTCATCACATCGACGCGCCCCCCCACGTCCATGCCGCCATCCACACTCGCCACCCGCGCCGCAGCGCGCCGCAATTGCCCAGCGCGCCAGAGCAGATAGGCGAAGAATGGCACGGTCGCCAGTGGTTCAAGCAGTGCGCGTTGCGCGGGTATGATCGCCGTGATGGGGAGCATGAAGGCGACCATGCCGGTGATCAACGCCAGATTCTGGCGCACCCCCCAGGCCGCCATTGGGAGCGGACCACTGGGAGCGGACCTTCCGTCAGATTGCATCCAGCGCCGCCCCACTACCAGTACCAGTATTGCAAAGCTCAGCATGATCGCGATATCAATAGCTTGCGCGCCATCGCCAAGGCCACCGATCGCGGCCGGAATAACATAGAGGCACATGAAATAGAGCAGATAGGCCAGAAATCCGCCCACGCGCAGTCGCCCCAGTCGTGGCACCGGCCGAACGCGCGGGGGAGCGCGGCGCGCAGGCGGCACACGCATGGCGATCGCGACCAGCCCCAGCGCCGCCGCCAACGCCAGGAGGCGTTCAACCCGGAACGTTCCGCTGAGCAAGAACGCCAGGTTGGTGATCAAGAACAGTAGGGCTGCGATGATCATCCCTCGCCGTCCCAGCAAGGACTGACCCGCGTACGCGGGGAGCAGCACCTCCGTGAAGGCTATCGTCACGAGCATGCTGATGTAGATGTGGAAAACTGTCAGACCCACCGCCCAGGTGATATCCACCGGGCCAATGAAGCGAAAGCCTTGCGGAGCTACCGTATACCAGGTGCCCGAGGCGACGCCTTCATTGCAGAAGCCAAAAGCGATCCCCAGCAACACAACACTGACCCAACTGGCGGGGCGGCGGATGACCCATTCACGGAACAAGAGCATCGCGCTGCCATAATAGATGCTGATGAAGACCAATGTGATAGGTTCTGCCAGGATCTTCACGACCGATGTAGACGATGTAAGCACCGTCTCAGGGATCAGTCCGGCAAAGATACAGGCAAGGATAATCGCCAGCCAGCGCGGGATCTGGCGCGAAGCGGGGCGCGCCGGGGAAGTTTCGAGCGCGGGAGTCGTCATAGACACGCGTCACAACCTCCATGCGAAGATAGATGAACGAAGATAGAGGGAGCCAGTGCACTCCGTCGCTCTTCGTTCACCAATGGTATCAGCAAAACATTATTTGGTATTGGCCTGGATAAATGACAGAATGCGGCGCCAGGAATCTTCAGACTCCGTGCTGAACTCAGCCTGTTTGCGATCGAAGAAGCTATGCGGCGCGTCAGGATAGACGTGAATGCTGTGGGTCTTCCCCGCCGCCGTCAGCGCTGCGTCATAGCGCTCGACATCCGCAACGGGAATCCCAGGATCCGCGCCGCCGTACAGAGCGAGAATGGGGCATTCCACTTCAGCGATACGATCGATAGGCGTTACACTGCCGAAGCGATTGGAGGTCGGGGAGCCATAGAACGCGATAACTCCAGCCAGACCGTAGTGATTCGATGCCTGGTGGAGCGATTGCGTGCCTCCAAAACAGAAACCAACTGTAAAAATCGCGGTCGGCGACTGCGGACCCAGGCCGCGGAGCACCTCGGCCGCGGCGTGGACATCCTGCGCGACGGTTTCTGGCTTGGTCTGCATGACATGCGGCATATACTCAAATTCCGCATCGCGCGGACCCAGGCCGGCCGTGCGTCCGAAGTAATCGAAGGCGATCGCCGTGACACCCGCGCTCGCGAAGCGCTCCGCGAGATCTTCATAGAAGCGGAAGAGGCCGCGCACATCGGGCAGGATGACAATACCCGCGCCGGTGGGCTGGGTGGGCCGGGCCAGGTACGCCGCGAACTTGGTACCATCGGCGGAGGTCAGCACCATCCGCTCCGTGCTGGGGGTGCCGCTGGGGCCATCGCTGGCGCTCAGGGCAAAATCGACGGGTAGCGCGGGTGGCGTGGCATCATAGTCGAAACACATCGGTTGCAATGCTCTCTTTCTTCTGGTCGATATCCGTTGACCCGTCGCATGCCCTGATGGAACGGTAGCTCCTTTGGGGGTCGGCCAGCGTTTCGTCTGAGGACATGCGCTTTGCTCCTCCACCATGCTGGGCGACAAGGGTCATGCACGCTTCAGTCAGGGCTGATCGGCGAAGTTCAGACTCTTGCAGGTGGTAGCGGACCTTCCGCCATGGTGGGGCGGTACGCTATACACTATAGCGCGCTCCATGTGCCCATTGTCATGGGTGAAGGAGCTTCTTTTGACAAATAGGCGAGTATGCAATATCCCTTCCCTATTTGAAATATCTGGCAACCTTCACCTTGCCTGTTGATATGACATGGGCGATGAGAGGGGGTTGCGATGGATCGTGAGACTTGCGTCTTCTGATGCATACAGCAGGTGTAATCCGGCGAAAAAGAGGGACAAGCCGAAGTTATCATCTCCTCACTGAGCCTCATTCACCGAAGCTGTACCGGACGTGGGGCTTGCTCGCGCATCCAGGATGGCGCCGAAAGCTTCACGGCGCCAGAAGAGCGAGATAGCAACCGCGAAGGCGACGAGCTTGGAGAGCATGTTCATCGCAATCGGGAAAGGCGCGGCGGGATAGGCGAAACCCGCCAGCGCCCAGATCGCGAAGATACAGAACATCCCGGCGAGCAAGAAGAAAGTGGCTTGCACGAACTGCATGGCAGGGGAGAGAGTGAGGAGGGCGAAGCTCAGGAGCTCAATGAGAAACAGTGGCAGAAAAAAGAGCAGCGTGTACAGCGCCGATGGCGATGGCGGAAAGGTATGCCACATCACGATGGTGTCGAAGGGCATCTCAAAGATCAGTGGCGCGGCGATGGTGCCAACGATGGCGCTGCCTAACGCCGTTCTGGCGCCATGATGGCGTGTCAGAAAATAGACGATCACAAAGGTCAAGATGGCCGCCGTCATAGTAACCGGAGTAATGGGATTCGTGGAGGTAAAGGTTACTCCCTGCTGCACATCTGCCCGACCATAGGCCGTGATCGCCGTCAAAAAGGCCAGAATGGCGATGACAAAGCTGCCGACCAGCAACGTACTGAGAAACGTCCCGGGTCGTTGCACGGGTTTTCCTGGCCGAAACCGCACGCCAATCAATATCAGCGCAACTGTGATCAGCAACAGCACCCCTGCCAGAATATACTTACCATGAGCAGTATAGGGACTCCAATTTACTGCGTGCGTCATGGCAAACATCCCCCCTTCGGTGGTCTAGCGCGCTATTCCCACCGGAAAAAGCGCGTCGCGATGAAGCCAAACAGAACCGTGTAGATGACCATGGTGAGGAGCGCCGCAAAAGAAAATCCGCCGAAAAAAACCGAGGTGAGGAGCGCTCGTGTTGCCGCTCCGCTTGGTGAATAATACATGATCGTCCGCAACGGGTCGCAAACAAGTGCAGGAACAGATAGACGTATTGATTGAGTGGGCTGAAGTGGAAGCTCAGCATTCACTTGAGAATGCCGCAGAAGATCAAGCGATTGCTGATCGTAGTCGCGCCATCAAATTG
>DAIDHM010000123.1 GCA_027459705.1 Ktedonobacteria bacterium | reverse complement strand
ATGTCGTTCGCGATGCCCTTGCGACCCGTTTAGCCGAAAATATCGCGGCCGTCAGCCCGCCCAACTGATGGCGCGTGCCGCCACGGCTGCGCTACGGTTCAAGATGCACCCCAACGAGGTGAGTGTGGGGGGAAGATTGCTTTAGAGGTGGGGTCGTGGGCGAACAGTATGATGTCGTGATTGTTGGCGCTGGCCACAATGGTTTGGTCTGTGGTTGTTATCTGGCGCGCGCCGGATTGCGTGTGCTGATTGTGGAGCGACGACCGATCGCGGGTGGCGCGGTCATGACCGAGCATGATATCTTCGCGGGCTATGCGATCGATACGTGCAGTTCGTTTCATATCGTTATCAAGGCTCTGCCGATTATCGAGGAATTAGGACTGGAGCAATTCGGTCTGGAATATCTGCCGATGGATCCATTCGGTTTTGCGCCTTTTCCCGATGGCACCTCAATCACGTTCTGGCGCGATCTTGAGAAGACGTGCGCGTCGATCGCCCAGTTGAATCCGGCAGATGCCGATCGTTATCGTAATTTCATAACGCTCTGGGGTACATTCAATGAGCCGGTCTACGCGACATTCCTGGCAGCACCCCGTGCCGGTTCTATGCTGGGGAGCATTATCAAACGGAATGGTGCGAAGTTGCGACAGAATGTCGGCCTGGGGAAAACGACGGATCTGCTCAAGTCAATCTTTGGCAGTTATGCGCAACTCATCGACACCACTTTCGAAGATCCGCGCTTGAAGGCGGCATTAGCCTGGTTCGCCGCGCAGTCTGGTGGCGCGCCAGATGATCCAGGTGGTGGAGAGATGCTGGCCTGGCAGATCCTTTGCCATCAGACAGGGTGTTGGCGTCCCAAAGGCGGTTCGGGTATGCTGGCACAGGCACTGGCCCGCTGCATGGAACACCACGGTGGCGAGGTCCGCGTCGCCGCACCGGTCGCGCGAATTCTGGTCAACGATGGCAAAGCACGCGGAGTGGAACTCGCTGATGGCGAGATCATCAACGCCCGCTGTGTCATCTCCAATGCTCATGTCCAGACGACTCTGCTCGATCTGGTCGATCCCGAATTGCTCGATGCCGAGTTGGTGCGGAAACTGCGCAACTTGCGCATTGCTAATGGGATGGGGATGACGATCCGTTGTACCGCCGACGCGCTCCCCAATTATAGTGCCTTGCCGATGATCGAACAGCAGCCGAATGAGGCACACCGTGGCATGCAGTTGATCAGCCCATCGCTATCATCGCTCCGCCGCGCGTACCACGAGAGCGAATTAGGTATGGCGCCGACCGCGCCCGCGATCCTGGCGATGACGCCGACAGCCATGGATCCAGAGCTGGCACCGCCCAACAAGCACATTTTCAATATCTGGGCACAATGGCATCCTTATACGCTCGCTGACGGCACCTCATGGGAAGAGCAGGGACCGCGCGAGGCAGAGAAGATGTTACGCATTGTCGATCAATACGCTCCTGGGTTTAGCGACCACATCACCGGGATCTATATCAAGACTCCTCCTGACCTGGAACGCATTGGCGGTCTGCTGCGTGGCCATCTGATGCACATCGATATGACCCTCGATCAAATGTTTATGTTCCGGCCGCTCCCTGAACTCTCGCAGTACCAGACACCCATCCCGGGCCTTTGGCTGACGGGCGCCAGCACGCATCCCGGTGGTGGTGTCTCGGGGGCTCCGGGGTATAACACAGCGCACGAAGTATTGCGCAACTGGAAAGCGATCGCGCGCCGCTAACTGATAACAAGCGACACACTGTGACGAGTCACAGTGTGTCGCTTCTGTCCCGCGATCCCCACGTGCGGTGTTAACCGTACATTTGGATGAGCAAGGGGATCATTTGCGTAAAAAACAATCCGGCGAAAAGACCCAGGCAAAGCACAAGATACATCGCCCAGGCATTGAACTGGTCGGTAGGACGCATGCCATACTGCGCCGCGCGCAGGCTCTGCAAGGTCATCGGCAACCCGAAGATCGCCAGGTAAATGATGAAGAAACTGTGTGTGTAGTAGAATCCCAGAATCAGTAAACCAAAGCCCGCATAAACCAACCAGCGTGACAGCAAGACAGCGACATGCCCACCGTCCAGCGGCAAGACCGGCAACAAATTCAGCAAATTCAAGAAGAAGCCGAGCATCGCCAGTACGCGCCACAGAAACGGATCAGGCGCGACAAACGCGACAAGCAAACAAGCGAGAGATCCCAGCCCACCCGCGAACGGGCCAGCCAGTGAGACATCAATGTGGTCGCGCATGCTCATTGGGCGGTTAGGCAATGTGACGAAGGCACCGATACCAGGGATAAAGATGGGGAAAGTGGCGGGCAGCTTCTTGAAGCGCAAGGTGAGGGCGTGGCCCATCTCATGGATCAGGATCAACACGGTTATGCCAAGCGCGAGAAACCACGATTGCCAGAAGTAATAATAGACGACGACACTCAGCGCCATCGTCCCCAGCGAGATCGCTAACCGCTGCCCACCCCCCCAACTCACCAGAAATCGAGTCCAGCGATTATGCGTCCTGATGGGTACTTGGATGGGGGTCGGACTGGCATAGGCATCGTATTTTGATGGCTGGTAGGGCGATTGTGGCAAAATATCGTGAGGGATGACTGGTTGTGGCTGCTGTTCGCGCTGACGCGCTAATTCCTGATAATAGTCCGCTCCCGGATATACCGGCCGCTGGCTATATGGCGCGCCGGAGGAGCCTGGCTGCTGGCCACCCGTTTCTGGTGTCGGTGAAAATGGATCAGGCAACATAAGGCTCCCCCCTGGCGCAGCGCGCGCAAAGATAGGGTGGCTTACCCCATCAATATCGTATAGATCACATTATACGCTGCCACGCCCGAGTTTGGCTAGCGGCATGGCAGACATCAAGGCTTCGCCTGCGCCAATAACCGAACATCCACCTCATGCGTCGGATCACCCCACCAGACAGGCCTGGACCGATTGGGTGAAGATAGTGTGCGTCTCTGCTTGGGTTTTCCTGGCTTATGGTCGGCGAAAGAGGGTAGTGAGCCGCGATGCAATCCCCAGATCACCGACGATCTTCACCTTCCCTTGCATGTAGGCCGTGACGGGATTGGTTACCCCGGTCATGATCTCGACGAAGGTCTGGTCAGTCATGGTAAACGTGACAGTCGCGGGTTGAGACGTGACGCCAGCACCGGTGGTCACCTGGCTATTGGCGACGGTGACCCAGTATGAGCCACCTTCCGATCCAGTGAGATCAAAGACATAGGTTGCGTTCAGGTTCCCAGCTTGTTGGGGCAGAAAATACTCTGGCAACTGCTGAATGATTTCTGAGGGTAACATCTCACAGCCTCTCTCATGCACTGCGCGCTCAGCGCTTCATTTAGTACGACGAAGGTCGCGAGTTTTCCAGGTCGTTGCCTACATAGCGTGCCACAAATCGTTGAATGGCATCAACATAACTCTGAGGATCGTGGCCATAGGCGCCACAATGGGCATCGGTCGCCACGAAAAGAATTTCGAGTGGTGTATGGCTGGCGTGCGCCGCCGCGACAATCTGATGCGCGTGATGCAGTGGAATCAATGGATCATCGATGGCGTGGATGAGTAACAACGGAATTGGCTGGTGCGCTTCAGCGAGTTTGGCGCGCGGCGCGAACCACTGTCGCATCGCTGTCGCGGGCTGCGCGAGCAAGCGGTAGTGGAAACGTATCCGAAAGAGCAACCCGCTGGTACGCACCAATAGTCGGGCGAAAGCGGGAAGAGTTCGCCGCAAAGGCGACAACGGTTGCCGCCACCCGGCGCTGGCTTCGGCGAGCCGCCAATTGATGAGACGATCGATAATCTCATCAAGCCGAGCATATGGACTGTCGGCAATGATGCCCGCTACTTCGGCTCGTGGTGGTGTTAACAGTGCGATAGCTGCGCCCATCGAGAAACCATGCAGGATGATTTTGCCAGGGAGCGTCTCGGGTTGGGCCACGGCCTGGTCAATCGCCGCCTGCAAGTCCAGCACTTCGGCAGTGCCGCCGCTGGTGGCGACCGCTTCGCTCTCGCCATGCCCGCGAAAATCAAAGAGCAGGATATTGAAACCACTATGGTATTCCAGCGCCGCCACATTGCGCAGGCGCGCGCGCGAGACGCGGTAGCCATGGCAGATCACCACCGTGGGCGCGGGGTGAGGTTGTGCCCAGAAATCGCCACGCAGCAACGGACCACCACGCGAATGGAAAGACAAAGCTCGCTGCAACTCGATCGGTGGTTCTGGTTCGGGATTGGGGACGAGCCAAGACCCAAAGAGCTTGGCGGCCTCATCCATTGAGGCGTTGGGACTGGTGAGGTCATCGATGAAATGATTCGCGATCACCATCAAGCCACTGGTCGCAACCAATCCTAACATCGCCACACTTGAAGATGCGCTCGCGACAATCCAATGCCACTTTGACATATCGCCTACCCCCATCATCGCAGGCAAGCACACACGACCATGCCCCTGACCGTCTGCATGACGCGGCTTTTTTGCTCCACAGACACTCCGCGAAGCAGGGCCGCGCCGGGTCGAAAAGGAACCACGCCGCTTGGGGACGATGTTCCTACTGACAGAGTATTAAGTATAGTATACGGCATCCATGCGCTCTAGCGCACCGTGCCGACGCCGTAATCAATGACGCCGCTGCTCTTGGCGGTGAACCCATCGTTGATAATAGGGGAAACATACACGACAGACGCGCTCGGGATCAGGTGCAACGGTCTGTAATTGAAAGCGGAGCGGAATGCCCTGGGCAGCGCCGCATTCGGGCGTCATACGGAAGAGGCCAGTGCAAAGATGCGCTACCTGTCCTTGCGTCGTCTGATACCACATCAGCCGATACCAGAGCCGCTGACGTGATGCTTGCTGGCGGTACATCTGGCTCCACTGCGTCCCTTCCAACGTCGTTACCACGACCATCTGGGGGATGCCATCCAGAATTTCCTGTTTGACAAGGAGCTTGCATTCTGGATTCGCCAAAAGATACTCCCCTGGACGAGTGGCGATCATGCGGCGCGTGGCTGATAGCGCCTGATCCATCAACCATGCCTCGGCGCAATAGGCATTGGGACGTCCGAAGCGCTCAATAGCGCGTTCGATGGCATGTTGGGTGACGATGACACGTGCCCCACCTGAATAACCGCGAACTGATTGCTGAAACATAGGTCTCTTCACTCCTTCTCTCAGAACAGCGATCAATAGAAGAGAGGAGACAGCAGAGACGCGGACCGGAACTTTCTCAGATAGTATGCGGTGGCGTCCTGCCTGGAACTCGTCCTTCAGTCTATACCTCATGCGTGTAGCATGCCAAATCGTGGGACTATTGGGGAAATTCGCGCACAATTGCCGAGTTCGTCCAGCAGGCCGCACGCGAACCCCAAGCTTTAGCGAAGCACGATGACAAACTGAGTGATACCATTGAGGATGAATTGCACCGCTAGCGCGGCCAGCACCATGCCCAGGATGCGCGAAAGCACGGTAATCCCAGTCTTGCTGACCCGTTGCTCGATCCATCCGCTCAACAGCATTGCGAGCCAGGCCAGCGCCAGGGTGAAGATCGCTGCAAACGCAATCGCACTCAATTGCATGGCGTTGGTACCGGCGCTGGTCACGAGCAGGATGGTGCTGGCAATGGTACCCGGTCCTGCGATGAGTGGAATCGCCAGAGGAAAGGTAGAGACATCCTCGCGGGAAAGCGCTTCCTCTTCCTCGCTGGCCGTCTCGCGGGCTCCAGATTGGCGGCCAAAGAGCATATCAATGGCCACCAAGAATAGGAGCCCGCCACCAGCGATGTTGAAGGCATAGAGCGAGATCCCCAGGCTTTCCAAAATGAAGCGCCCAAAGATCCCAAAGACCGCGATGACACCGCCAGCTATCAGAACCGCCTTGGTCACGATGCGCTGGCGCATGGCTTCGGGATAACCGCCGGTGATCCCAAGAACCAGTGGCACCAATCCAATCGGATCGATGACGGTCAAGAAGGTTACCAGCACCTTCAGCGCATACGCAGCCACCATATGTCAGCTTTGCTGGCCAGCCGCATGGGCGCGTTGCGCATCGTCGGAGGTCACGCCGAGCGTTTCTTCCACTTTCAGCGCGAGTTGACGATTTGATGGTTCGACCAGGACGGAACCATCAGGGAATAAAATTGTCGGAATGACCCGACTGCCATGATTGATCTGCATGACCACCTGTGCAGCGGCTTCGTCTTGATCGATATCAATATCCCGATAGGCGACTGCATGTTCGTTCAGCCATTTCTTGGCGCGACGGCAGTCACCGCACCAGGATGTTGTGTACATCAAAATCGATGGTTCATGAGTTGGTTGAGCCATGGGAAATACCTTTCATTGTGTGCCGTCGTCATTCTGCGGCACTGTTTGTTATGGTCACAAGCGACTCGCGTGGCTTGTTTACCGCATTGCTGGTATTGTTCCTGCAACTGTTGCAAAGTTCCGCGACAAACCCTGAGGCAGCAAATGTTGACCATTATTAGAAGCATAGCACAGCGCGAGGAGACCAGCCCACGTCCACATATTCGATCGCAAATGTGTGTACACCGATCGCCCTTGAGCGCTCGTAGCGGCGACAGTTCCGCCGGTTATGCTATGATGAGCATCGATCATAGATAGAAGAACGCTGCCTGGTTGCGCTGCCCGGTGTCACTACTGACACACTGGGGAATGGACTCGCGCTTGGGGTGGCCCTGGCACCAGAATGGACGGGGTGATATGCTGATCGATCCCGCTGAATCCCTCGGCCCGCCTGCGGAGGATCGCCTCGGCGTCCTCACGTCGACCTGGCCAATCGTCTGCACAGCGCCGCAGATATCCTTGCATGGCGCGCGGGTGCAAGCGGTCGCCGCGCAATGGGCCGCGACGCCCTGGCCCCATGCTCCCTGGGATACCAGTATACATTGGACTGAGCCGACCCAGCCTGAACGCCAGTTAAACTGGCTGGCGTTACTGGACGCGCTCAATTTTTGTTTCTGGTCAGAAAACCAGGAGATCCCGCGCTGGCAAGTCAGTTGGCGTGATGCAGTGTATAATGGCTATAACGCGCTGGCGGCGGCGCTCACGCGTGCCGTGGTAGACGATCATCGACCGCTCTGGGATGCGGCTTATCTGGCGGCGATGGATGAGACGACCATGGCGGAGATTCTCCGCCCGATATCTGGCGCGCCACCGATCCCCCTTTTCCCCCAGCGAGTCATACATACGCGCGAGCTGGGCGATGGCTTGATACGTTCGTTTGGTGGGCAATTCATGACCGCCCTGGCTGCAGCGCATGGGGACGCGGTCGAACTCGCGTTGCTCATCGCTCGGCATTGGGCATCTTTTCGTGACGTCGCGCTCTGGCAGGGACGAGAGGTCTATTTTTTCAAACGAGCACAGATTCTGGTTGCTGATGTTGCAGGAGCTTTCGGTGGAGAAGGTCCAGGCGACTTAGCGAATATGGATCAATTGACAGCCTTCGCCGATTATAAGGTGCCGCAATTGTTGCGCCGATTGGGTATTCTCACGTACGCGGACGATCTCGCGGAGCGCATTGACACGTATCAGCCGATCCATCCCGGAGATCCGGATGAGGTAGCTATCCGCGCCGCGACCGTCTGGGGTGTTGAGTGGCTGCGCCGCGAACTGATGCAGGTCGCCCCTCAGCAACATCGTGGAGCAGTCACTGCCGCGCAGATTGACTCGCGTCTCTGGCTGGCTGGCCAGCTTGTTGATGCCACCGACCTCCCTTACCATCGAACCCGCACGATATTCTATTGAAGATCGGTCATGGTGGACGCGCACGCTGATCCGTGCATACTGTTGCCACGACCTGGGCCACTTCGTCCATAATGCAGGAGCATCGGCCTGAACCTCATGGGGGCAATCAAACACATCATAGAGATACGGCGTCCCGGGCGGGCAACAGGCAGCGATGGTTATGCCCGATTGAGATGTCGAGCATGAGTGGCGCGAGAAAGTGGAGATATGATGAGCACCATTGCGATGATCGGCGTTGGTTATGTTGGTCTGGTGACGGGCGCATGCCTGGCCGATATGGGCAATTCCGTCACCTGTATCGACATTGATGAACAAAAGATCACGAGCTTGAACCAGGGAGAGATCCCTATCTATGAACCTGGCCTGAACGATCTCTATAAGCGCAACGTCGCTGCTGGCCGCCTGCGGTTTACGCTGGAATATGCCGTAGGAATGCAGGAGGCGGAGTTTATTTTCATCGCCGTCAACACCCCGTCTGGCGAGGGTGGCGCGGATATGCGTTTTGTTCAATCCGCGGCGCTCTCGATTGCGGAACATCTTGACCATGATGCCATCATTGTCAATAAGAGTACCATGCCGGTCGGTAGTGGCGATCTGGTGAGTGAGATCATTACACGCCACTTAGCGCGACCGAATGTCCATTTCAGTGTTGTCGCCAATCCAGAATTTCTCTCTCAGGGCGTCGCCGTCGCGAACTTTCAGAAGCCCGATCGTATTGTCCTGGGGTCGACCGATGCACATGCCGCCCAACGCGTCGCAGAGCTCTATATGCCGCTCCGGGCTCCAATCATGCTCACCGATCTGTATACCGCTGAGATGATCAAATATGCCTCGAATGCCTTCCTTGCGACGAAGATCTCGTTCATCAATGAAATTGCGCGCATTTGTGAACGACTGGGCGCCGACATCAAAGAAGTCGCGGCGGGCATGGGCTATGATCATCGCATTGGCCGCTTTCATCTGGACGCCGGAGTTGGCTTCGGTGGCAGTTGTTTTGGCAAAGATGTGACGGCCCTGGAGCATATGGCCGAAGCTGCGGGCCTTCATCCCCAGTTGTTGGAGGCGGTCCTGGACATCAACTATGATCAGCGCGCGATGATCGTCGATAAGGTGCATACGTTGTTAGGGTCACTGCGTGGCAAAACCATCGCTGTGTTGGGGTTAGCGTTTAAGCCGAATACCGACGATATGCGTGACGCGCCTGCTGTCACGATTATCCGCAACCTTACCGCCCAGGGTGCCCATGTGCGCGCCTATGATCCCGTGGCGCACACGACTGCGCGTGCGGTGCTGGGCGACGGGCACATCCAGTACTGCGCCGATGCCTATGACGCGGCTCAGGATGCTGACGCATTGATCATCGTGACGCATTGGAATGAATTCAAGGCGATCGATCTGGCTCGCCTGCGGAGCCTGATGCGTCAACCGATCGTGGTCGATGGCCGTAATGTCTATGCACCCGCCGCTATGCGCGATGCTGGGTTCACCTATCGTGGCATTGGACGAGGCCAACCACATGAAAGTCACCACTCAACGGCTGATGTGACGGTGGAAGAATCGTCCGAGGGGTGAGGTTCAGGTGCCCGCCTCCAGGTCACGCAAGCTGGCGGCGCGCCAGAACGCATGCACCAATTCAATCGGGAGCTGTCCTGGCGCGGAACTCGCCGCGATGGTGGCATAACTGAGCATACTGCCATAGGCCGGGCCAGCCAGCCGCGTCATCATGCCCGCGCTTCCCATGGCCAATGTTATCAAGTGACCTCCGCTGGCAACCGCCCATTTACCTGTATCGCGCGCTCGGGCGGTGGCCGCCAGGAGGCGCAGCGCATCGTCCGGCGTCCGCGCCATGACGGCCAGTTTCGCCACGTCGCCACCCGCCGCCATCAATTCCGCCAACCAGGAATCCAACTGTTCATCTGGTGGTGTTGCGGTGAAATCATGCGCGGAGATAATGACACCGACTCCATGCGCGTGCGCTGCGGTTGTGATCGAAGTGCGGGTCGCTGTCTCGATCGCGAATTCACAATCGATCAGGGCGATGTGTCCCGATGTAATAGCGGCATGCATGCTGGCGATGCGTTCAGTTTCAGGATATAAACCCGCCCCACCTTCAGCTGCTCGTCGATTCGTGAAAAGCAATGGCAGATGCTTGCCGAGTACCGCCGCCATGTCCGCGAGCAGGGCGACCATCTCCTCAAGGTCCAGATCGCCCAGGTGATCAGCGCGCAATTCCACCAGATCTGGTCGGGGATCATGGATCAGGACCAATTCCGCCTGACGTAACGCGTCCGTGGCGTTGGCAGCCACAATCGGTACGCAGATCAGCGGGCCTGAGTCGAATAACTGTTGCCATACCTGTTGCTGGACCATGATGAGATAATTCCTTTCAGTCCGCGCAAGACCATCTGGTCGGTAAGCAAACGATATCACCAAATGATTGTCTCGCCATATCGATTGCGTACCAGCGCAGCGCCTACGGGGATCTCAAGGATTGACCGGCTCTGTGCACAGTCAATCAGCTTTTCCCTCCCACTGATCATAGCACTACTGTCATACGTGGCGATGGCTCAGCTTTTACGTTATTGTACTCAGCGTAACAAAGGATGTGGCATGCGGCCGATGCGCCGCCGAAAGGACCCCCATGACCACCATCTCACCAGAAACCGCCGATGGTAGTCTCGCGTCGCCGACCCCATCGGGATCGTTCTGGCAAATCTTCATCGTCTTCCTCCGGTTGGGCTGCACCTCTTTTGGTGGTCCGATTGCCCACCTCAGCTATTTTCGCCAGGAGATCGTCCTGCACCGACAGTGGATAGATGAAACGAGTTATGCTGATCTCGTCGGCCTGTGTCAAGCATTGCCCGGCCCCACCAGCAGCCAGGTTGGCATAGCGCTCGGCATGGCGCGTGGTGGCTGGCGTGGCGGCCTCGCCGCCTGGATTGGCTTCACTATGCCGTCAGCGGCGCTGATGATCGGGTTGGGCTATGGCGCTGCCGATTTACCCGGAGGATCACATGCGCTCTGGTTACGCGTTGTGCTGATTATTGCTGTCGCGGTCGTGGCTCAGGCTGTCTGGGGGATGGCGACTTCGCTCTGTCCGGATCGGACACGGCGCACGATGGCATTGGTTGCGGCAGGCGTGGCCTTGCTGCTGCCTGGGAGCCTGACCCAGGTCGCGATAATCTTGCTGGCTGGTCTACTGGGATGGGCGCTACTGCGTGCCCCAGGTGCCGTCGGCATCAGCATGCTTCCGGTACAGATCTCGCGGTCCGTTGCGGTTGCGGCGCTGGCCCTCTTCGTGGTGTTGCTGATCGGATTGCCGTTGACCATGGTGGGAATCACGAGTTACCCTTTCCACCTTTTTGCGTCGTTTTACCAAGCGGGCGCGCTCGTCTTTGGCGGTGGCCATGTCGTGTTGCCGCTATTGCAACAAGTGGCGTACCTGCTGGCTGGGTGAACAATGATCGTTTCCTGACAGGCTATGTCGCGGCTCAGGCTATGCCAGGACCGCTCTTCTCCTTCACCGCGTATCTCGGTGCCACGTCCAATCATCTGCCCAATGGTTGGCTCGGGGGGATCATTGCTCTAGTGGCGATCTATCTCCCCTCAGGACTCTTAGTGATCGGTCTGTTGCCGTTCTGGAGCGCCTTGCGCCAGGTCACAGCGTTTCAGGCGGCTCTGCGTGGGGTCAATGCCGCAGTCGTGGGCATTTTGTTGGCCGCGCTCTATCAACCCATTTGGACGAGCGCCATTCACACACCAGTGGATTTCGCGCTGGGGTTAGGCGCTTTTGCGTTGCTCGTCATCTGGCGCTGGCCAGCGTGGGCACTCATCATACTCGCCATCGCGGGCACCAGTGTGGTGTCTCTCCTCACATGATGACTGTAGCGTTCTCCAAAAGATTGGTCTTCCTTTCGGTTGGCCAGCCATAGTCTTCTCCCCGCTCTTCGCTTACGCTTCAATGCAAGGTATGGGCAGAATAATCGATCCCTGCTGGGAGCATCTGTGGAGAAGTTGGAGAGCGACCTAAGGTCCGGCTAGGTGTCATGGTCAACTACAAAGCTGTGGAGTGAAGGATCCACGCCTCTACCGATGCTGGACAATGGGCACGTGGTTGCAAGTTGAAAAGCGCGCTAGCCCGTTGCCTCTCCATGCCCAGCGATCACTTTCGTCTGCACACAGACGCGGGAAGAAAGGAGACCGAGAATGAGGGCAACACGGGCGGTGATTATGGGTGGATCCCTGGGTGGATTGACGGCCGCGCTCACTTTGTGTGACCTGGGGTACACAGTCGATGTCTATGAGCGTTCACAAGTGCCGCTGTCAGGTCAGGGGGCGGGCATTGTTTTGCATCCCGCGACCGTGCGCTATTTCACGGAGCATCGGACAGCTAATTTGGAAGAGATCAGCGTCGCGACAGACTGGGTGCGCTATATGGGAAACGATGGCGCGATCATCCACACGGCGCGCAATGCCTACCGCTTTAGTTCCTACAATGCTTTGTATGAAAGCCTGCTGCAGTCTTTCGACCGCGCGCATTATCATCTCGGTGTCGCGGTGACCGACTTCGCGCAAGATACCGAAGGTGTGACGGTGCACTTGAGCGATGGGCATGCTCAGCGCGCGGATCTCCTCGTTTGCGCGGACGGCATCCGTTCATCAGCGCGTCGGCGATTGCTCAATGGCCTACTGCCCAGATATGCGGGCTACGTGGCCTGGCGCGGCACTATCAATGCGGCCGAATTGAGTAGCACTTTGTTTACAGAGCTTCGCTCCGCGATCACCTATCATGTTTTGCCGAATAGTCACCTCTTGATCTATCCTATCCCGGTGGTGGATCCCCTAACTGGTACGGTCCACACAAATATCAACTGGTTGTGGTATCGCAATGTCGCCGAAGGCGCGCAACTGGACGCGTTGCTGACCGATCGCCAGGGGATACGTCGCGATATTTCACTGCCACCCGGTATGGTCAGGGATGATCCATTGGCGGAGTTGCGTGCCGATGCACGGACGTTGCCACCCCCTATCGCACAGGTCATCGCCGCGACTGCCGAACCATTCTTACAGGCGATCATGGATCTGTCTATTCCACGAATGGCGTTTGACCGGATCTGCCTGATCGGCGATGCCGCCTTTGTTGCGCGGCCCCACGCCGCTGCTGGTACCGCTAAAGCCGCTGAAGACGCCTGGACGTTGAGTGTGGCATTGGCGGAATCCTCCGGTGATGTAGTCGCGGCGCTGCGGCGCTGGGAACCCGGACAAATGCGGATGGGCTCAGCATTGCTGGAGCGGACGCAGGAAGCGGGTTATCGCTCGCAGGTTGCCAATACCTGGCACGTGGGTGATCTGCTCCCTTTTGGTCTCTATGAAACCGGCGATAGCATGATGCCCACAACCTAGATGCACAGACGCCACGACCATGGTCCTTGTGCCCCATGGTCGTGGCGTCTGTGTGCTGAATAACGCAGGCGTGTTCCCTACTTGATCTGGCTCTCCAGGTTCTTGAAGAACGAGTTGAGCGCGGTTTTGGCGGCTTGCTGGCCGATCGGATTATCCGCCATGCTGACTTTGCCTGACAGATCGAAATGGGCTGTGTAGGTCATATTGGTGCCCGTGCCTTCGGGGGCCAGGTTAATGGTTGCCTGTCCTTTGAGTGCGCCATAGGAGCCAGATCGATCGATGCCCAGCACCAACTGCGAAGGGGGAGTTGCCGAGATGATCTGGGCTGTGCCTGTGAATGAGCCACTGAAGACCATCGCGTTGACATGAATGGTGGCTTCGATGGCCGAAGTGCCCTGAAAGGTAATGCTTTCCGCGTTGGGAATAGCTGCCTTCAGTGCTTCTGGGCTCATCAAAGCATTCCAGACTTGCTGGGGGGGAGCGGCATATTTGTACGACCCGTTGAAGTCCATGAAACTGATCTCCTTCTGAGTTCTGTGTGTCGTTGAGTTGGGTGGGAATGGTATAGCTATGGGGGATCGTTCGGAACCGAAAAGGCAAACGACCCGGCATCGGACGAACCGGCAATATTATACCTGTCTTCTTATCCAGACGCAATATTTCTCATCTGTCCCTGTGGCATTTCACTGGCACATCGGCGTGGCCCCGTGCCGACCAGCGGTGCGAGCGAGATCCTACAAGATATCGTTGACTGCTTTGTATGGTCCTCAGCTTCCCTGCCCAACCCAAGGTGCAACGCGCTCGATATCATGAAACGAGCCAGAGGGCGCTGGTGAGTTGACCCAGATCGCTGGCCAGTATGGACCAATTGGTGCGCGCATCCTTGAGCCAGATGGTCCCATGCAACATGAGCAGTGTGATATCTGGGGACCATGGCGCGAGCAAGAGCTGACAGCGTGCGAGTTGGTCGACGGATGGTCGTTGGATGAGCGGGAGATCCGACCCGGACTCCCAATTTGACCCCGCGTCGAATGTGCGCCAGAGGCTCATCTGCTCGGCCTCCGCGCGTGGTGCCATGAGCGCCAGAGCGCCACCCCGCTCACGTGGGATCGGGATGAGAGCCTGGGGACAGAGGGGCAAGGGAGTTGCGACTTGTGGAGTGATATCGCGCCAGTGCCCCTCACCATTCAGAAATTCAATGCGATAGATGGCGGACTCTGTGGCGGCATAGCTGATATTAAAAAAATGCGGATGACGCTGCAAAGCAACCACATCGCGGTGAGCAACAGCGGTCTGAGGGCCAGGTGGGCAGAGCGGCGAGATGCCATCATGCATGGCCTGCCAGGTTGCACCCCCATCCATGGTGTGGTAGATGCCACCGACGGCTATGGCAACGACCAGGCTTGCCGGATCGCGCGGATCTGGCGAAATTGCGACGACTCGCGGTGCGGAGGCGTCGTCTAACCCCCACCAATGGTGGGTGCTGGCGTGGTCAGAGAGCGCCGTGATCCGCGACCATGAGCGGTCGTGCGCTCGCCAGAGGCAGGCTGGTGTAGTGCCTAACCAGAGGGCCCCATCACCCGCTATGGCCAGCGCGGTTGGCATTTCGGCTGCAAGCGGTGGGGTGAGGTAGCGACGCCAACCCAGATGCCCGCGCTGCCAGATCTCCCCCGCGGCGGTGGCCGCCAGCGGAGTGTTGCCGCGGGTTGCCAACGCGACAATCGGTGGAGTACGCCAGAGTCGCCTGCGCGCACCCAGGGCTGGCTCATCAAACTCGATGATACCCTCCGACGTTCCGACCAGGAGCATTGCTCGGCCTATCCTCCCGCGCCAGCGCGCAGCATACTGTGTTGATAGGGTACGCGCCTACCCACACGACTGTCAATAGCCATCGATGAAAAGCATCCGAATGTGCAGGTCAACGATACACTGTCCGTTGGAAGAGCCGCTTGTCCATGGACGATAACCCATGAGATGGCAACTATAGGAGCCAGAGCGGGATCGTTCCTGCTCTGGCTCCTATCCGTGTAGCACGCGTCAGTTGGGGTCTGTACTAGGGTTTACCTAGCTCGTGGGCGGAGTTGTACCGCTCGTAGGTGGTGTCGTGCCGCCAGTGGGGGGCGTTGTGCCACCAGTCGGCGGAGTCGTGCCACCAGCCGGCGGAGTCGTACCGCTACTTGGCGGGGGATTCTGGGGATTATTCTGATTCCGGCGGCGGAAGAGCAGGAGCAACAACAACAACAGCAGCAAGAGCAACAATAAGAAGATGATGATCAGACAACCGGGCGATCCAAGTGGCGGTGGGAAGGCCGGGGGATTCGCTGCTGGCGCCGTTGTCGCGGTGGGTGCTGGAGGGGGAACCGCCGTGTTGGTTGGCGCTATGGTTGCCGTAGGCACCACGGCCACAGGCGTCGCGGTAGCCGCGGCGGGCGCGGGTGTCGCGGTGGCAGCAACCACCGCGGTTGCCGTGGCGGCGACAGTGGCGGGTGGTTGGGCCATGCCCGTCGGCGTAGGCTGGACGCCGCCGAGCGGTGCCGCGCTGGTGAGGTTGATACCCAGGGTGAGAGTTAAGGCGACTGCTGCCGCGATACCGAGCAGCGCGATAACCATGGTCGCCAATCGACGCGTAGATGGGGGCATGAATGATTCCTCCTCTGAATAATGAGTTGTGCGTCACTGGGGACGCTGCCTGGAATCTCGGATGTTTTTATGATGTGGTGGTGCGAAGTCGGCGACGGATGACGCCGTTCGTATCGGCAAATTCGTCATAGTCGCGCGATCGGCTGCGCCGTACCATTCCCGTACGCCTATCCGCGACCTGAGTGGTGACGCGAACTGTTTTCACAAAGCGCATCGCGCCTAAAGGGGCGACGCTGGCGGGATCGATCTGCGCAGTAACATCCTCTTCCGTCACAATGATCTCCTCGTTTCTACGACGAATAAGGAGCAAGAAGAGTAAGAGCAAGAGAGCGAAAAGTACTAGTAACGCTAGGCATAATGGGCCAAAAGGAATACCCGATGCTGGTGCGGGACGACAATTTGTGGTTGCGCATGGCGTCGCGGTAGGTCGATTCACGCCGGGAGTGCCAGAGCCGCCCGCGCCGGGAGTACCGCCACCTGACGACGTTGGCGTAACAATAATCACGATCGAAGTACTGAGGGATGGTTGGGTCGTGCTACCGCAGGTACCGGGGGGATTCACTGCGGTCAGTCGCAAGGGTCCGGTGGCGGTCGGCGTAAAGGTTCCCTCAATTGTACCGTCCGCCGCCGGGGTCAGCGTCATTTGATGGGTCGTGCAACCATTGCCGCTGGGGTCTCCACTGAGCACTTCTACCTGATTCGCGCTGCCGACCTGAGTGGTGAACCAATTTGTGCCATTGATTGTCACTGGCTGACCAACGACTGCGGCGCCAACCACAGTGAGGCTGGGTGCGCCTTGGCCGAGTTTCGTAAAGACATTCGCGGCGGATGTACCATAGAGCGGTGTTCCGACACCAAGGGCGCAGATTGCGTAAGTGCCTGGCGGCGTTGCTGGCCATTGTAGCGCGACTTGAAATTGCCCCTGGTTGTCCGCAGTTGCCGTCACCCCATCGAAACGCGTCTCAGATGCGTCACACGATCCACCAGCTACGCTATAGGCGAAGTCGAAGCTGGCACTCGGCGTCCAATGTGCACCTGCCAGGACGACACGTGTCCCTTCCGGTCCCTGCGGAGGGTTGGGTGAACTGATAGTCAGGGAGGGAGCATTACCCCCCGGGCCAGAAAGAGCGGCTGCATACGCAGGTCGTGTGGACACGAGCCAGAACACGACGATCAGCCAGATCAACGCCCCTACTACGCGGTGTTTTCCGCGAGATCTGGAAATGGGTTCACGAAGATACCGCCACCACACAAGGAATCCTCCAGCACAACTGCTCACCGCGGAGCGAGTGTACCACCGAGTCCTTGTCATGTCAATGTGCTGTTGTGCACAGCCTGACGGTGGAGTTTCAATCTGTACTCGCGATGCGCTACCATAGAGTTACAACGAACGAGAATCAGTTTCGTGGGGGGTACCGCATGCGAATTATCAAACGCGCGCCAGATGGCCGGGTGATGCTGGAATACTCAGGTGCTTTGTCACGGCGACAGGCGGCAATGATGGTCATCGATGCCACTTGGGAACGCCAAGATCACGACCTGGGCTACACGGTCTTCGCCCAGGGAGATCGCTTCATCGAGTTTTATTATAGTGATCAGTGGTTCAATATATTCCGTATTCATCGTGGCACGGATGGATCGCTGAAGGGTTGGTATTGTAATATTACCCGTCCAGCGTTGCTTGCTGATGCGACGATAACGTATGATGATCTCTATCTGGATATCTGGGTTGATGCCACCTACCAGACGACGCTGCTGGATGAAGATGAATTCATGGCCGCAACGCTCGACGAAGCGACCCGTGCGCAGGCACGAGTCGCGGTTGAGACTATCTTATGCTGGGTAGCAGAACGGCGTGGACCGTTCGCCAACCCTCCGCGGGACTAATGCGCCCAGGCCGAGGCGCCGACTTCGCCTTGATATGCGGGGATGGTCTGGATACCTTGACATATATGGGTGACAAAATTCCCCATCCGTTCAATGTTACTGATAATGAGCTTGATGTAATTGATGGGGACGGCGCGCGTGACATCCAGTTCCAGTAGCCCTTGCAGCGCAGTCTGCATACGGAGACAAGCGAGATCCAGTTCACCATCCTGCTCGATAACGCGCTGCGCGAAGCTGCTCTGGCACGTGTTGAGTGCGATGGTGCACCCGCGCAATTGCATATATGCCAGGTTGATGATCCGGTACAGTCCCTGGCGTTCTTCGGAGGGGAGCGCCGCCAATTCATATTCCACATCGCGGTCAAGCATACGAGCGTGCTCACCCATCGAATTAACAAGCGCGAGGAGGCTCTCGAGATCTTTGCAGGCTTTTTGCATGATCATGATGGTGCGAAATTGCTCACCCGAGGGCGCCCAGAGGCTGAGCAATTGGAACGCTTGCCCATTGAGCGTAATCGGGGAGATATCCGGGGTGATTGGAAAGTAGCCACTGACCCAATCGCGGGTGAAGAGCTGGGCGACAGCATTTTTGAAATGCTCTTCGATATATATACTCAGCTCTACGACACTTTTGGTAAGTGCGCGGACTTCAATGTCAAGCCGATCATCAATGTTCTGCATGTAAGTATCCTCTTTCAATTGCGGGCCATAGGTCCACGCATATGATCCCATCCAGTTGGCGTGTTCGCGGAGCGCGTATTCCCACGGATCATCACCTGTGGCGCACCCTCCGCGCAGAAGCCGATCTGGGTTGCGGTAGTCCCAGTTGCCTCTGCCAGTTGTCGCGTGAGATCGGATGCGGCATGTATGGGAACGGTGAAGATCAGTTCATAATCTTCGCCGGCTGACAGTGCCAGTTCCACCGGATCGACCCCTGCTGCCTGGGCGATCGTCCGTGTCGCGTGGGCGATGGGGAGGCTTTCGATGGCGATCTCCGCTTGAACTCCGCTCGCCTCGCATAAATGCTCCAGATCAGCGAGAAAACCATCGCTGACATCAATTGCTGCTGTTGCGCCGTGTGCCGCCAACCAAAGGCCAGCCGCCACGCGTGGCTCTGGCCGCTGTTGGGCCTGGAGAGCGCGTTGGCGTGTATCTCGTGGCACGGAAAGGGTAGGGTCTTCTTGTGCCAGCAGCCCCGCGCCAGCTAGTCCAAGTGTGCCAGTGACGAAGATCGCATCGCCGGGCTGCGCGCCCTGGCGACGCAGGACGCGGCGCTCATCTGCCAGTCCTAACATAGTGATGTCAAGCACAAGCCGTTCGGCGAGGCGCGCGATGTTGCCGCCAATGATCGCCACGTCAAATCGCTCGGCCTCCTGACGCATCCCGTCGTAGATCCCCTCCAGGGTTGCGACCTCCAGCGTCGGTGGGAGCAGGAGCGAGATCAAGGCGAAGCGAGGATGCGCTCCCATTGCGGCGCAATCACTGATATTTACCGCTAGTGCTTTACGGCCAATATCCTGTGGCGCGGAGCGATCCAGACGAAAGTGTGTATCCTGCACCTGCGCATCGCATGTCGCGAGCAGCATGGCGCCCTGAATATCCAATATAGCCGCGTCATCACCCACCCCGGCGATGACATCCGGCGGTGTGGATAGCGATGCCGTCAAACGAGCAATCAGGCTAAATTCGCCAAGATCCGCGACCTGTGTCATCGCTCCCACCCCTATCTTTCAGATTTGCGCCGTGTACCTCACCAATAGTTGAGTACACAGGCAGGTACTCTCCACTATATGCAGCAGTGCGACTGAGATTCCAGGGTAAGGCAGGCGAACTAGCCATAATTGGCTAGGAACAAATGATCAAATCCCCCACATCCTCTGCTACTTGATGCGCAGAAGAGATTATTGATCATTATTGTTCAGTTTACATGGCTGATGAGTCGATCCAATCCCGAGCGGTATTTCCCAACATGGTCACGCTCTCGTCACGTACGGTCACGTGCGGCAAGGTATGTAAGATGCTCATGCCATAGGTTTTTGTCTGAATGCGGCGATCGTAGATGATTACGACATTGCGTCGGTCGTGTTCCCAGGCCATGCGGTTGAGCGCGAGCCGTAGGCGGATCGCTGCCTGGGGCACGACAAACTGTTGCATAGAGTCCGCGTAGAGCTCGGCGCGGGCCGCCAGGAGCGGTTCGTTCAAGGCGGGCAGAGGGAGGCGCGCCACGAAGAGACAACGTGGGCGGGCGCCATCGGACTCCCATCCTTCCCACATATTGCCAGCGCCCAGGATCACCACTCGCGATTGCGTGCGATAATTCTGCCACAACTGGCGCAATGACCCATCAATGCCTTGTGCCAGAATCATGATATCCCGCGCTTCCAATAGTGGTTTGATGGCGCTATATGTGGTGCGTAGCGCCGTATGCGACGCCAATAACACAACGGTATTTCCGTCTAACGCTGTCGCCACCTGAACGATGGCTTCATTGAGCGTGCGCTGGTAGGCTGGCGCATTCGGTTCCGGGACATCGGTAGGGATCAAAACCAGGGATTGCGCCGTGAAATCGGCCGTTACGAGTGCCGTTGGTGTAGTGGCAGGCAGGCCCAGTCGCTCGATGGCCACATCGAAGTGACCATCCACCGCGAGGGCTGTCCCGGCGAGCACGACACCGCCTCCCAATCCTTGAATGGCAGCGCCGGTATCACGCGAGAGCTGCGCGGGTGCTCCGAATAGTGATGCGCCCTCGCTGCTGGTCATCTGCCCGTTTCGCCCGCGATGGCCATTGGCTTGGGATGTTCGGATCCAATACACCCAGCCCGCGCGTGGTTGCGCGATGCTCTCACGACCGTAACGCAAGATCTGTCGCAAGCGTTGAGCAGCCGAGTGCAATTCTAGACCAAGTGATCCTGCGCTCGGAGTGTGCCGCAAGTCCTTCACAAGCTGCGCCAGGGTGTCGGCAAGCATGGTCACCCGGCGATCCAGCGCGCTCCAGGCGTCGCCTACCGGTCCCCAGGCGCCCAGCGTGCGGGCATTATTATCAAGCCGCAATGGTCCACCGGCCTCAGCGGCTTGATCGTCGTTATATGCTTCGGTTGCCAGTGCGCCTAAGGCCACAATGAAGTCGGTGATCGCACTGGTGGCGCGGGTGACTTGTTGTCCCCAGGACGCGAGACGAGCGCCGGGGACAGCCTCGGCCGCCAGCGCCAGTAGACCGCGCAATTGCTGGCCATCGCGGGTATAGAGCATATCGAGATCACCCAGCAACGTCTCCTGGTCCAAGGTCCAGGAAGCTTGCGCTAGCAGGCGATCTTCTAACAACTGGGCGTCCAGGATGAGATAGCCATCGGCAGAGGGGACATACGTTGATTCCTGGTCGCGGCTCCCTTTATGCGCGCCAAGCAGTGCGGCCTGCGTGGTGATGACAATGCGCGCGGTTTCGGCCGCAGCGCGGGCTCGGCGCGGAAAGCACCAGCCACGATCGCGGTACGTACATTGTGGGAGTTCTAATGCGGTATCACTGGCATGAACGATCTCCCAGGCCACCTGTTCGGTGGGGCCAAGGTTGAGGCTGTCACGACTTCCCGATTGTGTGGTCTGAATCCAGACCGTTAATTTCGCTAACCCTCGCAAGGTATCGGTCGCCAATGAAGACGCTTCGCGTGCTGGTCCATACCAGCGATGAGTGCAGAGGTAGTCGCGGGGCTCGAAGAGGATCGCCTGAGTCAGCGGTTCGGTGGGTGTGAGACTGGCCAGGACGCGCGGAAGATGCGTCTGTGCCAGCGCCCGGGCGCTGGCGGCCGAGGCGGCGGCGATGACGAGCCGCTGGCCGGTCGCGATTACCCATTCCAGTGCGGGCCGCAAGACCACATCGACTTGTTCTGGCTGGGGTGGGATCTGCGCTACCAGGGTCTGATGTTGTTCCAGTGCGCTCTGGATGGGCGCAGCGAGCGCCAGTGTGTCGATTGTTGCCGACGGCGGCGTTGACCCTGCGGCCAGGGTGTTGGGCAGTGGCGTGGTAAGGGTGGCCAGCTGTGTCCCCAGGATGGCGGGGTTGACCTGCAGCTGATTCTGAAAAGCAGCGCCAAGTGAGCTGGTTGCGGCGATCCCCCCTGTCGGGTGAATGCCCCGGGCTTGTTGTTCGCGCCGCAGGAAACCAAGCATGGCCAGTTTGGCTCCCGGCGCCAGCGCGCACAGCGTATTCAAGAGTGGATCCGGCAGATCGCGGACGCGCGCTTCGAGCGCCAGAAAGACCTCGCGTGAGAGCTGGGCGTCGGCCAGCGCGCGATGATGGATGGGAGCGGAGAAGCCGAGCGTCGCGGCGACGTGTTCAAGGGTATAGTTCGTGAGATCGGGCAACAAAATGGACGCTAACTCAAATGTGTCAAGGAGTGGGTTGGTCTGCGCGATCTGTTGCCGCCGCAAGAATGCAGCGTCGAAACCGACATTGTGCCCGACCAGTGGGAGATCACTGAGAAATTGTCGCAGCTTCGGCGCGATACTCGCTATTGCTGGCGCATCAACGAGCATGGCTGGAGTGATATGAGTCAGTCGTTGAATGCGATACGGGATGGGTCGAGGAGGAGATATAAAGGTCTCAAATGTATCGAGGATCTCATCGCCGCGAAATTTCACGGCGCCAATCTCGATAATACTTTCGTTCTCGCTCTGTAATCCGGTCGTCTCGAGATCGATCGCCACCCGTAGCGCAGCGGGCGTGGTCATCGGCCATGATCCTTCCAAGGCACGTCACGCGCGCCCACATTTTTGCCAGGCAGATCGCCCACAACTTTCGCATACATCGAGCGAGTGCGGTGGTCAGCGTCTTGTCTACCGTCAGTGTATCACTCAGCGGGATGTATTGACAAGCGATGCAAGCGTGGATGTCGGGGTCCATCGCTCGCGCCCCATAGGGTGCCGGCGACGATTACCTGCCGACAGTATAGGGAAGTTTGATGATGTTGAGATTGGCATGATCATGACCCTTCAGTACCCGATAGATTCGTTCTGCGGCAAAACGGCGTAGCGGTTTTTCCCAGAGGTGATCATGCACCTGTTGGGGAATCATCACCCCAATCAGACCAGGTTTTGTCATACCTTCCGAATAGTCGTGGATATATCTAGCGATAGGTTGCACGACCGTGCGGAATGGGGAGAGGATCATTTTGAGTTTTACCGCGATGTGGTGGCGCTGACTGATTTCGGCAAGGGTGCTCTGCCAGTCGTGGCGTACTTCTTCGGCTTCTTCATCGGTAAATACGACACACACGAAGAGCAGTTCAGCGGGATCGAAGGTCAGGGCAATAGCAATCTCTTCGTTCACCAGATGTGGCCAAAGATGGCGGTGTTGGGTATGTAATTTGCCATTGGAGGTAGTCTGTTCAACCAATCGTTGGTGGGTGAGAATTGGAATGATCACCTGCTGGCATGGCTTGCGATCGTGGATTTTTTCAGGATGTAATTGACGTGGGCGTTGATAGTAGTAATGGATGCGATTGAAGAGAATGAGGAGCAATGGAACGAGAAGGACCACGACGAAACCACCGCGGTCGAACTTGGTGATGGCGATGACTAGCGCCACAATACCCGTCGTCGTAGCGCCGATGGCATTGATAATCGCCTTATGCCGCCAGCCACGATCTTCCTGACGACGACGGCGCCAATGGATCACCATCCCCGCCTGCGAGAGGGTGAAGGCGGTGAACACTCCCAAAGCGTACAGGTTGATGAGCGCGGTGACTTGTCCTTTAAAGATGACCAGGACGATGGCGCTCAAGACCGCCAACACACCGATTCCCGCATTGAAGGCGATGCGTTCACCGCGATATTGAAACAGAACAGGCATGTATCCATCGCGCGCCAGGATGGCGCAGAGGCGCGGAAAATCCGCATAGGAAGTGTTCGCCGCGAAGATCAAGATCGCGAAGGTGGCGAATTGCACGACATAATACATCGGACGCAACACGCCCGCATACGCAACCGTCGCAATCTGTGAGGTGACGGTTGGCTGTCCAGTTGGAGAAGGTAGGGCGCCGAGCCGCCAGGCAAGATATGTTGTGCCCAAAAAGAGCCCGATCAGCAAGAGGATCATAATAACCAGGGTCTGGGCGGCATTCCTTGCTTGATCTTGTTGCTGTGCCCCTTGAAAGACCGGTACGCCATTGGAGATCGCTTCGACCCCGGTCATTGCTGAGCAACCCGAGGCAAACGCCGTCAAGATCAATAACAGGGTCAGTGTCTGGGCGGTGGTGCCTTGTGAGGATTTGATCAACGCGAGAACATGTGGATCAGGCGCACCGGGGGGGGCGCTCACGAAGAGACCACCTGTAGCAAACGCATGGCCAACGCCTAAGACAATCATCAAAGCAAAGCTGACAAGAAAAACATACGTCGGTATAGCGAAGAGACGTCCGGCATCACGTACGCCACGCATATTGATATACGTGATCAGCAAAATCGCACTGAGATCCAGTATCAGTGTCCACTGTTGGAGTGCGGGTAGTGCGGAAGCAATCGCATCGATGCCCGCGGCCACACTGACCGAGACGGTGAGGAGGTAGTCGATCAACAATGCCGCGGCCGCGATGAGGCCGATGCCAGGCGACAGATTGTCACTTGCGACGATATAGCTACCGCCTCCGCCAGGGTAGGCATGGATCGTTTGCCGATAGGAGAACGCCACTACCGCCATCAGAATGATGATGGCGAGGCCGATCCAGAGGTTGATATGCAAGGTTGTCAGGCCAGCTGCGACTAACACAGCCAGTGAAGCTTCCGTCCCATAGGCCACACTCGAGAGGGCATCGGAGGAGAGAATCGCTAGCGCCTGGGCGCGATTGAGCAATTCATCCTTGGCATTCACGAGTGGGATGGGCGATCCTAAGATCGATCGCTTCAGGTACTCGAATGGATTTTGGGGTTCAGATGCCGCTAATGTCGCTTCCACCAAATCCGGCGCCTTAACTTTGAAAAGCACCGAAACCTTTGGCGGTCCAGGTCGCCGAGCACGCCCGGCGCGCGGCTCTGGTGGTGCGCTCATGTTGCCTCCCAAGTGCGGTGTGCTCGAGCAAAATAGTTCCTATTTATGCCGACAGTTTTATGCCGACAGTCCGATCGTGCGGAGTCCATACTGCAAAGTCTGCGGTGTCAGGGCGCCATTTACCGTATAGCGGATGATGCCTTGCGCATCGATGAAATACGACACGGGTAGGCCGGTGACTCCATAACGATCATTGACTTTACGTTGAAGGTCAGGTAAAAGCGGATAGGTTAACGCATAATCATTTGCGAACTGAATGACGCTGGGTAAGGGATCAGTCTCTGAAACGCCAAGGACAAGAAACCCTTGACTTTTGTATTGAGTGTATGTGCGTTGCAGGAGCGGGGTCTCACTCTGACACGGGCCACAGGTGGTTGACCAAAAGTTGATCATCAGCGGATGACCACGCAACTGGCTCAAGGTGACTGGCGTCCCTTGACTGTTGGTGAGAGTAAATGAAGGCGCCGCTTTGCCAATAGGGAGGAGATTAATCGCGCCATTATTGCCGCTGGGCTGAAAAAGTAGCCAACTGAAGAAACCGAATGCCAGAACAAGCAGTCCCAGTCCGAGCCAAAAGGCTTGACGGCCACTGAATCGCCGCTGGGCCGTCCGTGGTGTTGTCTGCGAGGTGACAGGTGTCGCGTTTGCCATAGCCAGAATCCACCGTTTCCGTAATGCGAACACACGAGACTCCGAAGCGCGGAGGCCCACATGCATTGTACCAGATAATGTAGTCTCAGCCCATGCTGATGGTCAAATTCCCCAGTCACTTCAATTGGATTCGGCACGGGGCAACAGCTCGCCCCTGTGTGTGTCGTTGAGTTCCTTGAATCGATAGCCCATGCCGCGCTCCGTCAATATATATTCCGGGTGCGCTGGGTCACGCTCGATCTTCTGGCGCAGATAAGTGATATACAAACGGACATACTGGTCTTCATCGCGATACTCCTGACCCCACACCTTGGCAAGAAGTGTAGAGTGCGAGAGGAGACGACCGGCATTGCTGACCAGGTGATAGAGGAGTCGCGCCTCCGTCGGCCGGAGTGTGATAGATTTGCCATCCACCACCACTTCGCGCCGATCAAAGTCAATCGCAAGATGATCGTCGATGACCATCCGTTGCTTGCGTGTTGGCGCGGTCTGGAAGGTGCGCCGCAACACCGCCCGGATCCGTAAGAGCAACTCGGGCGTACTGAAGGGTTTCGTCATATAATCGTCGGCGCCCAAATCCAACCCACGGATACGGTCCCGTTCATCGTCGCGGACGGTGAGCATGATGACTGGAACGTTGGAGAGTTCCCGGATGCGTTTGAGCGCGGTATAGCCATCCATATCGGGCATCATGACATCCAGAATAATGAGATCAGGTAAGGCCTGGCGCAGTTGTCCCAGCGCTTCGACGCCCGTTGCAGCTTCTGCGACCGCATAGCCCTCGATCTCCAGATTCATCCGCAGGACATCGCGCAACCGTGGCTCATCGTCGACGACCAGGACGGTGATTCCACGAGGATCAAGGGCCTCCTCATGTTTTTCTAGCGTCATCTGTGAGGTTCCTTTATCTGATTCCCAAGTGGTAGCAGGGTGAGATCCACCGCGCGTTCAGCGCGAGGCGGTATTGATCGGTTCAGAGGGCATCTCGGCGGATTCCGCCGCCTCGTCTCCAAGCGCCGGTGCGCGACGAATGAGCAGGACGCCAACGAGGATCAGCCACGCTCCGAACCAACCCTGAGCCGAACCAACTACAGAGCCTACTGGTTGTGAGGGGTTATAGAGTGTCAGGAGCGCGCTCGCACCAAACAACGCCGCCCCCAACACGCCCGCAAACCCCACCCAACGTTCTAACCCGTCGATGCGCGCCATGGGGATGCTCAGGATGACCAGCCAAACCGTCAGAAGGATCCCCCCCAGCACATTGCTGATCAAGGCTTCCGTGATGGCCATATCGCGAAATCGCCCCCCAATGAGGGCAGGGTGTTGGACAAATTGTCGGGCAAAGGCAACCAGTGTGATGAGATCGATCAGGGCGAAGAGCGCGTAGACGGTGATACCCGCCAGGCCGATCGTCTGCGCAACCCGGCCATCCGCGCCGAAAACAACCCGGCGGAGCGTGTACGGCAACGCCACTATCACTACGAACGGCATCGCCTGCAAGAGCGCTGTCACCACGACCAACGACAGATGGCCGCCTGCCCAGCTCAAGAGTGGACTGTAATCTTTTATGGCCGCGGATTGCGCAATCGCATCAGCATACCCCGTCGGCACCAGCGCCCCTAATCGAAAGAGAGGTACCACCAGCGCCAGAATGATGCCTGCGAAGATCGCGGCCTGGCCACGCGAACGGATAATGGCAGCCGTCATACGTGCTCAGCTTCCTGTTCATGCGACGTGAACCATGCGTCGCAGCGTGATCGTTCAATGTGGTAGATAACTGCTTATCACATCATCGCACATTGCCACCAACCTTGCCCAGATGGCGCTCAGCTCAAATGGAGGCTTCTGGGAATTTGGCCGCTCTGGTTGGGACGTATGGCCATGGCTGTGCCTCTCACAATCTGGTACTTTTTGTGCGTCAGCCAGAAGTTGCCTCTGACGCATGGGCGATGCGGCACGGATTGTGCGCGCCTGGCGAAAGCGCACTATAGCACTGGCGCCACGCAGAGATCCACACCATGATCCACGATATGCCGACGCTGTCGTATCGTAAAGGAGCACGCCCATGGCATCCATGCTTACCCAATCCACCGTGCGCGAGCGAAACAATGGATTGTTCCTCGTTGAACCCGCGACCGAGACCCTGCCCCAGATGAGTCGGCAGGTCCGTACGGTGCTCGCCGTCGAACCCGCCAGTTTCCTAACACGCGATGCCCAACGCACATTTCGCGCCGTTCAGTATTCCTTACGCTCCGTCCGCGCCTGGCATACTGCGGTCGAGTGGGTGGAGCGCGGCGATCCCGAAGTCATCTTGCTCGACCTCGATGCCCTTGACCATTCGCTTTCCTCGATCAATATCTCAGCCTTGCGCCTCGTCTCTCTCCTGCGCCGGGCGGCGCAAGATCGCCAGATTTTGCTGGCGGGGGTCTCGCGACGCGACTTCTGCGAGATTGAGGAGATCGCTCGCAGCGGCCTCGATTTGCTGATTCCGCACGATCTGCCACTCTTACGCATGGCGCAGCGGATCGATGCGACGCTGATGCGTCAGCACCGATCGACCCGGAAAGTTGGATGATATTCATCATCCGTTAAACAGGACTAAAGTACCGTGGGAATGCGTGACGGAGACATTGCTCAGCCCGTCTTTACTGATATCAAAGGAACGTACCAGAAAACAGAGCGTGTGATACGCTCTGTTTTCTGGGAATCTTGTTCGATAGGTATCATACGATGGTGCACATATTCTCGACCCCGACTTCTCGCCTGCAGCCTCTTACTGCCGCGCAACGCCGCCGTGGGCTGGTCGTCTCTCTGATCAATTCATTCTTGATCTTGACGGGATTTTTTACTTTCATCACCTTCTTTGCTCTGCATTTTACGAACCATCTTGGCTTCGCCGCCGCAACCGTCGGTCTGGTGCTGGGTATCCGACAGATTGTTCAGCAAGGGCTAGATATCTTTGGCGGCTTCATAGCTGACCACATCGGCTATCGCACGTCGATTGCGATTGGCTGCCTGATCCGCGCGGTTGGTTTCGGCGCGGCCGGATTCTCAACCCAATTTTCGCAACTATTGATCTCGGCATTATTGATGGGAGTTGGCGGCGTTTTTTTTGATGCAGCTGGGACTGGCGCGCTGGCCAGCTACGCATCCGTAGAGCAACGCGTCCGTATCTTCGCCCTGCAGGCGACGATTAACAATATCGGCGCGGCGCTCGGTCCAGTCATCGCTTTCGTGCTCTATGTCCGCTACGGTTTTCCTGTCGTTGCGCTGGTTTCGGCAGCATTTTTCGTGTATGTCGCTTTTCAAGCATTCTTTCTGTTGCCCGAGGGTACGGTGGTGACGAAACCTGGCCAGGTCACCGCGCCACTTTCGATACGCCAGACCTTCACCGCAATATTGGCGCGCCGAGCTTACGTACGGGTCGTGTTATTGTTGATGGGCTTCTGGATCATCGGTTCACAGATGTCACTGACTGTGGCGCTGGATGGTCAGCGGCTGGGTGGCAAAGATGGCGTAGCAATCTTACTGGGGTTGAACGCGTTCCTGGCAATCCCCCTGCAATATCCGTTGGTTCGCTTCGCCGAGCGATTTCTCAAACCAACGACAATGATGGCGCTCAGTTCTCTGGTCACTGGCGCTGGTCTGGTCATGGTCTTCCTGGCTGATCATTTCGCCTGGCAGATCGCCGGGGTCGTGTTGATTACCTTTGGCACGCTGGCAGTTTTACCAGTGATGTCAGCAATCACTGCCCAGGTGGCGCCCCCCAGTGCGATGGCTGCCTTCTATGGTTTTTCGGTGCTGGGACTTGGGATTGGTGGTGGTGTCGGTCAATATATTGGCGGACGGATCTATGATCTGCAAGCCCAGTTACATACCATGTGGCTCATGCCCGCTTTCGCTGTTGTGGTTGCCGTCACCATCGCTTTTGCGCTTTACCATAGTCCCTCGCCGTTACAGATTGGGGCGCCGCTCGCTGAGCCAGATTTTCATCCAGAACGATCGGGCATCGTCGCGGCAAGTTGAAGCGAGATGGTCGTAAGGTGCGCCACATTGATTGGCATCGGGGCGCGGCATGCGGTACAGTCTGAGGTGGAACGCCGAAGCGCGGCGCTGGAGGAGGCATCGCATGCACCCTGCTGATCATTTCCCCGGCGCGCCGGATCAGGAACGCGACATATGGGGAGATCCTGGATTGTGGACCGATCTCTACCATCCCGATGCCGCTTATGTTGCCTGGCGAGCGGGACGCAATCCCGTCGTGACCTTCGATGTCGTCGCTCGAACTGCTCCATTCAGCGGCACCTACATGGTTGCGGCGGGGGTCAACGCCGCATTACGGTTTATCTCCGACTTTCACTATGGTCCACGAGCCCTGGCGGAACTGCAATCGCTCGGTTACCCGGCAGATTACCTGGCATCGCTACGGGCATTGCGCTTTAGCGGCGCGGCGGTCGCCGTCCCCGAGGGACGAGTGGTCTTCCCCAATGAACCGATCTTGCGGGTGACCGCGCCATTCCGCGAAGCGCTACTGGTGGAATCTGGTGTGCTGTACGCGATCAATACCGCGACGCTGGTGGCGACCAAAGCCGCGCGCGTCGTGCAGTCCGCCGCGGGTCGCCCGGTGGCGGAGTTTGGTTTCCGACGCGCGCAGTCGCCACTGGTCGCAGCCTACGCCGCGCGCGTCGGCGGGTGTGCCTCCACCTCGTTGCTGGCCGCCGCCGACGCCTATGGCATCCCCACCAGCGGCACCGTGCCGCACGCGCTGATCGAGCTCTTTCCGACAGAATATGCGGCCTTCGAGGCTATCGCCACCGCGCATACACGCTTCCGTTTGTTACTGGATACCTACGACACTATCGGTGGCGCGAAGCTGGCGGCGCGGGTAGGCCTATGGGCCAGGACGACGCTGGGGCATGAACTGGCCGCGGTGCGCATCGATTCGGGAAATCTGGAAGACCTCGCCCGCCAGGTCCGGGTGATCCTGGATGATGCGGGGTTGACCACGACACAGATTCTGGCGTCGGGCGATCTGGATGAATGGGCCATCGCCGATCTCGTGGCACGCGGCGCGCCGATCGACGGCTTCGGTGTCGGGACAGCGCTGGTCAATGGCATAGGTTCGCTGGCACATCAGGCCGAGGGTGGCGCGCTGGGTGGTGTCTATAAGCTAGCCTGGGTGGGAGGAGCCGAGAGTCGCCCCGCGCTCAAATCGGCCGGGAACAAAACCACCTGGCCTGGAATCAAGCAGGTTGCGCGCGCCGATTCGTTCGAAGGTGATATCATCCTGCTAGCTGACGAAACGCTCCCACCCGGCTATACCCCGTTGCTGCAATCCGCCATTGTGGGCGGTGCGCTGGGGAATTCGTTTGCCAGCGATACGGTCGACCAGGCGATGATCCGCGCGCGCGACGACCTGGCGCGGCTCCCCGCGCGCTACCGCCATCTGCACCCCACGGAGGCGTACCCGGTGATCTATAGCCAGCGGATGCGGGAGATGCGCGCGCGCGCCCTGGCGGAGATTGCCAACGAAGCGGGCGGCTGAGGATCAGTAATCACGTCTGGTCGCCTGCTTTATTCGCAGGCGTGGGCCAGCGCAGCGACCATGCCGATTGAGTTCCGGTGTTTGCATTCCCGCACAGGTTGATCCGTCCTGCGCCAGCATTCGCCCACGTTTGCCAACACCCCGACCGGTTGATTAGACGGCGGCATGGTGCGCCGTTGTGGTGAGCGTGGCTTCACTCGGGGCAACCTCGCGCGGCGGCGCGTTCGTGGCATGACGTGCCGCCAGGCTGATACCCCAGCGCGCCAGCAGCATGCCGCCAATGACCACAGCCGCGGCAAGAATTTGTCCCGCTGTCAACGATTGTCCGATCAAGAGCCAGCCAAAGATGCCAGTGACGATGGGCGTGGGGTACGAGAAGAGTGTGACATGGGCGACCCCGACTTTACCAATCGCCCAGTTCCAGATCGAGTATGTGATGTAGATCGGGAAGAGGACCGAGTAGCCGATCAAGAGCCAACTGAACGGTGTGACACGGTGCCAGTCCTGATGCATGGTCGCGGGAATGGCGAATGGCATCAGCGCGGCGGTGCCAATCAGCAGCGTATAACACATCAATTCTGGACCGGAATAGATCAGTGCGAGCCGTTTATTAATGATCCCATAGGCTGAGAAGAGGATTGCCGCGACGACCGTCAGAAGATCGGCGCCGATCATCTCTGCCACACTCAGGTGGCGTCCGATGACCTCCACACCGCCACGGCTACCCGCGAGCAGCATGAACGCAACGATACCGACAAACGAAAGGCCAATGCCGCCCCATTGTAACCATCCGACACGCTCAATACGGCTGATTGCTAAGATCACCGCCGAAAAGATCGGCACGGTGTTGGCGAGCAGTGAACTGGCGAAGGGGGTCGTGTGCGCCAGGCCCGTAACATAGAAGAGCTGATAGATACCATAGCCACAGAGTCCTGAGGCGATCAACCAGGGGACATCTTTCCTCCGCACCCGCCACGCCCGACCGCCACGCACACCGCGGATCGTCAGGACGCTGACCGCGACGACGCTGAGCAGCAGGAAGCGAACGAACACGAAGACCAGCGGATCGAAATGATTCAGGATGATGTCGAAGACGATCGGCGAGAAACCCCAGACCAGAGTGACAAAGGCGAGGGCAAAGTCGATGCTGTGGCGGCGCATGCGGTACACCTCAGTGAGAAGATAGCGATCCTACGAGATGGCATACCGCTATCATACACCTCACCCGGTCTCTTGACTACAAGCGTAGGCCGTTGGCGGTCGGTACGCAGTGGGCGCGTCGGCTCGTCCCCGCCTGCTGTCTCATCAGCACAGACACGTGCCCACTTGCCATCAGCGCGAATTGTAGTAGCATATGAGCGAGTGGTGATCTTGAGCGACTTCGGCGTGCAGATCACCCCGTTCCAGACCGTTATCGGCTTCGGCGAATTTGCGGCGGCTCCCGTCTTGCCAAGCAACGTTCACTGAAGGGTCTCGAATCTGCTGCTGCCCAGTTCGTGCAGTTCCGTCGCGACGACTTTGTGCTACCGGTAGGCAGCACCGCCTGCGATGTCATCAATACCAATTGGCCGATGATACAAATACCGCATTCGGGAAAAGGGTGAAGTGCAAGGATGGGCAATCGAATACATATAGCCAGGGCCAGGCGATGCCCGCCTGACCCTGGCGGCATGGTTAGACCTTCCTCACTCACTCCGCCGACTCGGGCAGCGCGATCTCGTTGTTATTTTGATCAGAGGAGATCTGTACGCGGTGGCGGCGCTCCGCGACGCGGACCTTGAAGCGCTTGCCCAACGTCGGCGTTGGATCTGTCTTGATCGGCAGATTCGCCAACGAACCGATGGGTTCCAGGCGTACCATGTGTAAGATCGAAGCGAGCACCAGCATGATTTGCACCTCCGCGGCCCCCGCGCCAAGACAGAGATGGGTGCCGATGCCGAACGGTGCATAGGCACCCAGCTGACGATTCTCGTGACGCGGCTCGCTGTAGCGAGTGATGTCAAACGTGTCTGGGTCTTTGTACAGCGTAGGCAGGAAATGCGCCACCGTGGAAGCGATGAAGACCCGCTGCCCTTTCTCTACGCGATAGCCACCAAATTCAAAGGATTGCGCGGCGATGCGATCAACACCAGGGGCGATCGAATAGAGTCGCAATGTCTCCATCATTGTGTGGTGCAATACTTCAGCGGATTTTAACTGGTTTAAGGTGGGGATACCGTTCGCGAAGAGGCGATCCGCTTCTTGCACACACTGCTCTAGGATCGCTGGGTGCCGCAATAACGCGTACAGCGCGAAGGTACACTCGTTGGACGCTGTGTCCAGGCCAGCGACAAATGGTGCGAGGGTCATCTGGATAAGTTGCGCCTCTGTCTCAAAGGCAAATTGGAGTTCTGGTTGCTTGGTCGCGGCAATCGTAAGATCGATGAGATCAGACCGCGATCTTTGGCTCGTGCGATGGAGTTCGACAATCTTGCGGCCAAATTCCTGATAACGTGCTTTCGCGTGTTGATATGCCCGTTTGCGCAAAGCCGATTTCGGCCATTGTTTGACTACATGGGTGTTCAGAGATGTCCGGACGACGGTGATAATGTCGTCGAGGTACTCCGCTGGCGAAGATGATGCCAGGGCGCGTCCTAATTGGTCGGTCACAATGGGGCGAACGAAGTCGAGGACGACGATCTCTTCGCCAACGGTGAGCCGATCGATCATCTGCTGCGCAATATCGACCAGTAACGGGATATCGGCCATCAAGGCATTGGCGGAATAGCCCGGTTTGAAGAATTTGCGTAGCGCCGCGTGTCTCCCCCCGTCCACGTTCTGCATGGTAAGATCGGCGTCAAATTCCTTGCCATAGTCAGTCCAGGCCTCATAGGAACTGAAAAGTGGTGCGCCCGCCTGCGTAACGAAGGCATTGGCTTCTGAGCCGGCCATGATGACCAATTCTTGATTCAACGCTCGGACCCGAAAGATCGGGCCGTACTCTTTGTATTTCTCGACGAGAAAAGGAATCATGCGATCTTTTAAATCGAGTGCGCTGCCTAGGATGGGAAGTCCGCGCACGAGTGGCGGCGGGGGCGTGGTAACTTGGTCGATGGTCATTGCGTCTCCTTAACAAGATAACTAATCGAACATGGGTACAGTTGCTCGGTGTCACGCGTTATGCCAGCGTGACAGGTTGTGGGACAGAGGCGGTGGGTTCCGTAGCAGGGACAGCCTCAGTTGGTGGCGGGGGCAGTCGCAGGAAAAAGGTCGATCCTTCACCAGGAACGCCAGTGCTTTCGACCCAGATCTTGCCCTGCATCCCCTCGGCGAGTGCGCGGCAGACAAACAGTCCGATCCCATTACCGATTGTCGTTGATGCCAAATCGCGGGGTAATCGGACGAATCGCTGGAAGAGCAAGGGAATCTGTTCTGGAGGGATCCCCAGACCGTGATCGCGCACCGTGATTTCAATCATCGTGCGCATTTCGGTTTTTCCGATCAACCGCTTCTGTTGCTGAGAGATGGCTTCCTGCACTGGCCGCACCACCAGTTCAATGGGAGTGCCAGGCGAGGAATATTTAACTGCATTCGAGAGCAGATTGGTCAAAATCTGCAGGAGGCGCGTCTTTTCTCCCCAGACCATGGCATCGGGCGTCACTGATAGAGTGAGATCGCGTATGCCGTTGGCTTCGTTGGGATCGATCAGTGAGATCGCTTCGTCGATGACCGGACGAATCCGTACGGCTTCTGGAGTGAAATCACTCGCTCCCTGGTCCAGGCGACGGGCATCCAGGATATGAGTGAGCAGATTGCGGAGTGAATCTCCCGTCTGCACAGCCTGTAAGATCAACTGGCGAATCTTCGCATGTGATGCAGAATCGATGCTCATCTCCAGGATGTCAAGATAGCCCTGCATGGCCATCACCGGATTGCGCAACTCGTGGTTGACGTTGGTAATGAACTGATCTTTGAGATCATCCAACGCTTTCGCGCGTTCATATTGTACCTGAATATCGCCTAATTCCTGGAGTGTACGCCGATAGCCACTTAACGCAAACCACATCAGCATAGCCAGCCCCCATTCCAACACGATCAATGTCACAACATTACTGATCTCCACGCTACTCATTCCAGGCGACCGGAAGGTGGCGAGGCTGAATGGTTGGACGAACGCGATGAACAAGGTTGCCGCGCTGGCGAGGGTCACGGTGATAAACATCAGGATCAAGTTGCCCAGCAACCCTGCTAAAGGGATCATGATGAGGTAACTCGCCATGCCCAGGTAGGCTCTAATATCCAGGCCATGCTCATTGATCCAGGAGATAACGAAGAGGGTGATGATAATAAAAATGGGTATGAGGATGCAGAGAGCGGCCGCGACCGACCGGCCCTGACGACTCAGCCAATGGCCGAGCAGTGAAATGCTCGCGAATAGCCCCAGACCCAGCAACGTTAGCAGGTAGCCCAACGTGACAGGCTGATTCCCAGTGAGAACAGGCACCAAATCGATGCCGAAGTACATTATGAATGCCAGCGTGTTCGTAATGCTGAACCAGAATGAGAGGCGAACCCGCCGCTGCCGTTCGGCTTGCTGATACAATTGCAGGCTATTCTTGGCAAGCAACGGATCTTGTACCATAGTTTCCCCCCGTAGGCATTTCTTCATGCCGTGTCAGTTCTGGGTCTCTGAGGTGAGTACGACGCGATCACAACACGGTGATGATCCGCGCTTCAAGGTGCTTGGTCTTCACCAAGGGCGAGCCGCTTATAGGCTTGTAAGCGTTCGTCAGGGGTGCGGCCAAGGATGGTGTAGATAGCATTTGCCAGTTCGCGCGGCTTCACTGGTTTCAACATATACAGGTCAACCCCCGTAAACATGCCTCGCAAGCGGTCATGATCCTGGGTCATAGCGGTCAGCATGATCAGCGGAGTCTGTGCTGAAGCTGGATCGCCGCGCAGCGCGAGTACGAGTTGATAGCCATCGAGGTCTGGCATCTTTACATCGATGATGACGCAGTCTGGGTGCTCGCGCTCAAATACCTCTAGCCCTTCGATGCCATTTTCCGCCATGACAACCCGAAATGGCCCTGCCAGCACTAGGCCTTCAGATAAGATCGAGAGCAACGTACGATTATCATCGACAATCAAGACGGTGATCGGCGTGGAATTGACCATAATCAAAGGCGCGATCCGTATGTGGTCATAGATTCATCGGAGATGCGCGCACTGCTCCTTCCTGCATATACCCTAATAAAAAATACCCTAGCTCTGTGTCAACAACGCCGTCGATGTCAAAGATTGACTGTTATTTTTTATAACAGAAAGTGATCAAGCTGTCTAGGGGGTACATAGACAGAGAAGCGTTGATATATATACTATATCGTCTCAGCGTCCTGAGGCGATCAGCCAGGGGACATCTTTCCGCCGCACTCGCCACGCCCGTCCGCCACGGATCGTCAGGACGCTGATCGTGACGACGCTGAGTAGCAGGAACCGGACGAACCCGAAGACCAGCGGATCGAAATGATTCAGGATGATGTCGAAGATGATCGGCGAGAAACCTCAGACCAGAGTGACAAAGACGAGGGCAAAGTCGATGCAAGGCTGCGCATGTGGTACACCTCAGCGTGAAGATAGCGCTCCTACGAGATGGCATACCGCTATCATGCACCACACCCGGTCTTTTGACTACAAGCGTAGGCCGTTGGCGGTCGGGACGCAGTGGGCGCGTCGGCTCGTCCCCGTCTGCTGTCTCATCGGCACAGACACATGCCCCCTTGCCATCAGCGCGAATTGTAGTAGCATATGAGCGAATGCTGAGCGTCACAAAGGAGCATGGGCCGCACCACCATGAACAATGTCATCGCGTCGACCATCTTCGATCAGATCCAGATCTGGATCATCCCCATCGCCTATCTCGTCGGCTGCGGCCTCGTGGGCTGGCTCATCGAGCGATTGGCGATCTTTTGGGTGCATCAAGGCGCGCGCCGCCGCACGGGAAAGTCAGAGCGCTTCGCACGGCGCGCATTGCGCGGTCAGGTGACAATCTGGGGCATCTTGCTGGGGATTGGCCTCGCGATTCAGCAGGTTGACCGTGTTTATATCGTCGATATCGCCGCGAATCTCAAGATTCCCACGGATCAACTTCTGGTGGCAATCCATAACGTCCTGCTGGCGCTTTTCCTGATCTCGTTTACGTTGGTCCTGGCGCGTCTGATCAATGGCTTCATCGTCGCGTTCGCGGTGGATGGCTCACGGAGCAGCGTCTCATTGGTCTCGAATATCATTACCTTCGCGCTCTTTGTCCTGGGGATCCTGCTGACTTTGAGCGTTTTCGGCGTGCAGATCACCCCATTCTTGACCGCTGTCGGCGTCGGTGGGTTAGCGGCGGGCCTCGCGTTGCAAGCAACGCTCACCGACCTGGTCTCGGGTCTGCTCCTGCTCAGCTCGCGCCAGATCCGCCCTGGCGACTTCTTGTTGCTGGAAGGCGGGACTGAAGGCTATGTCCTCGATATCAACTGGCGCACCACTAGCATCCGTGAACTCAGCAATAATATCATCATCGTCCCCAACGCCAGGGTGACCTCTGGCATCATCAAAAATTTTGACCTCCCCGCCCAGCAGGTCGCAGTGATCATCCCCCTCGTGGTAAACTACGGCACTGACCTGGATCTCGTCGAGCGCGTCACGCTGGAAGTCGGGCGCGACGTCATGCGGACGGTCCCTGGCGGCGTAGTAGACTACGAACCCTTGATTCGCTTTAATAACATCGCCAACTTCGGCATTGGTTTCTCGGTCATCATTCGTGGCATGACGGCCGTTGATCAGTACCTGCTCACCCACGAGTTCATCAAACGCGTGGTCGCACGCTACCAGGCCGAGGGAATCGCGCTCCCAATGCCGATGCAGACGGTCCAGGTGCGGCAACTGGATGGAGCGCATTGACCAGGATATAATCGTGAACGCGTCGCGTGGCCACCAGCGCGGACCAAGGCCTCGCGACGCTCAGGCGCTTCAGTCGTCGGTGGCGGCGTTGGCCTGGCGGCGACGCTGCATAAGCTGTTCGTGCGCGGCCTGCTTGAGGATGCTCAACGCGGCGGTGGCGCAGGTGGGGCGAGTCTGGACGACTTCGCGGCCCAACTCGTCGATCAGATTATCGGCAGAGAGTGCCTCGATCTCCTCCAGCGAGAGGCCCTGGGCAATCTCGGCGACATAATCGGCCGCCGCCATACTGATGGTGCAGCCCTGGCCATCAAAAGCAATCGCGTCGACATGGCCATCGTCGCTGACATGGGCGCTGATCTCGACGAGGTCTGAGCAACCAGGATTGCCGCCGCTCCGCACAAAGGTCGCATCGTCCACATGCCCCTTATGCTGGGGATTCTGATAGTGTTCGAGGAGGAATTCAACAGCCTCCTGACGGGTCATCGGCATCGCTGGGATACCTCCTGAAGTGCGAGGATATACATGATGGGGGCCGATCGAGGACCACCTGTCTGAATGATAACGCGTCACGCAGGTTTCGTGCACACATGTTCCTCCAGATCGGTTGTCGCACGGCCGCGTGACGCGTTGCTCCCGACGCCTACTTTTCGATCGGTGCGCCCACCAGGTTGCCCCACTCCGTCCAGGATCCGTCATAATTGCGGACCTGAGGGTAGCCGAGCAACTGGGTCAGCACGAACCAGCTATGCGCCGAGCGCTCGCCAATGCGGCAATAGGTGACGATCTCTTTCTCCGGGGTGATGCCTTCGCTCGCGTAGAGTTGTGTGAGCTCCTCGGCGCTCTTGAACGTGCCATCTTCGCGCGCCGCCTTGGCCCATGGGATGCTACGGGCACCCGGAATGTGGCCGCCACGCGTTGCGCCTTCCTGGGGATAATTCACCATATGCAGCAACTTGCCGCTATACTCATCGGGCGAGCGGACATCCACCAGACCACGACCTGCACTGCCCAGGCCATCCTCCACCTGACGGCGGAAAGCGCGGATCGTCAGATCTGGCGCTTTGGCGGTGTAATCGGTCGGGGCATAGGCGGGAACCGTCTGGGTGTAGGGTCGGCCGTCCAACTCCCACTTCGTTCGTCCGCCATTCATCAGCTTCAACGACCCGTGACCGTACATCTTGAAGAGCCAGAAGCTATAGGCGGCATACCAGTTGTTGCGATCGCCATAGAAGACGACCGTCGTCGCGGGCGTGATGGCATAGCGACTGCAGAGCGCCTCGAATCCCGCTTTGTCAACGAAATCACGCCGCAGCGGATCCTGCACGTCGACATGCCAGTCGAGCTTCACAGCGCCAGCGATGTGCCCCACCTCGTAAAGCAGCGGGTCTTCATCGGCCTCGACAATCCGTACCTGTGGATCATTGAGATGGTCGGCGACCCATTGTGTGTCGACCAGGGACTCGGGATGCGCGTACGTATCAGCCATCGGAAACCTCTTCGTATCTTTTCTACACTATGTTACTAAAAGTGACTATCGTGGCGCACAGACGCTCTGGACGCACTACCGCTTACATTGTAGCATCGTACAAGAATCCCGATCAAGTTACTCGGTTTATTTTTGTTACCACTGATAGCGCGCGCGGCGTGGTTGTGTAGGCTTGCCAGGTTTGCTATCGCATGGTATGGTCTGAGGAAAAAAGAATGACGGAGGCAAGCATGTACATGAACGAGGGCGCGGCGCGCCAGGCAGCGGAGGCTGCGGTAGCGCCCTTGCTGACGGAACTGGAGCGCTGGGTCATGATCGACTCTGGCACACATGACAAGGCGGGGGTCGATCAGGTGGCGGAATTGGCGGCGGCGCGATTCGTCCGGTCGGGGTTTACCGTCGAGGTCGTCCCTGAAAGTGCACTCGGCAACCATGTGGTAGCACGCCGAGCAGGATCTGGTCAGACGCGCTTATTGCTGGTTGGTCACCTGGATACCGTCTACCCAACGGGCGATGTCGCGCTGAGGCCGTTCGCAATCCGCGACGGGCGAGCCTACGGGCCGGGAATCTTCGATATGAAATCGGGGGTCCTGGCGGGGATCACAGCCCTGGACCTGGCTGGCCCAGCGGTGTTGGATCGCTTCGCATCGATCACCTTCCTCTGCAATAGCGACGAAGAGATTGGATCTCCTTCCAGCACACCGCTCGTTCGCCGATTGGCGGGGGAGGCCGATGTCGTGCTGGTGTTGGAGCCGACGCGCGACCCGCGCAATATCACCGTCGGCCGCAAAGGTGTGGCGTCTTTCACGCTGGAGGTGCGTGGTCTTGCGGCGCATGCGGGTGTAATGCCGGAAGCGGGTCGCAATGCCATCCTGGAGCTCGCCCATCTCATCGTCGACCTCCAGGCGCTCCATGGCAGCCTGCCCTCATTGAGCCTCAACGTTGGTGAGGTGAGCGGCGGTGGCCGTCGCAACGTCGTGCCAGAGTTCGCGCGCGCTCTCTTCGAGATGCGCGCCGCGACGCGGACGGTCTTTGAGGCGGGCATCGCGGCAGTGGGTGAGATCGTAACAAACGGCCGCCGTGTGCCCGATACGACCGTCACCCTCACCCAGGGCCCAACACATCAGCCATTGGAACCTGCACCGGAATTCGCCTGGCTGCGCGATCTCGCGGCCGGTGCCGGACTGGATCTGGGGCTGAGTCTGCGCTTCCAGAGCATCGGTGGCGCCTCAGATGGCAACACTACTGGTGGTATGGGGATTCCTACACTGGATGGGCTGGGCCTGGTCGGCCAGAATTCGCACCATCCCGAGGAATGTATCATCCTGGAGCATATACCTCTGCGACTCCGGCTCCTCCAGGGTATCATCGAACGGCTGGCAGAGCACTAATTCAGGACGCTACGACGGTGTGCATTTCTCACAATCATATCACTATCGTCCTCACGATGCTGGTAATCGCACCGCTGGTAGCTTATACTACTCCATACATGTGCCCGCGCCTGATATCCACCTGCCACGAGCGCTGTGACCACCCATCGCATAGCGAACCAATGGGGTCACGCATATGTTGGCACGAACATCGGGGTGAGGCGCGGAGTCACCCACAAATTTGTACCAACGGAGATCGCCCATGCACCCTGCGTCTCATACCCTGGCGGTGCCGCCAGAACAGCTGCGCGCACGCAGCGATCCCGCTTCTTTCGGCTTTGCGAATACCGCTGCTCTTCCACCACCGCAACGCCTGACCGGACAAGATCGCGCTGCCGAGGCGTTGATTTTTGGGCTGGAAGTACCAGATAGTCGTTATAATATCTTCGTTGCTGGTCCGTCTGGTTCGGGACGCAGCGTCTCGACAGTCGGCATGGTGGAGACCCTGGCCGCCAACCAGGCAGTGCCCAGTGACTGGGTCTACGTCCACAATTTCGCCAAACCGTACGAACCACGCGCGATCGAGTTCCCCGCGGGTCAAGCGGTAGAATTCGCGCATGCTGTCGAAGGCGCAATCGACGCCGCGCGCCAGGCTTTGCGCGACGCTTTCGACGCCGAAGCTTATCGCAGACGGCGCGCCGCGGCCGTCAAAGAAGTCGAAGAACAGCGCGAGCGCTTGAGCAAGGAGTTCGAGACGCGCGCGGAAGAACTTGGCTTCGCGGTGCAGCCTGGCGAAGATGGCCCCAATTTCATCCCGCTGAAGCCAGCCGTCGAAGGCGAAGAACGTCAGACCTATCCCCCCGAAGAATTTAGCGCGCTGTCCGATGCTGACAAGGAGCAGTTCCGCGGGAATTACGATAATGTCCAGGAAGCTTTTGCCGCCGCCGCCGCCGCGAATCGCCGCCTCGTGGTGCAGGAACGTGCTTTGTTACGCGAAGTTGATTCCGGCGTCGCACGCGAGGCCATCTTACCAGTCTATGAGGCGCTACGGGCGCGTTTCGCCCAGACTGTGGAAGTACGTGACTATCTCGATCAGGTTATGGATGACGTCGTCGCCAATGCGTCGCGGCTCCGCATGGACGGAGAAGAGAAGGAGAGTGCCGAAAACGCTGGGGAAAGCGGCGATGGCATCGAACAGATGATGCGTAATGCCCAGGCCGCGCCCCCATCGCTCATCCGCTACCGTGTCAACGTCCTGGTAGACCGCGTTGGCGAGACGCATGCCCCCGCGATTCATGAGCATAACCCGACGTACTACAACCTGGCGGGGCGGCTCGAATATGGGACGCGAATGGGGAACCTCTTCACAGATTTCAGCTTCATCAAGTCTGGAGCACTGCATCGCGCCAATGGCGGCTTCCTGATCATTCATGCCCGCGAGTTGCTCTCTTCGCCAAAGGCCTGGGAAGTGCTGAAACGATCGTTGCGTACCGGGACGATCACGATCGAGAATCCCGTCGATCCACAGCAAGCGGTGGCATTGGCTGCATCGCTCAAGCCCGCGCCCATCCCGCTGCGCGTCAAAGTGTTGCTACTAGGTGACTATGAGACCTGGAATATCTTGAATGAAAATGATCCCGATTTCGCCGAAATCTTTAAGGTTCGGGCAGACTTCGATGCTCAGATGCCACGCAACAGTCTGACCGAGGGGTACTACGCCCAGTTCGTCGGTGATGTCGCGCGGTCGCTGGACCTGCCGCCTCTGACGCCTACAGCTGTGGCGCTCATTATCGAAGAAGGCTCGCGCATAGCCGAAGATCAGACCAAGCTGTCGACCTCGCTGTCTACCCTCCGTGATCTGGTGATTGAGGCAAGTTACTGGGCGCGCAAGACTGGCCTGGCGACGATCGAGGCGGCCACTATCGACCAAGCAACGAAAATGCGACGTCGACGGTTGGGTATCGGGGCCGACCGTATCGATGAGAGCATCCGTCGTGGGGCGCTGAAAATCGCAGTTGCCGGCCATGCGGTGGGACAGGTCAATGGCCTGGCGGTAATTACCACGCTGGGTGCGGTCTTTGGTCGACCGATGCGCATCACGGCGCGAGCTGCGCCAGGCGTGGCGGGTGTGGTGGATGTAGAGCGCGAGGTGCAGTTGAGCGGGCCAATCCACTCCAAAGGCGTCCTGACCATTAGCGGCTACCTCGCAGGTCGCTATGGCCAGGAACAGCCCCTCAGTCTGGCGGCGACGATCACCTTCGAGCAAGTCTATGACGGCGTCGACGGAGACAGCGCATCGCTAGCGGAACTCTGCGCGTTGCTCTCGACGCTGAGCGACGTGCCGATCCGTCAGGATCTGGCGGTTACCGGTTCGGTGAACCAGTACGGCGAAGTGCAGGCGGTTGGTGGGGTGACAGCCAAGGTTGAAGGATTCTTTGATACCTGCGCGATCCTGGGATTGAATGGCACTCAGGGTGTCATTATTCCAGCCGCGAATGTCCGTAACTTGATGCTACGGTTGGATATTATCGAGGCTGTGCGGCGTGGCGCCTTTCAAATTTACGCGGTGCGCGCTGTCGATGAGGCGGTGGAATTGCTCATGGGGCGGCCAGCGGGCCGACCCAATCCCCAGGGTGAGTATCTCAGCAACACCATCAACGCGCTGGTCATCGAGCGGCTCCAACTCTATGCCGAGCGGGTCCGCCGCTTTCGGCAGTACGGGAACTGAACGAAAAATCACAGAGCAGTGATGCAATATGAGCCATCATACCGCATCACTGCTCTGCCGCCGAGAACCTGGTTATGTCACCACATGGCGGCTATTAAGCGCGAATCAACGCTAAGTCTGATTTCAGCACTACCGCCGCTGATCAGTTTTGGCATACGTCATGCGATAGTGCTGTGTGTCACGGCAGCCGGGATACGCAGGAAGCGTGGGCCTGGTACAGGGGGAGTAGGATGCACCACCCGCCGTCGATACCAGGGATGGGATCCTCAGGATGGCGGGTCGTGGACAGGGTTGGGACGCCGGTTGACGACTACATGCCTCACAAGGAAGGATTCTGGTCATGCGGAATGGACCCGCTGCACTCCATCATTATGTGCCGGTTGCGCGAGATACAGCCTTACGCCGCACGCTCGCGCAACCCCGGCGCAGTAGCCGACCTCTTTCCGCGCAATCCTCCTTACGGGTGCGTCATTGGCGCGGCGCGGGCCGCCTGGCGCTTGGCCTGGCGCGGCGTCCCATGCTCGCGTTGACGTTGGCCTTCGCTACCATCTTGCTCTTTGGCGCCGCGGGTGAAGCTCTCGCCGCGCATAGCATCAATGAGACAACCGCGCGCATTCACCAGCAGAATACTTCGCTCCAGCTTCAGCTCACGCAGACGGCTCAGCAGATCACCCATCTGCGTGATGCGCAGACCATTCGCCAGGAAGCTCAACAATTCGGCTGGCAATCCCCCCAGCCCTGAGCGCTGCAAATCATATCCCAATATTCACCAATGTCGCCAGCGCCACAACGCAGAGCGCGCTGGCCACCGCCAGGAAGATGACCACATTGCGGCGGAAAGTCGCCAACAACATCGCGGTATTCTTAAGATCAATAATCTGGCCAAAGATCATGAACGCGAAGATCGCGCCAGGCGCGAAGACTCCCAGAAATGATGCCGCGATCGGCGCGTCGCTGATCGAACAGACGGAGAGGATACTCGCCAGAATCATCAGTGAGATGGTCGACGTCAGAACTCCCTGGCTGACCGAGATGAGTGGCGCTTGCGGCACAAAGGTCTGCACGGCGGAGGCCACCAGCGCACCCACCACCAGATAACGGCCCAGGTCTAACAATTCTTCGCCAGCATCGCGCGCGATGTGCGCGACAATGCGGGCGAATGGCGGCAGCGTCAGTATGGCGACATGCGCTTGTTGATGGCGATGTTGCCGTTTGACACGACGGGGTGAGATCGGTGGCGGTGGCGCGGGAGGGATGAGGAGTGAATCGATCGGCGCGTCTCCGAAGGCCACCAGGGCCAGGCCGCCAACCACCACCGCCACCACATAGGTCAGGGCCAGCCGGGCGAACGCGATGGTATAGTTGCCTCCAAACCCAGCTGCAGTCGTGATCAGGACAATCGGGTTGATGACAGGCGCGCCTATGAGGAATGCCAGCGCGGGCGCGAGGCCTACCTCCTGGCGGAGGAAGGCCCGCGTGGTTGGGACAACCCCACAATCGCAGACCGGCACCAGTATCCCCAGCAGTGCTGCCACCGGGATCGCCAGCCAGCGACGTCGCGGCACCCAACCCAAAATGCGCTCGCGCGGGATGAAATATTCGACTGTCGCGAAGGCCAGGACGCCCAGGACCATCAGCGGGAATGCTGTAATGATGATCGCGGTAAAACGCGTGGCCCATTCTTGAAAACGCAAGATGAGCATGTCGCCATCAGCCTACACCTGCGTGGGCAGATGCGTCAAGCGCCCTGGTCCCCTTATGCTGCCTCCTCGTGGAGGGCATTGTGTAAGATTTGGACAATCTGGCCATACGAAAATGCGCTTTTTCCAGCCTGGCGACGCTGGCGCTCGAAGGTGACCGCAAATTGCATCTCTTCCCAATATTGCCGGTGATCCTGGAAATGGAAGATATTACGCGCGGTAATCTCCGCTGCCTCATCGGAAATTGCTTGCAAGCGGTGACTGAGTGCAACGCGCAACTCGTGCAAAACCTCATCATGGGTGACATGGTGCTTTTGATCTTCATGCTCTTGCGAGGCAATCGCGCGAACTTCCTGCACCAATTCCTGCAGGTCGCTCCCTTCGAAGTGCGTACCGAGGAGATTGGCATCATCCAGATGGGCCATGGCAACCAAGGTGCCTTCAAGATGCGCGTGTTGCAAATTCGCGCCTTGCAAAAATGCCAGGCTCAGGTTCGCGCCGTGTAATGAGGCATAGGTGAGGTTGGCACGCATGAGAATGGCATTTTCCAGATTGGCGCGCTCCAGATGCGCGCCCGCGAGTTGCGCACCGAGGAGAAACGCATCTCGAAGGTCACTACCCTCCAGATGCACAGCAGCCGCCTGCCGTTGCGCGGCAGGTAGTTGACGCGCCTCTTCATCGCTCAGCCCCGCGCGGACCCCTGGCAAAGGCAAGGCGCGCAGATTGATTCCTTCCAGATGAGCGCCTCGCAAATCCAGGATCAGCGGCTGGGTCGGGAGGCTGGAAAGGGAGACCGAGTCCTGGTGGGCAAACGTATATTCAGGGAAATAGTTCGCCAGGATCCACTCGATATCCGCCCGACAGAGCGCGACCTCTGAGAATGGAAAACGCATCTTGGTTACATCCGCGACAATTTGGAGATGCTTACGGAGTAGTTGCTGACGGGCTGGTTCGATCTCGGCTTCGATACGCCACGGTTGTCCATGCTCTTCCCAGTAGGCTGTCCAGGAATGGGAAGTGAGATGTTGCGCAGTCACTTGGCGATGCCTCGCTTTCGCAAGAATGGTTCTGGTGTGCATCATCGGCTTCTGCCATCGTGCCAAATAGGGGCATTCTCTCCTGGGGGCAATAAAAATAGGTAAAATGAGACGGATGGGGGATTGTCATGACCGAGTATGCACCCTCGCGTTTATGATGATGAGAGCATCGATGGCCTGTACACATACTGAACGGAGACCCTTTCAGAGAGAGGTGGGTATTTGAGGTCATCGCGTGCTGAACCGTTGTTGCGTCGAGCGAGATGCCTCGCTATACTGGCGCTAGATGTGGCGTTGCTGCGCTCTGGTGCTGCGCTTCGCGTGAGAGCCAGCGGATCGTGCGCCACAGGTCAGAAGGGAGGATGGTGAGTTTGTGACCCGGTTCCGGTCACAGAGCACCAATCGCATGCAGAACACTGCCAAGAAACCGCAATCCTCTTTGGTCATAGAACCGCCAGCCCTGCATGTCTTACCTATTCTTCATGCACATCCCGACGTTCTTTATTGGCTAGATCATTACTGGGCGAAGTTGAATCTCAATCAGGCGGAACGCGGCCGCATTGCTCTCACCCAGGATCGTCGTGAATTTGCGCGCTGGACGGGTCGTCGCCTCAATCCACTCGCTCTCGGATGCTATTGTTATCTTCCTGGCACCCCAGAAGCCGAACATGGTCGCGGGCAAGTTAGTATGTCTAATACCGCCAGTCCGCATGCGATCGAGCCAAATGGTGCGCAACTGCCCTTGCCAGGATTTGATGTCATCGCGCCATCCAGTCCCTCTCACCTGTCAACCAGCCGTCACCGTCATCTTATCTTCATCGAATCGGATCTTCTTGCGCTTGGCCGAGAAGTCACCATCGCGCATGAACTCATTCATCTTTCTGATCGAGTGCGGGGTCGGCCACGTCGTCACCACTGCCATGGTTATGACGCGATTGCGGTGGATGAGGCCGCCCTGACAGAACGCGATCCTGAGGTGCTCAGACAGTTATTGCGCGACGAGACCGCGCGCCGTGAGAAAGTATTGCGGTCTTCAAGACCGATCAAATATCTCTATGCCTGCCCGGAATGCGGCAAAGAATATCCCCGTGTACGCCGCTATTCGCGCCCTGTCTCCTGTGGTGCCTGCGACCGCACGTACAATCCCAAATTCCTGCTCATCCTCAAGGCGGAAGGCCTCCTCCATACCCCAACGGATGATCTGCCAGAACTTGATGATGATGAAATCATCCTATAAGGTTTCCAACAACAAACAGACCCGTCGCCTGAGCAGGCTACGGGTCTGTTCGTTGTTGGGAATACGCTGTGCTAACCGCCAGTCGGCAGGAGCGATGCAATCCGGCGTTGAAGATCGCCGTTGACCTGGGGGATCGATCGATTGGCGTCGATTTTTTGAAATCGATAATGCGCCGCCATGCGATCGAATTGCTTCAATATACGGGTCTGGTAGGCGACGAAACTTTCATACAGATCCTCGCCGAGACGCATATCCATACCCGATTCCCAGTAATCGAAACCGCGCGGCACAATTCGTTGGACCAGCGTCGGCACATCCAGGCTGAGATAAAAGACCGCGTCTGGCACCAGTGCCAGCCCATACACCGACTCAATCCAGTCGCGTTCAGCACCCCTGACCACCGCGCGGGCAATCAATGAGTAGATATAGCGATCGGTGAGGACGATGAAACCAGCACGCAATGCCGGGAGGATCAGGTTTTCGAGGCGGTCAGCGAAATCGGTGGCATAGAAAAGGTCCATCGTCAATGGCCCCATGGTATGCCCAATTTTCGCCGCATCGATACCCTTACCAACCAGCGGGGAACGCCGCAGGCCGGTATCGACCACGGCGAAGCCCATGCTCTCTAGCCACGGCCGCAGCAAGGTAATTTGGGTAGATCGGCCGACGCCATCCGTACCTTCGATGACGAAGAGCCGTCCTGGTACCAGTTCATCTGGATCGAGCTCGAAATTTGAAGTTCCGTAAAAGATCGACTTCGTCATACCTGAGTCTCCTGGATGGAAGATTGTACGAGGATATTGCGTTCGCGGTGTGGCTGGTGGTGCAAGCCCTCCAGATAGGGTCTTACCAATTCACGCATGATTTTCTGTTGTTCTGGGATTGCGAGCATGGCGTCCATCACTGTCAGCCCACACTCCTCCACCATGCTGTCGTATTGCTCCATAATGCGCCCCTGGAAGATCCGGAAACTATCTTCCGGGGTATTAGCGAGGCCCATATCCATGCCTGCTTCATAATATTTCAGTTCCGCGCGACCTCCCAGGATGCGTTTCAAGGAAATATCGAGGGGGACGCGAAAATAGAATGCGACGGTTGGTTTGACCGCGAAAGAATACAGATTGCGGACCCACTCGGATTCGATGCCACGCGCCACATCGCGCGCGAAGGCCGTGTAGACATAGCGATCAGCCAGAACAATCGCCCCGGCCTTGAGAGGCGGAATGATCCACTTTTCGGTGCGATCAGCGAAGTCCGTGGCATGAATGAGGCTAAACGTCGTGGGGGTGAGGAGATGTTTTTTCTTGCCGCGACTGGTCGTCTCTTTGACGAGTGGCGAAGAGTTCCATTCGCTAAAAAAGACGGTATATCCTTCATTGACCAGCCATTGCTTCAGCAGGGAGATCTGGGTACTCTTCCCAGATCCATCGACCCCTTCGACAACGAAGAGACGACCAGGAAACGGTTCAGGATTATATCTTACGGGCATCAGACGGCATTATCCTTTCCAATGATCTTCGTAGGGTGATGCAGGAAATCGGGCATCGTGCTGGGTGTTGCCAGGTGCGGACGCGCGCGAAAAACGCGGCATGCGGGGCGGTGCGTCGGGATGACTGTTGGGCACTGAGGGCATTGGTTGCGTCTTGGGCACATCGATCTCGGCGATATCGATGGTTTGTTGCTGCAACCGCCGAAGATCATCGCGCATCTCACTCGCGCGAGCATAGCGATCCTCGCGGCGACGCGCCAGAGCGCGGAGAATGATGCGCTCGAGTTCGGGGGGGACGGAGGGTTCCAGCAAGCTGGGAGGAATGGGGTTGCCAGCACTGATCGCGCGGGTCATATCTTGCAGGTTCTTCCCCCGGAATGGACGTTCACCGGTCACCATCTCATAGAGGCTAACCCCCAGGGCGTAAATGTCCGCGCGCCCATCAATTTTATCACCGCGCAGGTGTTCGGGGGGCACGTAGTAGAGGCTGCCCACGACCATACCTACGCGAGTAATGGTATAGGCACCGTCGATACGCGCCAGGCCGAAATCCAGCACTTTTACATGATACCAGCGATCGACCATAATATTGTCTGGCTTGATATCGCGGTGGATTACTTGACCGGTCGCATGGACATAGTCCAGCGCGTCGGCGACCTGGGCGGCGATTTCGATCGACTGTGAGACGGTGATACGTTGTTGTTGCTTGAGAATTGCTCCTGCCGTACGCCCTTGAATATATTCCATGACGTAATACAGCATGGACTCGTCTTGTCCATGATCCAGAACGCGGATAATATTGGGATGATGCATCTTGCGCAACGCTTCGGTTTCGCGCATGAACCGCGTGATAAATGACGGATCAGTGGCGAGTGCCTCCAGCAGGATCTTAATGGCGACGGTCTGCTGGGGATTTTTGATGACAAAGGCACTATAGACCGCGCCCATCGATCCCCGTCCGATTTCACGCACGATCTGGTATTGACCAATCTGCCGTCCCTCTAACGTCTCCACAAGCGATTGCGACACACGACCCCTGAGCTTACGCGCAAAGGTATTATGCGCCGCCTCCTTTCCCTGCGAGTTGAGCGCGAATCGTTGCGCTCTCGCGGTCCCGCACCCTCTTGTCTGTACGATATCTAAGACGCAATGTACAAGAAACCGTCACGTAAGGCAACCCCGCTAGGGCATGTGGCGGTGACCTCTTCCCCCATATGACCTAGCGCGGCTTCCGGCCAGGACACACGAGACCTACCACGAGACCAAACACCAGGTGCCGTGCGACATTTTGCGCAAAGGGCGTAGGGCGCGCGAGGCGTGGCATCTCGCCGCGCCGTATCAATGGATGCAGGCGGTCGACCAATGGGGTCAGGGGCCAGACCGCCGCGAGAAACATCAGTCCGAAGGTGAGGCCGCGTACCCAGGCAGGGCCGCGCAGGCGTGGACGAACCAACTGATCATAAATGACAGCCAGCGCCGCACCGTTAGCAAGATGGATGGACATCCCGAGCACCGGCACGCGCGCCATACGTCCTCGGATCGCCGATTCTACCAGTTGAATATCGTCAAAATCGCTCCCGGTGACGGCTTTGTCGACATACATCTCCGCCGCGTAGGCCGCAGCCGCTACGGTTCCGGCCAGAGCCGCCACAGCCAGCGGCTGCTGTCCGTGATCCTGGCTGGGGAGAAAGCGGGTATACCAGCGTCCTGGCGGTGCACTCCGGTGGAGGATGTGGGGAAGTTCAGTAAGATGCATGGATAAGCCCTCGATTTCTCATCGTTCGTTTGGCACGAACCTGGCAATGCGAATTCCGCGCCTGGAAACATCCTCAATGGTGCGGATTCGATACCTTGCCTATTAACTATTATAGTCCAACATCCTACCCGCGCGACTTCCCCAAATGGCGGCGAAAAACAGCGCCAACTGACCAAAACGTGCCATTCATGCGCGTTCGGCCGCGCGTAGGACGGCGAGTGCCAGAATATCGGCCGCCACGGCGCCAAGCTCTGTGAACTCAAGGGGCGAGAGCGGGACGGGCATTCCACTCGTATCCGGTATGGAGAGCGCGAAGACAACGTCCCCGTCAAAAGGGGTGTGCAAGGGGTTGATCACCCGCGCCAGCCCGTCGTGAGCCATCTGCGCCAATTTGTTGGCTTGCGATTTATCCAATCGCGCCGATGTCGCCACAACCGCCAGTGTGGTGTTTCCTAGCAATGGCGGATCCTCGCGTCGCATATCGTCATCGTCATCGTCGGCGTCATCACTGCGCGTGAAAGGGTGTTCCACCCAACTTGATGGATGCAAGAAATCACTGGCGGCATAGGTGGAGCGTACGTCCCCGAAAGCATTCACAGCGACCAACGCGCCAACAATCGTCCCGTCGGGCATCTCGATGCTGGCGCTGCCAATACCACCTTTTTTGGCCTTTGTTGGACCAGCGATCTTATTGTAAGTCGCGCCAGTGCCGGCCCCAACACTCCCCTGCGCGATCGGTCCGGCTGAGGCGGCTCCCACCGCGCGTGCGCCACTGGCCGCGTCTGGCCGCACAGTGGGGTCGCCCACGCCGAGATCATAGAGCACCGCGGCGGGCACAATCGGCACGCGAGCAAAGCCCGTATCATAGCCGATGCCTTGCTCTTCAAGTGCATGCATGACCCCGGTCGCCGCGTCGAGCCCAAAAGCGCTGCCGCCCGTTAACAAGACCGCATTGACTTGTTGTACCAGGCAGGTCGGTGCCAAAAGATCGGTCTCGCGGGTCCCGGGCGCGCCACCGCGCACATCGACGCCGCCGATCGCGAAGGGATCACAGAGAATCACGGTGCAGCCCGTCATCGCCGCTTGGTTTGTATCATGGCCCACCGATATGCCGGGCACATCGGTAATGTCGTCATGCATTGGCTATGCTCCTCTCGGGCGAGCGCGTTAAGGACAGCCGTTCAGAGTTGTCTCAACAAAGCGGAGACCAGTTGACGTGCGCGTTGAGGACTCATCACTGGTCGCCTCAGTATATACGGAAAGTGCCGCAAGCGACAAGGCGCGATCCCTCACTCGCGCGTGATACAATGATATCCATGAAACAGGATGCACAACCTCCCGCCCAGAAAAGCCATGAACCCGTCATACCGACGTATTATGCGTTGACGATGCCGGGTATCGAGACGACGGCCTATAGTGAGATTCACCAGCGCTTTCCGGATTCGACGCTGGTGCGCTTCGCGCGCGGCGTGGTGATCTTCACGACAATGGCTGCACCGGCCGAGTTACTCACCTTGCGGACGACTGAAGATATATTTTTCTTATTGACCCGAATCCATTCGCTCGGCAGATCGGTGAGCGCGTTGCGGGTGTTGCATAGCGCGACAGAACATGCGGATGTGCTGGGGGCGCTGAACTATTGGCGTAGGCTACATAATATGTCGCTCGCCGAGACGTGGCGCGTCGTGAGCCAACTGGAAGGCCAGCATGAATTCCGCCGCATGGACGCGGGGCAGGCCATCATCGACGCTCTGCGCGACCGCATGCCCCAACGCATGCGGTTCAGCGCGGACGAGGCTGATGTTGAATTCTGGCTCTGGTTGCAGGGGAGTCAGGCGCTCATCGGCCTGCGACTGAGCGACGCGACCATGCGCCATCGTACTTACAAGCACGAACATCTGCCTGCGTCTTTGCGTCCGACAATCGCGGCAGCGATGGTGAGACTCTCGCAACCTCAGCCAGATGACATCATCCTGGATCCAATGTGTGGCGCTGGCACCTTGCTCATTGAACGCGCACTGGCCGATACCTATGATCGCGCGATCGGCAGTGATATTGAAGACGAGGCGGTGACCCTGGCGCGGCGCAATGCCCGCCACGCGGGTGTCGGTATCTCCTGGTACGTAGGTGATGCGCGCACTTTGAAGATGGACGCGAATAGTGTCACGCGAATCCTCACTAACCTTCCGTTTGGCAAACAGATTGGGTCGCCGCAAGAGAATGCGGAACTGTATCATGTGCTGGCGAGCGAATTCGCGCGCGTCCTGCGTCCGAATGGGATCGCCGTGACGATTACCAGCGATGATCGTCTTTGGGATGTAACCTTGCGCAATGGTGGTTGGCGTGTTACCAAAAAAATCGTCATTGTCGTCCTTGGTCAGCCAGCGAGCATCTTCGTCGCCCAACATGACTGAATATCCGATCCTGGGAGCAAGCACTGATGCGCTTCTCAAGAATATCCGCTGGTGCAACAAGTGGCCCCTGGTTGCTCGTAGGCGCATCATGAGTTTCCTCACTGCCCATCGCGCCATGACATCTGGTGCCCACATCTCATGAACCAGGGAAAAATGTGGGTATCCGACAGGGCGATCATAACCCTGGCACGCGGGTTACGACAATTTGCCTATGGCATGCTGGGAATTGTGTTAACGGTCGCGTTGACGCGCCGAGGATTCAGTCCCCTGGCGATCGGTGGCATCCTCACCGTGGCACTGCTGGGAGATTTGGTCGGTACGTATCTCATCGGCATCGGCGCTGATGGTTGGGGAAGACGGCGCACGCTGCTGGGCCTGACGCTCCTCATGGCGCTGGCGGGTACGATCTTTGCCGTGAGCGGGTGGTATCCGTTATTGCTGGTAGCGGCGTTCGCTGGCACACTGGGGACAGCCGCGGCCGAGACAGCGCCCTTCCTGGCGATCGATCAGGCGATGTTGGCGCAGGTGACACTGAGCGCGGCAGATGGCAAACACGCGGAGGCGTTCGCACGCTATAACATGGTGGCCTCGCTTGGGACGGCGCTCGGCGCACTGGCCGCGGGGCTGCCTGATCTCCTGGCGCGCTGGGGGCTGGCGCTAGATCAGGGTCTACAACTGATGTTTGGTGGGTATGTACTGATCGCGATCATCGTGGGTTTCCTTATCTCCCAACTCTCACCCGCAATCGAAGCGCCGACGGTAACACGCGCTACCGGTTGGCGTCGCGCGCTCCCGCCGTTGCAGGAATCTCGCGGCATTGTGGCACGGTTAGCCGCGCTCTTCAGCATTGACGCTTTTGCTGGTGGGTTGACCTCACAGGCGTTGATGGCGCTCTATTTTCATTTGCGGTTCGGCGTCTCGCTCGCTGTGCTGGGAGCGCTCTTCTTTGCCGCCAATATCCTGGCGGCGCTATCGATCTTGCTTGCGCCGCGGTTGGCGCGCCGGATTGGTTTGCTGAACACGATGGTCTTCACGCACTTGCCATCCAACATCCTCCTCGCGCTCATCCCCTTGATGCCAAATTTCGCCATTGGCGGCATCGTCCTGTTGCTACGGCAGACACTCTCGCAGATGGATGTGCCAACCCGCCAGGCCTATACGATGGTGCTGGTAGCACCCTCGGAGCGCACCGCCGCGGCCAGCGTGACAACACTGGCGCGCAACATGGGTGCGGGGATCAGTCCGACCATTGCGGGGGTGCTGCTCAGCGGAGTTTTGCTGGGCCTCGGGTTGCCTTTCATACTGGCTGGCGCACTGAAGAGCGGATACGATCTCACGCTCTGGGCTCTGTTCAGGCGCGTGCCCGTCCCACCATATGCCTGACGCAGACGCCGGGCGATGCTGACAGCCACCTGGGCAATCTGATAGTGGCATCAAGACGCGCTTTCCGCTGGCGCACTGTCGCCATCTTCCTCAGGAGGGCGCAGTTTGTTGAAAAAGACGCCGAAAAGGAGCGCATTGATGAGTTGTAACAAGGCGCCGATCTCAAAAGGCAGCGCCAGTTGGCCAGTGTCAAAGATTGCCCCAGCAATCGACGGACTGACTGACATCGTGAGCTGCGACGGCAGATTCGAAAGCGCACTGGCCGAGGCGCGTTCGTCATTGGGGATGACGCCCATCACGTAGGATTGGCGCAACGGTAATGCCACGCGCTGCGCCAGCATGCGGACCAGGTAGACCATCCCCGCCAGCCAGAACGTCGGCGCCAGCACCATCGGCACAATCAGGATGGCTTGCAAGATGCGGCCAAAGACGATAGCACGGACCAGGCCGAAACGCCGCGCCAACCCTGCCGCTCCCAGATTCGAGACCAGTGTGGCGATGTTGATGATCGAGAAGAGCAAGCCAATCGCCGCCGGACCAGCACCATACCGTCGGAAAAGCCAATAGGTGATGAATGGACCAAAGAACCCTACGGCGGTACCATTGAAGGCATTGGTCACACCCAACTTTATCAAGATTCCCCAGGTCGCGCGCGAAAAGATCACGCCGCGTTGTCGGCTCGTCCGTGGCGCTCGTACGGGCCGCGCGTCGGCGATAGGGAGCACGATCAGCCCAGACACCAGCGACAGAACCGCCGCGATGCCATAGGCGATGCGGAATGCCGTCATCGTAGGAACATGAAAATGCGGCAATACATCGGGCAGGGTTGCCAGCAATCCACCCCCCAGCAACGCGCCGAGGTTCGCGGCGAAGGCGGCGCGCCCAAAGAGGCTGTTGCGGTACCGCGGGGCGACTTTCTCTGCTAACAATGCCGACTCCGCTGGCATATAGGGGCCGACCGCGCCAGCGCCGGCGCCAGCTCCGCGACCGAAGGTGCCCAAAGCGGCGGCGATGAAGATCGCCGTCACATTCGTCGTCAGGGCAAAAACGACCCCCGCTCCTGCCGCCATTACGGGTAAGACGATCAGGAAGATTTTGCGACCGATGCGATCAGAGGTGAAGCCGATCATCAAGGTGAAGATCGTTGAGGTCAGGCCAACTACGGTAAAAAGCAGCCCAAGACGCAGGGCACTGAACCCGATCAATGCCAGGTAGATCGGCGTCAGGACGCCTGCCAGGCCGCGCATGGTGCTCATGCCGGCTCGCGCCAACAGGATCAAACTCATGTCACGGCTGATCCAATTTGGCCAGAAGCGTGATATCAATGTGCCATTTGCTGGCCGCCGCTCCTGATTGATATGAGGAGTGCTGGTCAGAGTAGGATCCTTCATGAATTGGACTGTGCCTCGTTTGTGAGCAAAAGTAGTCTCACTATACTCTCATATAGGATACAATCACAAGCGAAGGAACTGCACATGAGGGATCAGAACGGTTTTACAGGGCAACCAACATGACAATCCATGTTGTTTGCCATCGGTAGAGGAGAAGAGCATGTCTCAGTACATTCACTTCGGCATCTTCTTAATCACGGTGCCTAACTTAATCGTGATCGGCTTGATGGTCGTCGCTTTCGTCATCGCCACAGCAGTTCGTTTGCCAGCGGAAAACCCACTCGAGGGGACGACGACTTCCACCGAGAAGACGGAGGAACGGCGATGAGTAATTGGACTGGCAGCCTGCGCCGCCGCCTCAATACGCAACTGCCGATCGAACATATCCTGCCTGATCAGCAACCCGCGTATGTACGTTCCGCTGTTTACCTTTTCGGCGCCGTCACCATCGCGAGCCTCGTCGTTGTCGTTGTCTCCGGCATCATCCTGGCGCTCTTTGGGCCGCAATGGTGGCACACCTCCGCGGTTGGGCATTGGTTCAATAGTCTCCACTTCTGGAGCGTCCAGTCGTTTTTCTTCTTCATGGTGCTCCACCTCTGGGGTTCATTCTTCATGGGGGCCTGGCGCGATGGTCGTGGCCGCACGTGGGTGACAGGGGCTATCGCTTTCGCAGTGAGCATCGGCACGGCCTTCACAGGTTATCTCTCGCAGAGCAATTTCGATTCGCAATGGATCGGCGTTTCGGCGAAAGACGCCATCAACTCGGTCGGCGTTGGATCGTTCTTCAACGTGTTGAACTTCGGCCAGATGTACAGTTTCCATATCTTCTTACTCCCCGCGGCGATCGCGGCTCTCATCGTGGGCCACATTATTCTCGTCCGACTGCGCGGCGTTGTGCGACCCTACCCGGCGAAGGGTGAGCAAGTCACAGGGTATTCCCATGGCATGACGCAGGAAGCTTACTATCGTGGCATCAAGATGATCCCCTACGACTTGATTCGTGAAGTGACCGTGCTGTTGGGCATCGTCACCCTCGTCGTGATCGTCTTCGCTTCCGTCCTCTCCTCGCCAGACATCAAACCTTTGACGATCCAGAGTGTCGCCAGTAGCGATCCCGTTGGCTTCGTGACGGTGGCGTTGAACGAGTTGGACGGTAGCAGCAATTTGGCGCAGTATGGCCCACCATACAATACTGGGACATCCTCCGTCCAATCGATTGGCCCGGTCTCATTGCAGCAACTGGCGGGTGTCCATATCAATATCGATACCGCTCAGAGCTACGTGCTGCAACCACTGGGAACGATCCAGAATGCGACCGTCCAGGCGGCACTGCAGACCTTCAATAGCGCTTCGGCCGATCAACAGGCGAAGTGGGAAGCGGCATATTCCACCGCCCTGCAGGATCCCAGCGCGGCCGTTGACAGCAGTGGGAATCTGACCGTGCCGACCGGTGATTACGGTCCGTTGCCGGTGATGTTTGATGGCCTGTTACAGATCGCGCGGAGCGGCGCGTTGGATGGTTTGCTGCTGAGCGATGGACAGTTCTATCAGACGAACTATACCAAACCATTGCTGTTCTTGAACGAGAACGCCCTGCCCAACCAGGCCCAGAGCCTGAACCTGCTGGGGAGTCAGTGGGGCATGATGAATGAAACGGGCAGCTACCCAGGCCAGGCGTGGCTCTGGCTCTACACCTTCTGGTATCAGTTGCCCTTTGGCCCATTCAATGGCCCTAACGCGGATGTCGCCGTCTTGTTGACCATGGCGGTCCTGACGACCATCATGATCTTCTTCCCCTACATACCCCGCGCCAATCAATTGCCGCGTTACCTCGGCGTGCATCGCCTGATCTGGCGCGATCACTATCGCAGTGTCGAACAATCCCTGGCGAAATCGTCAAGCAAGTAGTCCGTGAGGGCGATAGTCAATCGCCCGTCATATAACGCGAAACCGGCGGCAAGGATCACCTGCCGCCGATTTCGCATCATGAAGCTGTACAGTACGTCGCCCAGATCAACCGACGCGGCCACGCACAATGGTCATCTCCGCTTCGAAGCGCCGCGCGGCCTCGCCGATCACGTGCCAGGCAGCATCGCGCGTCAACCAATCGCGTACTACAGTCGTGACGCCCTGAAGGACTTTATACGTCGCAAAGAAGTTGGCGATCTCGCGCAAGCGATGTTCTGGGACATGTGGCAAGTCGGTCATGGACGCAAAGCGGGGGTCATCCATCGGCACGGAGAGGATCTTCTCATCCATGCCTTTCTCATCGGCAGTGATCAGGACGCCGACTGGTCGGGCGCGCAGGATGCATCCCGGAATGGTCGGGTCATCGACGATGACCAGGATGTCCAGCGGATCGCCATCGCCACCCAATGTGCCAGGCACAAAACCATAGTCCGTGGGATAGTGCACAGCAGAGTAGAGCACGCGGTCGAGCCGCAGCACGCCACGCTCATGATCATATTCGTATTTATTACGACTACCGCGGGGAATCTCGATCATAGTCTCGACCCAGCCTTTGGCATAATCCGCGTTCAAACGTTCGCGATACATATGTCCCATGCGCCTACTATTCCTCTATGATGGGATCGGCACGCTCCTGTGATAACGCATTTCTTGCGCATCCCATCGCCACGCATACCGTCCAAGCAAGTATACCGACAGAATGTTAAAAGTTGAAGAAATTGTCCCCAAAAGTCCTGTGAATTTTTCACTTATATGTTTCACTCTTGCTGGCTGATCAATCTGCCCCTGCCGCGCATCGCCAGCGGGTCGCGCCATGGAATATGGCACACTCGGTTATGGCTTGCGGACCTCTGGCCCGAGACGATAGCGCGTAAAGAGCAGATCACCGCCGCGCTTCAGGCTGACCAATTGTCCCCACGGTGCCGTTGCTGGCGCGAAAGCCTGCCCCGCGACGAGCGAAGGTCTGGGCATGGCTTCTGATCGACCAGCAAATTGCGGCGCGATCGTCAGGAAACAGGTGTCTATGACGCCCGCTGCCAGGAAGGCGCCCACAATCTGCGGGCCGCCTTCCAGCAACGCGCTGCGGATGCCATAGTCGCGCCGCAGCAGCGCCAGGATCGTACCTGGCGCATAGTCGTCAGCGACTGTGGCGATCGAGACGTTGGGCGCTACGATGCCGCGCAGGCGCGCGGCGGCCGCCGCGGTGGTGACGATGAGCGTGGGCTGGCGACCTTGAGTCAGGAGGGCGCCGTCCAGGGGGATCTCGCCCGATCGGGTGAGGATCACCGCCAGCGGCGCGGGTGCGCCGCCGCGCGCCAGCATCAGCGCGGCGTATGCCTCCGCTAACGGCGGCATGATCGCAGCGGGGGTCGCCAGGAAGCGACTCGTGGCGGTGTAGGTACCCGCGCCCCAGATGATGGCGTCGGCGCAGGCGCGCAGGATGCCCATGACAACGTGGTCCTGCGCGCTATGCCCGCTGATCTCCGCTCCGGTGTCGTTGCCAGGCAACGCAAATGAGATTGCTCCATCCAGCGTTGTCACAAAATTCATCAGCACCAACGGGCGGTCTTCCGGCGACGTGGGCAGCCAGAGATTGCCATCATAGGCAGTCACCAGGTCCCGTGGTAGCGGCTGCTGGTCGCCCTCTGGTGGCTCGGCGACCAGCGTGACGAGTGGTGGGATGCTGGAATTCATTGAGTCACATCGCGCCGTTGGGTGAGGAAAATGGCACCGATCAGGAAGAGCGCGGCATAGATACCAATGACGATCAGGGTGCGGGTCCCATCGACCGTGACCAGACCTGGAATAGCCGCGCGCAGGAGGACCTGGGTCAGTGAGTTCAGGGTATTGACACGCGGGCCCGTGATAGTCGACGCCACCTGATTGAGATTGACGCCGAAGAAAAAGGTTGTGATGTTGTACCAGACGGCATTCCGCGTTGAGAGCGCGACAGCCGTCAAGATAGTGCTGATGATGCTTTCGGCAAAGAAATACGGCAAGGCGATGCCGATGCCAAAGACAAGCGTGCGCCCCAACACAGAGAGGAAGACCGCGAATATGCCAGAAGCAATCAGGTTGACGACGATCCCCAGGAGGTACGTGCCGACATCACTCCAGTAATAACTGGCAACATTGGTCAACAGGCTCAGATCGTGCAGGACGAGCGTGGAAGCGGTGGCGATGATACCCAACGTGACGACGAGCAACAACGCCAGCATGGCAAAGCTCGTGATTGCCAATGCGGCGAATTTCGCGCCCAGCAAACGCAAGCGGCCAGCGCCACGCGCCAACACAATGCGGATCGTCCCGCCCTGGTATTCGCGCGCGAAAATGAAGACGGCCGTGACCATCACGAAGAGGCCCGAGATGTCATGGACGATCGACATCGCCTGTGTCATCACCTGATAAGCATTATCCTGTGCCGAACTATTCAAAATACCAGGGCCGCCAGTGTTGTTCGCGCCGAGCGCGATTGGCAAGATGATCAGCCCGCGCAGAAGGGTGAGCAGGAACATTCCGCCGACGAACCACCACAAAAAACGCTGGCGCGTGAATTTGATGAGTTCGGATCGCACCATCCCGCCAAACGCTGGCTGGTCGTGGCCGCCCTGACTGACCATGGTAAGTTGCGCACTCGCAGGTGTCTGTGTCATCGAATGCCTCCACCGGGGTTGGCCGTGAGCCGCAAGAAGACTTGCTCTAATGTCTCTTGCTGGTAATACAACGCGTCGGGAACATAGCCAGCCTGCGACAGGAAGGTATTCAATTCGCGGCCCAGACCGTTGGGCGCCGCCGTCATCAGCGCGCCTTGCGGATTCACCACCGCTTGCGCACCCCAGGGCTGGGCCTGCACCAGCGCCAGCGCCTCGGCGACGCGTTCGACGAAGACCACATAGATGCCCTGGCCGCGTGTTAATTCATCGACGCTGGCCTCACGGATCAGGATGCCATTGTTGATGATCGCCACACGGGTGCAGATCTGCTGTACCTCACCCAGCACATGGCTGGAGATAAGAACTGTCTTGCCGATCGCCGCGAGATTGCGCATCAGATCGCGCATCTCGACGATACCCGCCGGGTCCAGCCCATTGGCGGGTTCGTCTAAAACTAACAGGTGTGGATCGTTCAACATGGCCATCGCCACGCCCAGACGTTGTTTCATGCCAAGCGAATAGTTCTGCACGCGGTCGCGTTGACGCCCTGCTAACCCGACGATCGTCAGGACATTGTCGATCTGGCGCTCGTCCACTGGGCCAAACATACTGGCGACCGTACGCAAATTATCGCGGCCGTTCATATAATTGTAGAGCGCGGGGGTTTCGATCAAGGCGCCGACGCGCGGCAAAACCTCTGTATGTTCGGTCGTCACGGGTCGGCCCAGGATGGAGATGGACCCCGAAGTCGGCGTGATCAAGCCTAGCAACATGCGGATCGTCGTCGTCTTGCCCGCGCCATTCGGCCCGAGGAAGCCAAAGATCTCGCCGCGCCGCACCTCGATGTGCAGTTGATTGACGGCGGTGCGCTTGCCAAAAGTCTTGGTCAGCGCATGGGTTTGAATGACAATGTTGTCCATGCCAGAAACTGCCAAGGGAAACCTTCTTTCAGCCAATCAGCCCGAAGGGGATGTTGATGAGCGCCGAGACAATGCCCCAGACGATCAGCGTGAGCAATAAGATGCCGAAGACCGCCCAGCGGTTTAAGTTGGTGCCAATCGCGCCCGCTTGCACATATTGGACGGTCGCATAGGCCAGAAATATGCCCCCCAACCCGACCGAGAGCAGGATCATCGGCAAAATGTTCTGGAGAATCTGGAGCACCGCATTGACGGATGCCTGGTCGGACTTGCCGCTATATTGGGAGAGTTGCGCGACTTGCGGGAGGATCTTCGTCGAGATTCCGGTGGTGAGGCCATTGAAGAGGATGCCCACGGCCGTGACGGATACCACCGCCAGCGCGACAGGCTTTAAGATCCGCATGAACCGTTGGGAGAAGTCGCCATAGCTGCGATTCAGGAAGATGGCCAGGCCCGCCGCCGCGCCAAGTGGGGCAAGGAGGGAGGTGATCACGCTCTCGAAAATGGCGGCGATGAGGCGACCGATGCTATATGGAACGAGGGTTGTAGCGCCGAAGGCTTGCCCACCGCCGCGCGCCACCTCGCTGTTGGTGGCGAAATAGACACCACCGCCCACCAGCGCGGAGATCGCGGCCAGCACGCCAATCGCCATCAATGTCGGCGTGAGCCAGTTATTCGACAATCCCTGCGCCCAGCTGGCGATTCGTCGTCGGGCGGGATGAATGCCAATCATCAACCAGGCTTGCAAGATCGATCCGCGCGCAGGTTCAGCGGGACCGTTTTCGGGCAAGGAGGAATAATCGCTGGGCGACGCGGATGGAGTGCCTATGGCCTGGGGGGAATACGAATATGGTGTGTCCTGGGGATATCCCATGCAAACCCTCCTGATGGCGTGGTGACGATCGCGCCCTGGTTACGTATCGCGAGCAGACCCATCACCACACTCTATGCATCTGGCCAGGGTACCTGTCAATGTGCTTCGTTCACAATCATATGAAAAATGAGGCCGAGGATACCTCGGCCCCATCACGCTACTCGCGTGTCATCATCAAGTGTGCATTGACTATCTGAAATCGACGTCAACACAGCCATCCGCCTGCGTCAAAGGCTCTGAGTGTTTCAAGCGTTGCCGCAACACGATCAATTCCGGCGGAAAGCGCCGACGAGAACCAGGGCTAACCCTCCGATAGCGAGTATCAAAGTGATATATTGGTTATAGTAGGGGAGGATCGAGAAATTAAAAAACAACGCCTCAATGTACTTGAACGGTTGCATGTTTGCGAAGAGCAGTACCGCGATACCACTCAGCATAAGCCTTAATGATACGTTGCTCATCGAATGATCTCCCTTGTGAACGACACATCACTCAGACTGCGTCAACATCTTCGTAGTATAAGTTGTTTGCATTGCCGCATCCTTGGCCATCGAGGAATATGAATTGGATGCCATCCCCGGAAGATGCGGTGGCGTTTCCCAGATCTTCTGAATATTGATAGTACTGCGGAGCGACGCTTGAGCAATGTGCCACTGTAGCCACGCCTATTTCACTGCCTGGTACAAACAGTATACCTGGGTTATGATGTGCTTGTCAAGCTTCCTTTTAGCTTTTTTGTCATAATCGCAATCCCATCACCGATCTTGACGCCGCGCCGTTGCCCTGCCTATGCTGCAAGTGACAGACGAGAGCCTGGCGTCATTTGTTTGGCATCTGTTCCTTCGGCACACGCCACTTTCAATCAGGGAACGAAACGCCGATAGAATGCTAAACGAAAACTGATGTGCTACTGTGCACAGGTCCGCGTGGCGGTGATGCCACGCACAGAGTTTTGGAGGAGATCAGCGCCACGATGGAATATCAATACATTCTGGTGGAACGCGACGAAGGCATCGCGGTCGTCACACTCAATCGACCACAGCAACTGAACGCTTTGAACTGGCAGATGGTGGGCGAGATCGCCACTGCTCTGGAAGAATTCGATCGCGACAGCGCCATCCGCTGCGTCATTCTGACGGGTGCGGGTGACCGGGCGTTTGCCGCGGGCGCTGATATCAAAGAGATGGCCGATCAGACGCCCGTGACGATGTCAACCGGTGAATTTTCGGCCTGGGACCGCATCCGGCGGATCAAGAATCCATTGATCGCGGCGGTCGGTGGCTTTGCCTTGGGCGGTGGCTGCGAGCTCGCGATGCATTGCGATATCATTGTTGCCAGCGAGAATGCGCGCTTCGGCCAGCCCGAGATCAACCTGGGTATCATCCCCGGCGCAGGTGGCACGCAGCGCTTGTCGCGCTCGCTGGGCAAATTCATCGCGATGGAGATGGTGCTGACAGGCCGCAATTTCACCGCCGCCGAATTGCACGCCCTGGGTCTGGTGAACCAGGTGGTCCCGGCTGGGCAACACCTGGAGGCCGCCAGGACCATCGCCCGCGGCATCGCCAAAAAATCACCCCTGGCCCTCCGCGCCGCCAAAGCCGCCGTCAATGCCGCATTCGAGACGCCGCAGGAGGTCGGGCTGGCGATGGAGAAGCAGATTTTCGCGACGCTCTTTGCCTCTGCCGATCAAAAAGAAGGCATGGCGGCTTTCATCGCGAAGCGCGAGCCCAAATTCACCGGCCAATGAGGGTGGCCTCGCCGCCATTGGGTCGTGACGAGCGGTGGCCGCGCGCGATATCGCGACCGTGCACTTGCGCGCTCCCCCATACGGACTGGGACATTTGTCTCAGTCCGTATGACCAATTGAAGGCTCCGCAAGCCAGGCGATAGGCCATTTTCTCGCCATCTTGTCTATTGCCTATACAGCAGGTTCGGTCATGGGTTAGAATAGCTATAGTCTAGCAGTGGATAATTGCAGCGCGATCTCCAGACAACGCAGGTCAGCTGTTGAATAATGAGGCGTGGCATGGGATGGAATGATTTGATTGGCGCGCGCCTTGGTGATTATCTCATCGAGGCAGAGATTGCGCGGGGTGGCATGTCGCGTGTGTATCGCGCGCGCAACGCCGTCACCGGCGGAGATGCCGCCATCAAAGTTATGGCATCGAGTGCCGATAGTAGCGATTCGCGAGGCTTCTCGCGGCGCTTCGAGCATGAAGCGCGCGCGGTCTTGCGCTTAGATCATCCCAACATCGTGCGCGTCTTTGATACTGATCAGACGGATGAGTTTGTTTACATCGCTATGCAACTCGTCATGGGGGGGACATATCGCAGTCGTCTGGGCAAGCCGCTCTCGATTGCGGAGGCCTGTTCGATGGCGGTGCAGATGGCGCAGGCACTTGACCATGCCCACCGCCATGACATCATCCATCGTGATGTCAAACCCGCTAATATGCTCATCGACGATCGTGATCCTCACCATCTGCTGCTGGCGGACTTTGGCATTGCCAAGATCATCGGTCAGAAAGGCGTAACCAAGACTGGCACCGCGGTCGGCACACCCGAATACATGGCGCCCGAACAAGCCAAAGGCGAAGAGATCGATCCCCGGGCGGATATCTATGGACTGGCCTGTGTACTATATGAGTCGCTGGCCGGGCGACCGCCCTTTGTCGGTCCGACAGCGCTCTCGATCTGCTACCAGCATGTGCACACCCGACCAGCGTATGTTCGTGGTTTCAACCCCGAGGTGCCGCGGGCGCTCGCCCTGATCATCGAAGAGGCACTGGCGAAAAATCCGAATGATCGCTTTCCGACGGCGGCGGCGTTTGCTGAAGCGCTCCATCCCTTTATCGAACCGACGGATAAGGTCATTCGGCGTTCGCGGCCACTGACGACCCCCTTGTCTCAACTCGATCTGCGCGAGTCGAATGATGACCTCAATCTACAAAACCATGGCGACCGCGGGACGCCGGGATTGCTCGTACCCCCGCCGTTCATGCCAGTGAATCCACCTGGCATTTCAATTCCACCTATGGGTGAAGAGCCAGTGCATCCTTCGCTCGATCTGTCGCAATTGCCCGACGCGGCCAGGGTTCCGACGCAGCGTGGCGACGATATGACCGCGCGTAAAACCCAAGAGATGCTGCCGATGGCCGAGCCAGCCCATCCTCGCATCACGCACCCTACTCCTTCCGGACCCCGCTTCAAGAGCCATCCATTGACTCACCCGCGACCCAGCATGCCCGATGTCGCTGAATTGCCGACGCATATGACCCCCGTGTCCGTCGCGGTGGGCACGCCAGATATCGCCGACCGGGGCACCGTGCAAACCCCTATCGCCGCACCGGCACTTGGTGGCGACAGTGGTCGCCGCGAGAGTCGCCCGGTGCGGCGACCATCAGAGCCCCTGCCGCGCCCGCTACCCCATCAATTCTCGTCGGGTAGTCGCTGGCGCTTACCCACGATCGTCGTCGCGGTGTTGGGGGTTGCATTGCTCGCGTTCTTGATCATCAGTCATCTCAGCAACAATAATCAGGGGAACTCTGGCTCGTCGCTGACGAGCGTGGGAACCAGCCAGCCCACGACCACTGCGGCGACAGCGACCTCCGTTGGGCCGACAGCGACCAGTGTCGGCCCAACGGCAACTGCCACTATCAACACCATGGCAGCCCTGGCCATTCCGCGGGCAACACTGACGAATGGACCAGATCTCTCCTGTAGTGCGAATCTCAACCGCACCACCTTCCCGGTGGGCAGCACTGTCTATCTGAATATCTGCATCGCCGCTGGATACGGTCCTGGGCACATCACAGTGACAGTGACGGGCAGTGATGGCACTATTCTCAAGACTGGATCGGCGACCTACGACGTGCCCAATGCCGCGGCAACGGCTTATTATCACTACGCCCCCTCCTTGCAAGCTGACACGTACACCGTGACAGTCACCTGGAATGGGGATGTCGCACAGCGCCTGGTCTTCATCGTGCACTGAATGACTGTGTAGGCGCCGACGGGCGTGCTTGCCAATGCCCGCACCAACGCGGCTGGGGCGGAAAAGGCGAGCGCCCCTTATGTATGAACGACCACATAGCGATCCCAGCCAGCGTAATCCTTGCCAAAGCTCACCCGTGCTGTCGGGAACACCCGCGCCAGCGTCGCCGCGATCGCCGCGCGCTGATCATAGCCATGTTCCATGACGAGAATGCCTCCTGGTCGGAGCTTAGGCGGTGCCTGGGCAATGAGGCGTCGAATTAGTCCCAGTCCATCGGCATCGGGTCCGAAGACCGCGGCGTGTGGCTCATAGGTTACGACATTCGGCTCGGCGGCGCCAGGTTGATCTGGCACATAGGGCAGATTGGCGACGATCAGATCGACCGCGGCGGGTAGCGCCTCCAGCAGATCCCCCAATAGCCAGGAAACACGATCGCTGACCCCCAACCGGTCGCCATTGTGCCGCGCGACCTCCAGTGCCGCCGTTGACTGTTCGATAGCGTAAACACGGCCAATGCGCGTGTCCAGTGACGCCAGCGCAATAGCGATGGCACCACTACCGGTGCCGATATCGGCCGCCAGGATGTCGATGTGCGGCGGGGACTCGGTTGGGGTGTCGGTGGCGTCGGGAGGTGGACCCAACCGATCGCTCAGCGCGCCGAGGGCGGCTTCCACGACCAGCTCGGTCTCTGGTCGTGGCACCAGGACGCGGCGATCGACCTTGATGTCCAAACCCATGAAATCGCGATGTCCGGTCAGATAGGCGACGGGCTCACCAGCGGCGCGGCGCGCGATGAGGTCGGCGTACGCGGTGATGATCTCAGGCGTGGCCTCACGGGTAGGGTGCGCCAGTAGGGCGGTCCGTGGCACATCCAGCAGGTGCCCCAGCAGGATTGACGCATCGAGGTGCGGAGTGGGGCCTTCGGCTTGACGCAAGGCGGCAGTGCCCTGGCGGAGCAGATCTCCCCAGGTCTGTGGCTCAGGTGCTCCCATAGTGATGATCAAACCTCCGCGCGCGGATCGCGCCGTTGGGGTGGTGCGAACAGGATGTGTGTCCGCGTCACAAAGATGACCGCGCCAGTGCCGATCTCGACGATGCGCGGTGTGCCGCGCGCATCCAGCGCGACGCGTTCAATACGAGCGATGCTCGCGGCATCGACCTGGGCATCAGGATCGGCGCTGCCGCAATGATCCAGCGCGCGCCGGATGACGCGATGGCGGATGGCGGGCGCCAGCATGCGCAGGTCCGTACGAGTAATCGCGGTGATGAATTCAGCTGCCACCTCCGCACCAGCATGCTCGGCGCTCAGCCGGATCCATGCGGCGCGTTCCTGATCGCTCAATGGGATGATCTCCGACTGAATGATACCAGGCCAGGCGGCATCGGTCGCGGCCTCTAACGCAGCGCGGTCGTCGGCGATCAGCGCGGCATTGCGAACCAGGGCGGCCTTGCAGCGCGGCTGCAGCTGCTCAGCCAGCGGGATGAGTTCATGGCGGACCCGGTTGCGCAGATAGCGCGGTTCGCGATTGCTGCTATCGTCGCGCGGTGTGCGCCCCATGTCACGGCAAAACTCCTCGGTAGTGCTCCGCCAGCAATCGAGAAGCGGGCGGATGATGTCACCATTGCGGGGTCGCATCCCCGCCAGGCCATCCAATCCACTGCCGCGTAACAGGTGGAGCAGGACGGTCTCAGCCTGGTCGTCGGCGGTATGGCCGGTGGCGATCGCCACCGCGCCGCGTTGCCGCGCCACCTGGCGCAAGAAGGCATAACGAGCGCGGCGGGCGGCGGCTTCCAGCGATCCGCGCCAGGCGGCACGGTCCGCAGTGGTCAGCGTTGCAATCGTCGCGTCCAGATTCAGTCGCGCGGTCTCAGCGGCGACGAAGGCAGCATCATCCGCGCTCTCCGCTCCGCGCAGCCCATGGTCCAGGTGCGCTACGTGCAGCGAAACGGCGGGATAGGCCCGCCCCGCCTGGCCACAGAGGGCATCTAGCGCTAATAACAGCGCCAGCGAATCCGCCCCACCAGAACAGGCGACGATGACAGTCCCGGTGGGGGGGAAGAGATCATGGGCCGCGATTGCGCGCCGCACTGCGGCGACGAAGCGGTGTTGCGCCATGTTCCCGACATCCTCTCTCACCATGTGTCGAATTCTATTATATGCCGGGCCGCGGGAGGAGCGCACATTCAGCTGGTGCGGATTGATGCCATCAATGGCATTTCCAGGTCACGCACGCGCGGTAGTAGGAAGCACGGCGCGAGGTGGTAAGGAGCGCGGGCGATTAAAACGCCCCGAAGGGTCTGCTTGCTACAAAGCCCGTCTGCGCAGGCCTAGAATTGAGGGATTTTATAGAAGAGGGCCTGATCATCGATTTGTCAGATGCATTCCTCCGTTAGCGACGCGTGCCTCTTGATCCTCAGGACCCAATCCGCGAAGGCGGATTTCGCGGCCCACAGGCCTCTAGGCACGAATTTATTCGCCAGCAACCCGATGGCGGCAACTCGACGGCGGCAAACCGCCCCCGCGTGTCGCCTGTGTACCACCCTTCCACCCTGCGGCACATGAAATAACCCAACATAACCCCGAAAGATCGGAAATTTCCTCATATTTCCACTGGACTTTGACTTGACCGTCTGGTATACTTTCTGCCAGAAGGATCGCTTTCTTCGTCGAAGAAGGCAAGGTGAGCCGGGAAATGCTCATGTCGTAGCTACTGGGCAGGTGGTTGCGACGTTTAGGGTCTTCGTACCCTAGAAAGTGACATACATAGCATGGCACAGGTTCGGCTGGAGCATATCTATAAACGCTTCGGCACGGTAGAGGTGGTCAAGGATATTAACCTCGAAATCCTTGATGGCGAGTTCTTAGTCCTGGTCGGCCCCTCTGGTTGTGGGAAAACGACCATTCTGCGCATGATCGCTGGTCTCGAAGAGATCTCGGATGGCAATCTCTTCATCGGGGATAAGCTGGTCAACGATGTCCCACCGAAGGATCGCGATATCGCTATGGTCTTCCAGAACTATGCCCTGTACCCGCACATGTCCGTCTTCGAGAATATGGCTTTCAGTTTGAAACTGCGCGGTATCCCGCGTCAGGACATCGAGCAGCGCGTCGCTACCGCAGCGGATATGCTGGAATTGCGCCCTTATCTCAAACGTCGTCCTAAGGAACTCTCTGGTGGTCAACGTCAGCGTGTCGCTCTGGGCCGCGCCATCGTGCGCGAACCCAAAGTCTTTTTGATGGACGAGCCGCTCTCGAACCTGGACGCGAAATTGCGCGTGCAGACGCGCGCGGAGATCAGCCGTCTCCATCTGCGGCTCCGTCGCACAACTGTTTATGTCACGCATGATCAGACCGAAGCCATGACGATGGGCGATCGCATTGTCGTCCTCAGCGGTGGCGTCATCCAGCAATTAGGTACTCCCCAGGAATTGTATGACCATCCGGCCAATCAGTTTGTCGCGGGCTTCATTGGTTCACCCAGCATGAACTTCTTCCCCAATACGAAAGTGACACGGAGCGATGGTACAGTGCGGGTCGGCGTCGGCGATCAATATCTGACGCTCCCGCAGGATGTCGCGGATCGAGTGAAAGGATTCGAGGGACGTGAGGTGACCCTGGGCTTACGGCCTGAGGCCTTCACCAACGTCGCCGATGCCTCTGCCGGATCTACCCTCACTGGCACGGTTGATGTGGTGGAGCATCTCGGCAATGAACAACTCGTCTATGCCAAGGTCAGCGGCGCGACGGTCCTTGCCCGTGTGGATCCATCCGTTCATGCGCGCGCTGGGGACAACATCACTCTGGGCGTGCGTACGGATCATATGCACGTCTTCGATCCAGAAACGACGAAAGCGCTCACCAGCCTCCAGGTTGCGCGCGCCTGATCGTGGCCAGCGTTTCGCATAAACAAAAGATTGCCTGTCACCGCTGTTGCGGCTGATGGGCAATCTTTTGTTTATTTTGGCGCTGTGTGGCTTACAGGACGAGGAATGAAGAGGTTGGCATAACCGGTCGCGACTCAGCGCCGCACAGAGCGTACTGCAATGCTCCAGCGGCGCTTTAAGCGCGCGTTGACCTCACTCGTTGTAGCTCAGGCTCAGCGGAAGCCCTGGCGCGTCCGGTACAATGAAGGATTTTGGGCGGCCTTCGGCATCCAGGTATTGGCGCTGCAGTTGCTTGACATTCCCCAGCCCTAACGCCTTCTCGATGGGTTCTTTGACCAGCTTGATATATTCGCGCGGCCCATAGAGGCCGACCGCCGCCATACGCTCCGCGCGTTCGCGGGCGTTAGGGACGATATATTGGGCAGGCATCGCGAAATTCTTGAAGACAAAGGCGATGTCCGCTTTCGTATTATCTTCGTCCAATGCCATGTAGAGGCGCACGATATCGCGATAAAAGCTAAAGTGCGCCATCTCATCAATGGCGATGAAGCGCAGCAACGTCGCGAGTGCATTATCACCCTCGGCAGTTGCCATATCCCGGAGACGTTTGTAATTGACGTGGGTCGCGAGTTCCTGCACCATCCCATAGATCATGATCTGGCGCGGCTCACTGAAAGGCAAGTCCCACTCGTTCTCGAAGATGACATCCGAGAAGTCCTCAACCCCTTCCTGGGTTCGTTTACCGGATCGCACTAACCAGGATTCCAAAGATAGTGAGTGCTTGCTCTCTTCATAGCCCCAATTGGCCATGAACCAGGCGCGACCCCGACTCTTCCGGATCATCTGAGTAATCTTCGAAGTATAGTCTGGCAGGTAGAGTTCTACGCCGCAGAATTGCTCGACAAAATCACCCAGATTTTCCGAGGCTTCGCGGTTCACCTCGTTCCACGGAATATCCGTGAAGAGGTTCCAACGTCGACGACCTTCGGCGATTTCAAAAAATCGCATGTATTCTTTGAGGATCGCGTCCTCAATCAGTTTGCTGTCTCGATGTCCCGCCATGTGTCTCGCTCCTCTACGTCCCACGCAACTCGGTATATCTTCATGGACGAACTCAATCGTCCACTGGCAATGCTTTGAACAATATGAGCGCGCTGGTCTGGTAAATGTTTCAGGAGATCCGAGGAATATAGGATGAAATGCCAGGATCCCGCAAAACCGACACCTTTCCTCCAGTTGACCTTGCCATAAAGTGCTATACTACCTATAGAGATACCCTATGGGGGTATCAGCAACCAGATTTACGCAGGAGTTCAAACGATGTCTTCAGATGCATATGTCACAACAAGCGATAGTACCTTTCAGAAAGATGTGTTACAAGCCGATGTTCCAGTGGTCGTCGATTTCTGGGCGGCATGGTGTGGTCCCTGTCGTATGATGGCGCCAGCTTTTGAAGAGTTGGCCGGTGAATACACGGGTAAGATGCGCTTCGCGAAATTGGATACCGATGCCAATCAGCAGATGGCGATGCAATATCGGATTCAGGCCATCCCTATGTTGCTGTTCTTTTACAAAGGTGAAGTCGTGAAGTCCCTGGTGGGCTATCGCCAGAAAAAGGACTTGAAGCAGCATATTGATGAAGTGTTGGCGTCAACCGCGCGCGCCAACGTCTAATCAGTCGCCTCCGGTCCCTACCACGGGGTAGCTTCGTCAGCAGTGAGCGGCCAATCCGTTCCCGCGATCTACCCCGTGGTTTTCTATGCTTGGGTGCCGCACCGCCGCGCTCATCGCCTTACAGTACCGTGCAGCGACTCCTTCCACGAAATTTCCGGCAGACGTGACGACCACACAGTAGACACTCGCGGACAACGCGCTGAACATCTAGGAGTTTCTTGATTGGGGCAGTATAATGGACGACGTCATAGCGACTGAGGTGCTGGACGATGCCAGCGCGACCTCCGCCTCGAGCCGCCAGGCAGATCTTGTTATCCGCTTGCGGCGTATCGAAGGGCAGATACGCGGCATTGTACGGATGATTGAAAACGACCGGACCTGTGAAGATCTGGTCACGCAAATTATGGCCGTGCGTTCAGGCATGGACCGCGTCGCGTCAGAGATCGTCCGTCTGCACATCGACCGCTGTCTGGCTGATCTGCCCACCGAAGCGGTACGCGAGGAGATGGGACGGATTGTCGAACTGATGCAGCGGATCTCATAAGCAACATTGAGGAGCATCAAGCGTGAGCCTTGATCCGATAATATTACGTGGCAGTTTGCATCCAACGATCTGGGGTGGCCAACATCTGGCGACGGTAGCGGGGAAAGCCTTACCCCCTGGCGAATCGATTGGTGAATCCTGGGAGACATCCGTCGAGAGCGTCGCTATGAATCCTCCGTATGCCGGGGTGACGTTAGGAGAATTGACGAGTACGTATGGTGTGCGCCTCTATGGTACCCGCGCCCGCGAGGTCTATGGGGATCGTTTTCCGTTGCTCGCCAAGTTCATTGACGCCCATGCCTGGCTCTCGGTGCAGGTCCACCCCGATGACGAATATGCCGCGCGCCATGAACAGGGCAAGCTTGGCAAGACCGAAGCCTGGCGCATTCTACGCACGGAGCCAGGCGCGGAGATCATCCATGGCGTCGCTCGCGCGACGACACGCGATGCGGTCGCCACGGCTATCCGTGAGAATCGCCTGGAAGATCTGACCACCAAAGTTCCCGTATTGGCTGGTGATGTGGTTTTGAATCACGCGGGTACGCTTCACGCCACCGGGGCTGGCATCGTTCTCTATGAGATTCAAGAATATTCTGATGTCACCTATCGTCTGTATGATTTCGGACGTGTCGGCCCCGATGGACTGCCACGCCAACTGCATATCGAGCAGAGCCTTGATGTCCTCTCTTACACACCGCTCAATCGTCATATCGCCCAGCCGCTCTCGCTCGTAGATACCAACCTCGCAACTTCTCTGACACCAGAAAGGTTGCTGGTCGCCTGCCGTCATTTCGCTATGGCGGAGGTGTTGGTCGAACCTGGACGGCCTTTCACGCATACGACCGATAGCAAGAGTTGTCACATCATCACCGTCATCGGCGGCCAGACGACCATTGCCTGGGAGCAAGACGGTAAACAATGGGCGGATCTGCCGTTGGGCCAGACGGTCGTAGTCCCCGCCGAAACGCTTCCCTATACGCTGACGACAACGAATGGGGCACGGGTGTTAGTATCCTGGGTGCCGGGGGCGCATAATTCGATGGTCGAACGCTGGATTGCACTGAACGCTTGAAGTCGTGTCTGGTTCTTCTCGACTCGCCCTGGGTGTAACTCTGCCACATGCGCGTATTGCCGCGATCTCATAGTGTTTCGCGTAGCGCAATATTGAGGTATCTGGAGCACCGGGGCTTCTCACGGGCGGAGTGGCAATCCTGTAAGTAGTATACTATGGAAAGAAGCGCGAGGCGATCATCCGCGGTTGGCGGTTTGCAGGACGTGGACGAGGTTACCTTCATGCTGGCAGGGGCCTTGTCCTGGTGACTGAATAATCCCGTGATTACCAATCTGGCAAGCGTAGCGGCACATGGTGAAGCATGTGGAGCCAGCGCGATGGCATACCACGCCGCCTGTCAGGCAGATCATTTGAGAGCGCATGGTGAATTGAGATGCCGTTTCTATCAGTCAATACGATTGTGATGCTGATGACATTTGTCGCCTTTGTGCTGGCTATTGGTCTGCATAATGGCATGGAGGGGGTCATCGCTACTGTTCTGGGTGACACCTCACTGGCGCGCGAGGGGAAGCTCACTTTCAATCCACTACGGCATATGACGCCCTTTGGCACGGTCGTCGCGGTGATTACCTCATTCACGTTCACTTTGCCAGGGGGGTTGGGCTGGGGGCGCCTCGTGCGGCCTGACGCGCGACGCTTGCGGACTGGTCCCAATGCCGGTCTGGTCATTCTGGCGCTCTCTGGCATCCTGACGTATTTTATCGTTGGGTTGTTGATTGCTTTGGTATTCAGTCGCTTCTTGCTCTCACAACATGATCTGGCGACATTGGTCAACTGCATCGACACCGGAGCAAAGGGCGGTCCCTTGCAGGGATGTCTGGCGACCTGGCAACCTGGCTGGCTCCTCCGTGCTGAACAATTTGTCTATATCTTTGGCTACGTCAATCTGATCCTGGGTTTCCTCAACCTCATCCCGCTCTACCCACTGGATGGCTACCATATTCTTTTCGCATTTCTGCCAACCAACGCCGCGATCAGCTTCCGCAATGGCGAGCAATGGCATGAATTGATCCTCGCCGGCATCTTTTTCTTGCTGCCACTCCTCCTTTCCCTTGGTCAATTTCCGGTGCAATTTACGCCATTGGGGCTGCTGCAGAGCGCTAGCCTGAATGTGATCTCCAGCCTGGCGGACCATGGCCTCCCAGGCGCTTTCAACCTCTTCTTCAGTTTATGACGCCACTGGATCACCCATCGCCAACCGTCACGCGTTCGCGCGTTGCGCGGGCACGCTATCGCGTCTGGCAGGCACTGTATCGCTTGCGCGCGCGGGTCAACGCTGCAGATCTGGTTCCGATGCGCCGTGTCTTGCCATCCGCCGGACAGGCGCTCTTCGCGACGATGTCGCGTGGCGACCAGCGCCATAGCCTGGATGTGTATGCCGCGCTGGCGGCGACGGGATGCGACGACCCCGATCTGCTAGCGGCGGCATTGCTGCACGATGTCGGCAAGGGTGGCGGCCGCGTCCGCTTTGTCATGCGCCCGATGATCGTGCTGTTGCGCGTCGGCGCGCCGGGCTTGCTGACCTGGCTGGCAGGGCCTGGGGCCACGGCGTCGGTCCCGCGCTGGCGACGGCCATTCCGCGACGCCTGGCACCATGCCGAGCTGGGGGCGTTGCTAGCGGCCCAGGTCGGCATGACGCCGCGTGTCGTCGAACTAATCCGTACCCACCATGATCCTCACGGCCCAGCTGCCGCGCTGCATGCGGTGGACGAGGAACATTGAGCGGAAGGGATCACCCTGTGAATGAAGACGAGACGCTACCGCGGATCTACCAAATTCATCTGCCCGGCTATGAAGGCCCGCTGGACTTACTGCTCCATTTGATCGAGAAACGTCAAATGGAGATCACTGCGATCTCGCTGGTGGCGGTGGCCGATCAATTCATCGAATACCTGCGCACCTGGGCGGACCCGCCGATGGCCTATCTCGCTGAGTTTGTGGCGATGGCTTCGCGTCTTCTGCTCATCAAATCGCGCACATTGCTGCCCCGCTCTCCCATGCCTGAAGATGAAGCCGCGGTCGCTGAGGCCATGGAGGACGCTGAGGCCATCCGTCGAAATCTTTTGGAGTATAAACTGGCTAAAGAGATCGCCGCCGCGTTACGACAACGCGATGAGGCGGGACTGCGTAGCTTTGCGCGCCAGACACCGCCATTAGATGTCGAAGCGACTATTACGCTCGGTCCGCCCAAGTTGTTGGGGTCTACCCCAGGCGCGCTGGCTTCCGCCTTCCGCCGCGCTCTGCAAGCCAGTCAGGACCGTGAACCAGCGGAACTGCCTTTGCCTGTCGTCACGGTGGCCGAGAAGATCGCCGAAATCGAAGCGCGATTGGCCGAATCCGCCGATCTCCCTTTGGCGGATCTCCTCGTCGGAATCACCCGCCGTATCGTTATCGTCGTGACCTTTTTAGCCGTGTTGGAACTCTGGCATCAGGGACGCATCGGCGTTCGCCAGGATGATCTCTTCGATGTCATTATCCTGACGCGCAATGCCCGTACCGAACACGTGACGCCGGGTTCAACTCAATCTCAGACAGATGATGCGTCCTAACCACCTACCGCAGCCCAAACACCATTGAGATCGAAGTGGACGAGCACATCTGGCGTTGTAATTGAGATATGGTCACCCTGGTTCATGCGCGCGACCAATCGCCCAGCCTTCCTGAGTCGTCACGCCAGCCTGCGAATTCAGCATCCAGCGCCCTACTAGTACCTGCTGATGCGTCAGGCGCCGTTGACAAGCTGATAGATTTCGATCACTTGGGTTTCTTCTATGCGTGTCGACGATCGTGCGAAAGGTTCATTGTTGGTCGGTGCCAGATGTATTGTCGAGTGGTTCGAGGATCTCGATGCGGTTACCCCAGGGATCAGTAGTGTAAAATCGGCGATAGCCGGGGAGGCGATCATCAGGGATAATGGGGTAGCCAGCGGCGTTGAGGCGCGCTTGCCAAAATGGGAGGTTGTGGACACAGAAGGCTGGGTGTCCTTTCGAGCGCGGGACAAAATCATCGACGATGCCAATATGGATCTGCTGTGCGCCGACCGCAAACCAGACACCACCCAACGCAGCCAGGTTCGCCGGTTTGGAAAGTTCTGGCAGACCCAGCACAACGCCATAGAAGGAGCGAGCCGCCGCCTCGCTCTCCGGTGGGGCTTCGATCTGCACATGATCTAAATCAACAATCTGAGGATCCGGTGTGCTCATAGTTGCTTCCTTCGCTAATGGGGGGTATCGCGAATGATAACCACACCCACCACTGCTTTCCAGTATTTCCTTCTGAGAATGGGGACCGCGCATCCTCAGGAGACAGTCGGCCTGATGCGTTGCGGTCCATGGCTTCAACGGCGTATGAGGCGCGTAAGTTGCCGGAAGGTCGCCATCCCAAGAATTATGCCTGCCCCGACCAGTGTGCCGCGCTTGATCGCGTGCCAGCGGCGTGCATCAGGGTGGTCCGCGCGCGCCGTGGTGACCCAGGCGACGGCTGAGGCGGCGATCTGCGCGCCACCCGCAAGCTTCCCCAACGGTTGCGCGCCGAGCGCGACCGGCGCGGCGGTGCCAAAGCTACGCGTCAGCCCCACAGCGGCGGGCGCTAACCAGCGCGCCAGGATCAGCGCGGCGAACCATGGCGGCAGATCACCGCGTCGCATCTGCGTCAGGACGATGCTGACCCAGGCGAATAGATCAGCCTCGACATCCAGATATGCCCCCAGTCGCGAGACCAGGTGATCGTGACGGGCGATCGCCCCATCAGCGATATCCGTGGCGACAATCAACGTGACCGCCGCCAGGAACTCAGTGTCATCAAGCGGCACACCAGCGACCTGCCGCGTCCAGATCCAGCTTGCTGCCAGACCACGCGATGCGGAAAGCGCGTTTGCCGCCCCCAACCGGGCGTAGCGATCCAATGACGGCGCGTCAGGCGCGCGATGCAGCCCCAAATGCGCATAGAGGTCGACCGCTTGCGCCAGGGTCGCCAGCGCCAGCGGGAGCGCCGCGCGAGCCGCCACGCGCGCGCCATGTCGCCGGCCCGTCCAGGATGTTGCGCCCATTGCCAGCGCGGACAGCCCCAGGGTGATGCCGCGCCAGTCTGTGACAAGCCCGCGTTCATCGCGCGCCGTCGCGCGGGATTGCTCCCAGGAATTTCCCAGGAAGCGCACCCACGCCGCTGGCTGATAGCCATCGGCGCGCAAGATCGCCAAAACCTGCGCGCCAAATGTTGGTACTGATGCGCTCATGGCTTCGTTGTGGGCGTCGGCGTCACGAGGCTGGGCGTCGGTGTCGGCTGGAGGCCAGGCGTTGCCGTGGCAGCACCGGGCGTTGGCGACCCCGCGCCGGGGGTTACGGTCGTGGTCCCTGGGGTGGCCGTCGGGCCGGTCGCGGTAGCGCAGGTCGCCACACGTGTCGGCTCCAGCGTCGCGATCGCCACCTGCAACTGCGTATCGATGGTCAATCCTTTACAGTTGAGGATGTCATTCTCGGTCAGGTTGAGTTCTTGCAGCACCAACGGATCGGCCGCGAAAGCGCCGTTCGGCAAGTTCACCGTCCGGGTGGGGACGATGCCATGGCCGGGCTGCAGTTGCTGCTTATCTGGCGAGAGGAACTCGCGGATGCCCAGCAAGATCTGTGAACCATCGGGCAGATCGAATGGCACCAGCACTGTATCCGTGCCGAAGGTTTGAGTACCGATCAGCGGAACATTCGTCCGTTGCTCATTGATCGCCAGACTGACGATCTCGGCGGCGCTCGCCGTTCCGTTATCCACCAGTATGACCATCGGCACGGTCAAATGCAGTCCGGTCGAGTTGGTCTTATCAGGCGTGAGCGTTCCACTGCGGTCTTTCTCATAGACCACAGTGGTGTTGGCGGGCAGGAAATCACTGGCCGTGGCGATGGCCTCATCCACGAGACCACCGGGATTGCCGCGCATATCCAGTATGAGCGAGGTTGCCCCATCCGCCTGGAGCGTCTTGAGCGCCTGAGTCACCTGATCGGCTGTTCCGGTATCGAACCCGGTAATTTGCAGGTAACCAATGTGGTCCTGCGCGAAATAGTAGGATGGCGCGAGCGGCGCCGTCACCGCGGCGCGCTTCATCGTGAAGCTCAAGGTCCGAGTGCCACGCTGCACGACAATCGTCACCTCGCTGCCAACCGGACCACGGATCAATGGGCTGAGATCGTTGACCGATTTTGTACGCACATCGGTTGTATCGACCCCCACGATCTGATCGCCGGGGAGTAACCCAGAACCGGCTGCGGGTGAGCCCGGAATGGTGGCTTCGATGATATTGGCGGTCTGTCCCTGGCTATTCGTAATGGGCTGCAGATAGATCCCAATGCCGACAAAGCTCGAATTACTCAATTGTTGATTCAGATTTTTGACATCGGTCGGGGTCAAGAAGCGTGAATGGCCGGTATCACCAAGCGAGTCAACCATCGCGCTGATCATGGCATAGGTCATTTTTTGATGATCGATAGCACTCTGATTTACATAATTGCCGTCGATAGTGCTCCACGCTTGCCAGATCAACGGCGCATATTTCTGGGCGGAGGCGGGGGTCTGCGTGCCGCCATTGACCGCGCTATTGCCGAGCCAACCAGCAGTAAACGCCAACACGACCAGAATGGCGGTGATGAAGATTTGTCCGACGCCCTCGCCAGCGGACCGCTGGGTCGGGGTGAGCGGCGCGAACCCATTGGTATACTCAGCTGGAATGACGGGCGACGGTGGCAGTGGCGCCAACGGATTGATTGCAGCTGGCAACTCCGTCCCATGAGATGATGGTTCGGGTCCCCGATCTGCTGGCGGTCGCTCCGAACTCTGGAAATCTGACACGTGCGGGCTCCTTTATCGGGCATTGAGAATTGGTAACTGGACACACAGCGCCGCAAGCTGCTCTGTATGCTTGCGGCGCCGCCTACATGACGAGTAGGAGTTGAGTTGGGCCGCTGTCGGACGGTAACAGCCAATCGGCCCATGCTCACAGACCTATGCCGTAATGAAGATTGCCGTCCAACTCTGGTCAGGAATGAACTCACCCGCCGGGATGACCAATCCCTGCACTTGGGTACGAAGTCGATATAGGTACTTAGGTTGATCATACGGTATCCAGGCAACATCGTCCACGAGCTGCTGCTCGATCTGCGCATAATCTTGCTGACGCTGCGCCACGTTCGGCTCTTTATCAGCAGTATGCATCGCGGTGATGAGGTCGGCGTTCTGCCCTTGCGGATAGCCGACATTCGAGGAATCGTAGGTGCTGGTTGGGTCGAACAAATTGGTGGTGAAGTCCTGCGCGTCGGGATAATCCGCAACCCAGCCAAGGGTCCAGATACCTACATCGGTTGGTTTGCCGAAAAGCTTGGGATTGAAGACGGTATTCAGGACATGCCCGGTCGTATCGATCTTTGTCTGAATATTGAGGCAGAGGATTGTGCTCCACTCCGCCACAGCGGCCTGGACGAGGCTGACTCGATCAGGATTACTGGGAGTTACCCAGACATAGATCGGCTTCTGCGAACTGATAGCGGGATTATCCTTAGCGACTCCAACCAGGTAGTCAGGACAATTCTGTCCGCCTGCGGCTACCTTGCGAACCGAGGTCGTTGGCAACGTCGTTCCGATGATGTACGGGCAGAGGTTATCATCATAACGTTGTAAACACCCCTGCGCGACCAGTTGAATGAACTGCTGCGCCAGGCCCTGATTCCCCGTCAACGAGGGCGTGGCTGAGTTATCGGGGGGATTCCGCAGGTCAGCGTTATAGCCCGCGATACCGAGCGGTATGACATGGTTGGTCGGCGTCCGCGCGCCCTGGAAGATGCTATCCACCAGCAATTGCTTATTCAATGCCAGATCAAAGGCCTGGCGAACCCGGAGGCTGGTGAATGGCGCATCCACCTGGTCGATGCCAAAATAATCGATCGAGAGCGTCTCGATCTGATGGAAATCGGCCAGGTCGCGACTGAATGGATACTCGTGGGATGGCACGGTGGCGAAATCGAGTGGGGTGCCAACGGTACTCTTGCCGTTCACATAGTCGTTGTACTCCGCGTTGAGGTCATCATACAAGGGTACCGTGACGGAGGTCAGGGCGGGAGCCTTGCCCCACCAATCGGGGTTGCGTACCATGTGAATGACGGTCGCGTGCTCGGGATCCTTGATCGTAGGATCGCTGGGATTGCTATAGCTCGTGATCATGAATGGGCCAGACTGCGCGACGCCTTCGGGAAAATGCTCGAAGTAACTGTAGCCATACTTGGCGAAGACAGACCGTTCCAGCGGAATGCCCGCAGCTGTGGCCATCTGTTGCGGAAAGAATGTGATGGCGTCAGTCAAGTGAAAGATGAGCGTCTGACTATCGGGCGTTTCGATACCAGGGATGGATTGTGGGAGGGTGGTAGCGCCACTCTGCACCAGCTGGTTCGCGCCCTGGATGTATGAGAGGTATGGTGCAAGTTGATTGCACACTCCTGAAGAAGCCGCTGAGTTATAGATTGATGACGCATTACATTGCGCCGGATCGAGATCATGCAAGATCCCCGCGGCAAAGTCCGCCGCTGTCAGCGGCGTGCCATCATTCCATTTCAAATTGGGACGCAACTTGAAGGTCCATGTTTTGCCCCCATCGCTGGGTGCCCAACTCTGTGCCGCATCCGGAATGAGATTCATATTGCTGTCGAAGGTGACAAGTGTGGTCTGAATCATGGTCAGGATCTGCAGGGAGTATACATCGCCTTCAAAAGCTGGATCGAGCACGAGAGCCGGGACGACTGTCGCGTGGGGCCCGGCATAGAACGGGACCAGCGGAAAGACCAGCGACTGATTCGCGGCCAGGCGCGAACCTGCCGTACTATTGAATGAACAACCAGCCAGCAATGTTGCGCTGAGCGCAATCACGGTGGCGAACCATGTCAACGTACGTGTTGAGGTACGGAACGAATGTCTGTCTCGCATGAATCGACCAACCAATCGCAGAGATCTGGTGTCCAACCGACACATGAGCGGTAGTCTGGACGCTCAAAAAGCAAGACCATTCTAGCAACAGATAGGGAAGTCTGTCAAATGATCGGGTGCTTTTGGAACTATCACTGCTGATCCAGCAATGAGCACGTCCAGTCAGGCTAAACTGCCTGAGATCCAGTATCTCATCCTATGCGAAAGTGATCCGCGAGTGAAACTCAATGACGGTTGCCAACAAGATCGTGTGCTCTTGGAGTATCTTTTGACCGTAGTGTCAATGCAGAACGAATCGGTGGCAAAATTTTGACAGGCCGACTGATGGCGACACCGATGCCATCCAGCATGGATCCATGCATCCAGGCTTCCATTCTCCAGAGGGTCTCAATCGCATCAATGCTCCTGGCGCGCAATAAAACAACTGCTTGTGCGATTTCACCTGGGTCTAGCCAAAGGGGTGCATCAATTGCATGGCTGTGATGGTTAATCTGCAAGAAAGGTTGGAGTTGCTCTGCCCCTCCGGCGGTGGTGAAGCTGAGTGCCGCGCGCTCATCCGTCGGATTCCCAATCTGGAAACGTGTCAACCAGGCGTCTTGTTCTGCGGGAGATCGCACGATATTCAGATTACAACGAGCCGAGAGCGTCAGCCCATTACCTAGATCAATCTGTGCTTTGACACAGCGATGCCCACCAGTATAGGGTGTCCATTCGACAGTAATGGTCTCTGTCGTGCCAGCAGCGATGTGAAAAGGGCCGACAACCGGCAATTGTTCCCAGGCTACACCCATACCAAATTGCGCGACCGAAAAGACAATCTCGCGTACAATCATTATTTCGGACGATGGATTGCTGAGCCGTAAAGTTACCTGTGCGGGTGAGCCGATCATCGGGGGATTGGGCAGTACAGAGACTTCACGGTGCAAATAGTGCGACCCAGGCGGTGGTCGAGTGAGGTCAAAAGTTGGAAGCATTGCCTGCATGTGATCCTCCAGGATGGCGTACAATTGGCTATTCATCATCTCAACGTGACGAGTCGAGCACAGCAAATCCAGTACTTTAAACAGTATATCACGCGAGATTCACGTAGTGCAAGTGAATTGTTTATATTGCCATCTCGTCACGCGATCATAAGATATATGACAATATTGTAATAGTTCAATTATTTAGAGTATTCCAATTATAGTATGGGTATTTCCCATAAACATAGTTATTCATTTCGGCAATTGCTGTTCGATAACCCAACTGGTGATTGGCTATTGTGAAATCCAATCACCAGTCATTTCATTACATCAGTTTAGAGATTGACCAGGTTGCAACTGGGCGACCTCGACATGCGCCATACCGCGAGCGCTGAGCGCTTCACGGAGCGCGGCTGGGTTTCCCGCCAGGGCGGGAAATGTCCCAAAATGCGCCGGGATGATGCCCTGCACACCCAGCAATCCAGCCGCGTACGCCGCTTCGCGCGGCCCCATCGTATAAAAATCGCCGATAGGTAATATGGCAATCGAAGGATTGTAGAGGTCATGGATGATCCGCATGTCGCTGAAAACCGCGGTATCCCCGGCTACATACAGAGTGGGTCCGCCAGGGAATGTCAGCACATAACCGACAGCTTCACCACCATAGATGATCTGCTCTCCATCCAGGATGCCACAACTATGGTCCGCATGCACCATGGTCACCTGGACACCGCCGACTTCGATCGTTCCACCCTTGTTCATCGGGACCAGATTTTTGACGCCCTTCTTCTCGAGCCAATTGCCGATCTCGAAGATACAGACGACCTGATCAGGTTGGCTCGCCTCCGCCACTGTCACCGCATCCGCGATGTGATCAAAATGTCCATGCGTAATGAGCATGCCGGTCAGTTTTCCCACGTTCTTCTGATCCTCCGGACACGCAGGATTATTTTGCACCCAGGGATCGATCAAGAGCGTGGTCCCATTCGGCGCGCGCATTTTGAAAGTTCCATGGCCTAACCACGTGACCTGAACACCTTTGAGATCCATTGCCTTCCTCCTCTAGAGTAGCAGTCGCAGCACGTTGGCCCCGGTGCCAACATCTTCGCCAGACCTCTAGATAGTATACGCATAGTGGGTGTGCCCGTTTCATTCATTACGATGTACAACATGTCGCGCAAAACTTACAGCTTGATAAGAGCAGTGAACAATTTCACCATTGCAGAAGACGCAGTGCGGTATACTCTATATGAAGAAGCGATTGAGCGAACCACCGCTTCACAAAGGAGCCCACACCCTATGTCATACTATCGTAACAACAACTATCCCTCCACAACCTCACTCGGTCTGCCAGAACCAGTGGAGCGCGCAGGCTCGTACGCCCTGCTCTGGGTCTCTGGCCTGTTCTTGCTCCTGACGGAACGCAACCCGAATGTCCGACATCATGCTCGGCAATCCGTGATGCTGTTTGGGACGCTGAGCGTCGTGCTCTTTTTGGTGAACTTTCTGGGTTTCATCCTCGGATGGGTTCCGCTCCTTGGCGGTCTCATTCACATGGTGGGCGGTGGCATCTGGGCTTTGACCGGCATTCTATGGATCGTGATGATGGTCGTCGGCTATGTCAGCCCGCGCTTCACGTTACCGGGATCGCGCAATGTCCGCCGCATGCTCAGTTAGTCGAGTGGTGATGACCATGCCTGCTCGGACACAGACATCCACTGCCAACGGATGATGGTGGTGGATGTCTGTAGTCTTCTCTGGCGCGCGCGTCCTCACTCCTCATGTAATGCAGTTCTCTCGCGGGGCCAAACACCTGGCCATCATTCTGCCAACACAGGCGCAGTCAGTCGTCACCCTGTCTGCATGTATCTACACGAATCTCACCACAAACCACAAGCTGCTCATGCACCCAGCGCAATCAGCGTGACCAGGATCACGACGCGCGCGACAACGATCGCCACACTCGCATAGCCGAAAACCAGCCCCGTGATTGCAACGCCGCGACCTTCCGCCGTCGGGGAGCGGTGCGCAAAGCGTAAACCCTGGTGACCAAGAATCACGCTGATCAGTGCTGCGATGCCACCGATCGCGAGCAAGATGAGATCGACAATTGCCGCTGCCGCTAGCGGATGCGGGCTGGGCGCGTGGCGGCGAGTCGCCACGATATAGGCGCCACGCCCCAATCCCGCGAAGAAAATTAACCAGCCCAGACTGATAATGCCCAGGATAAGACTCGCAATAGCTCGCCCATTGGTCTCATTCGCTGGCGGCGGGGGAGAAAACTCGGGGGTGGCATACATGGATTCTGAGGGAGGTGGAGTGGGGATTGACATATCAGTGGCCTCCTGTGGGGTCTGTAGGTGGTGTCCGGCCATGCCGGTTTACACACTGAATGCACGTGTGACAGCACCGCGTGGTTTCACGAGGACACGCATATAAGAGTGCTTTGGGCAGAAAAAGACAGGAGCAGACCTCCGGTCGGTCTACTCCTGTCCCCCATGCTCTCAGGCTTTCCAACTCATCGGATACCCCGCGTCGTCATAGTCACGCGCCGCCGCCGCCAGTTGCAGCGGACGGAAAGTATCGACCATCACGACTAATTCGTCGGTGTACTCCTTGCCGACGCTGGCTTCGGCGGCTCCCGGCTGCGGTCCATGCGGAATGCCGCGTGGGTGCAGCGTTATCGATCCTTCTTCGATGTTCTTACGGGCCGAATAATTGCCGTTCACATAGTACATCATCTCATCGCTATCGATGTTACTATGCGCGTAAGGCGCGGGCATCGAGAGTGGATGATAATCTAACTTGCGCGGCACGAAGCTGCAGACGACGAAGCCCGGCCCCTCGAAGGTCTGGTGCGTCGGCGGTGGCCCATGGATGCGGTAGGTGATCGGCTCGAAATCGCGGATATTGAAGGCGTAGGGATAGAGATAGCCATCCCAGCCGACAACATCTAGTGGATGAAAATCATACTGATACGCGACAAGTTCACCATTGACCTTGATCCGCACCTCGAATTCGCCCCGCTCTTCATGGCGCGGCAACTCCCCCGGGATCCGGAAATCGCGTTCACAGAACGGCGAGCTCTCTAACATCTGGCCAAAATTGTTGCGATGGCGCTTTGGTGGGAGGATGCTCTCGTAGCCGCGCGCCTCGATGGTCAGCATGCGAGTCTCAACGCTGGCAGGCAGGACGCGATAGGTCGTGCCGCGCGGGATGATCAGATAATCCCCCGCTTCATACGGCAACAGCCCAAACGTCGTCTCTAACGTCCCCTGGCCGTCGTGGACGAAGAGCAGCTCATCGCCCTCCGCGTTGCGATAAAAATAGTTCATCGGCTCTGCTGGGCGCACGACACCAATCACCACATCACTATTGAACATCAGCACTTGCCGACCCGCGACGGGATCTCCCGCCTTCGGCACGGGTTTCGTTTTGAAGTGGTGGTGGCGATGCACGTCCTGCTCCCAGGGTTGCGGCGCGGTCTTCCCCAGGGCGCGCATGCCGCTGACTCGTGTTGGCGGGTAGGCGTGGTAGAGCAGCGAAGACATCCCGACGAAGCCTTCTTCGCCGAAGAGTTCTTCGGTGTAGAGCGTCCCATCGGGTTTGCGAAACTGAGTGTGCCGCTTGGGTGGCACCTGGCCCAGCCGGTGGTAGTATGGCATGGCATTTTCTCCTTGTTTCGGCCTACATCGCCATGGCGGCCACGGACCCCTGGAGTTCATCAGGCTGGACGCGGGCGTCTTTCTCGCGCTCCAGGGCCTCGAAGAGCGCTTTAAAGGTTCCCGTGCCAAAACCACGCGACCCTTCGCGCTGGATCACTTCGAAGAAGAGCGTCGGGCGGTCCTCGACGATTTTGGCGAAGATCTGGAGCAGGTAACCCTCGTCATCGCCATCGACCAGCACGCCCAGTTGACCCAGGTGCCCCAGATCGGGGATCTTGCCCAGATAGCTCTCGCCATGGATCGGATGACCCAGCGGACCCAGTGTCTCACGCCCCTCATTGATCAAGCGCTGGAGCGCGTCTTCCAGGTCGGTATAATACCGCAACACCGAAGGCAAGAACTGAACTCCCTGAGCCTGGAGTTGGGTGACCGTGCTGATGATGTCGTCCGTTCGCAGGGCGATGTGCTGCACCCCCGGCCCCTCGTTGTAGAGCAGGTATTCATCGATCTGCGATTTGCGTTTCCCGACTGCTGGCTCATTGATCGGGAATTTGATGAATCCATTGCCACTTTGCATCACTTTTGACATGAGCGCCGCATACTCGGTCTTGATATGCTCATCATCGAAATGATCAGAGAGCTTGAAGCCCATCACTTCCTCATAGAAGCGGACCCACTCGTTCATCTGGCCAAGCTCGACGTTACCGACGATGTGGTCAATGCGATAGAGGCCAGCATTCACAGGGCGAGTCCCGGTCATGAATGGCGGCTCTTTGAAGCGCGGCATGAAGAGACCATGGAAGTTGTGGCGTTCGATAAAACTATGGACGACATCGCCATAGGCCGCAATGGTCGCCTTCTTGATATATCCATTGCCGTTGGGATCCTCAATGATCGTCGGCTCCAAGATGCCGCGCGCACCGCGTTTGGTGGTCTCGCGATAGGCAGCCTCAGCATCGTCGACGGTGAGGGCGATGTCCTTGACGCCATCACCATGTTTACGGACAAATTCGCTGACAGGATGGTTGGAACGTAGCGCAGAGGTGAGGACAAAGCGGATATCACCGCTCTGCATCAGGTAACTGGTATGGTCCAGCACGCCGGTCTCCAACCCGGCATAGCCAACACATTGGAAGCCGAACGCGTGGCTGTAAAAAAATGCGGCTTGCTTTGCATTGCCGACATAGAATTCGATGTGGTCCCAATCGTTGATGGGCAAAAAGTCGACGGCCATCGATGCTCCTCCTGTTGGGCGGTGTTGATGGGGAGCGGGTGGCTTATGGTGCGCGGTTTTGGCGACACAACCCGCGAAACCCCATTGTTTCATCTGGGTAGAGAGCAGCCGGTGAATCCCCGATCTGCTTGACGGTGACATTATAGCACTTGAAGACCGCCGTTTGTGATGGCAATGAGAGGACAGGCGCGGGTTATTCCAGTTCACCGCATGCGTGCGTTGCCGCGCGTCTGGCCCTGGGTAGGCCGGGCATCACCCTTGAGGCGGCGGCGTCTGGCAGAGTTGCTGAAACTTCGCCAGTGTGTCGTGTTGCAATACCACACTGACGGCGGATTGCTGTTGCATGCGATTGGCGATTCCTTGCATCGGCCACGGCTTCCCTGTGTCTGGGGCCAACGCAGTATAGCTCACGACATCCGTCTGAGTGGTCATCAGGAGCTGTACCGCCCCTGAGCTATCGGTTTGCCCACCCAGGGTATAGGTTTCTAATGGCGTCTGAAAGGCCGCCTGAGCGCACTCTATCGCTTGCCCGCTAATTTTGCCGTCCTGACCCACGTGGATATCGACATAGAGATAATCTGTCCCACTGCTAAAAAATCCATCTTTATACTTGACCTGACCCACCCAGCTTCCTTGGATGATCGCGGTGGGGGAAGTGCGGGCGCGATTCAGCAGATTGCTGATGAGCAAAACACCAGCGATGATCACGAGCGTCGCTGTCACGAGCCCTCCGCTCAGCGTCCGCACTGGGATCGACCTCCCAACCAACCGCACAGTGCGCAGGCTTGTCTGGCGTGCCGTCGACTGGATGACGGCGTTCCCTCCCGAATCGCGGATGCGCGGGTCGGCCAGGGCATACGCGATGTCCGTCACGAGCGAGGCGAGGATCGTCACGACACCCAGGATCAAGAAATAGCTGGTGACAAGATTAGGATCCTGAGGTATGGACGAAACGCTGCCCGTGATTGATTCACGTGGTGGCGTATACGCGGCGACGATGAAGAGGTTCCCCAGTCCTGGGATCTGAAAGACCAGTTCGATGATGGCTGCCCCAAAGATCAGGCGTGGCAATTGGGTGCCGATGCTACTGATCACAGGCAGAACGGCGTTCCGGAAGGCATGCTTCCAAAGGATCGTGCGGCGACGCAAACCGCGCGCGCGGGCTGCGCGGATATACTCTTGTTTCAAGACGTCGATCATGGAGGCTCGCACCAACTGGCTATCACTCGCCAAACCTAAGAGAGCCAGGGTCATGACCGGCAACACTAAATGCCAGGCCAATCCCTGGATCGCTGCCCAGGTATGAGACTGAAAATAGACCCAATACTGCGGAGTATTGAACTCTGTTCCCGTTGTTTGCAGACTGACCAGGCCACCGAACGGAACGATATGGGTGTTGACCGCCAGCACAATCAACATGGTCAACCCAAACCAGAAAGGCGGTACGGCAGCACAGACGGCGACAAAGATCAACGCTACGCGATCGACGACCGATCGTTGGCGGGCCGCGCTGATGATACCGATAGCGACCGCGAGCACTTCTTGCAGGAGAAAAGCTGGAATGATGATCAAGAGCGAGGCCAGCAGGTGGTCACGTATCCCAGGCAAGACACTTCCATGTAATCGTATCGAATAGCCGAAATCGCCATGCAATATTTGGTTGAGCCACGGCCAGAAAGGGCCGACCGTGAGCAGGGAGATCGTCGGATGCTCCAGCACCGCAGTGCCCTGAATGGTGGTCAAGAGCCAGAGCAAATAAGCCAGCAGTAAACTGATCACCAGGGTGATGAGGAGACGACGTAAGAGAAATCGTAACATCGGTCCGTGGGCCTCACCTCTCCAAACGCCACCACAACGGCGGCGAGTTATTGGCTATCGAGCGCGTCGCGCAGTCCTTCGCCGATGAAGGTGGCGGAGAGCGCTGTCAGGACGACGAAGAGTCCAGGATAGAAGACATCCCACCAATAGCCAGAGGCGAGATAATCCTGCCCGAAAGCAATCTCGTTACCCCAGGTCGCGACAGTAGTGATCCCCAGTTGAATATAATCCAGTGTCGACTCTGCCAGGATGAAGGTGGCGACGGCCAGCGCACCAGCGACGATGACAGGCGCAATAGCATTGGGTAAGAGGTGACGAAAGATGATGCGCCAATCGTTGATCCCAGCGGCATAGGCCGCTTCGGTGTAAGCCTGCTCACGTTGCACGAGCATCTGCGCGCGCATGATGCGCGCGGTTCCAGGCCACCCCACCAGACTGAAGGTGATCAGCAATGAGGTGACGGTGGGGTGCTGGTGGGAGGCGATGGCGATGGCGATCACCAGAGGCAAGAACGGAAATGCCAATACCAGATCGGTGACGCGCATGATCAGATCGTCCAACGTGCCGCCAAAATACCCGCTGATCACTCCCAGGACAATTCCGATCGTGGTAGAGATCAATGCCGCGCCCACACCGATGATGAGCGAGGGCCGCGCACCGTAGGTCACCAACGCCAGGACGCTATGATTCTGTATCGCTACCAATCCGCCCAGGGGTACCTGCGGTCCCATCAGGCCGAAGAGCAATGCCGGGAATTGATCGGTACTGGGTGCCCAGGTGGTAATGCCCAGGTAGATTTGCGTGGAGTAGTTTGTGTTGACATTGACCCCTGGGGTGATGAGCGGCGCGGCGACAGCCATCACCACAATCAGGATGAAGACGATGAGTCCGAGGAGCGCAAGCGGATTACGGCGGAAGCGCCACCAGATCTGCCGCCAGGGCCCAGCGGCGCGCCTTTCCCGGGTAATTTCCAGGGTGGAGATATCATCAGCGGGCGGCGGAGCGGAGACCTGCGACATGGTGCACCCCTCCTTCGTGCGATCGGTGGGTCGGCATAGCGAGATACTGGGTCTTCTAGGGCTTGTGTGGTGACTAGGCCACGATGGGCCGCATGCGGTAAAGTGATTATAACAGACGACTGGGCGTCGTCAAGGACGCAGGGGTATTCCAGCCAGGTTTGATCGTGCAAGGCCGTACGAAGCTCATGGGTTCAACGACGTGTGGCGTGCCAGGGCAACCAACGCTTGGGATCGTCGATGCCATCATACTCCGGCAGATCGGGTGGCGTGGTGGGCGGCAATGGCAGTGGGCGGCGCGACGCGCGGTGCTCAGCCAGCAGTCCACCAAGCAAACCCAGAAGACTGAAGACCGCGCAGACGATCGAGGTTACCACAATGAAAGTCGGCGGCGTGAGGTCGGCGTCGGTTGCCAGATGATGGGTCAGCGCCGCGACAACATAGGCGACAAAGGGTAGCACGAGCAGCGCCAGGGCCATCCCCAGCGCGATACCCGCGATGAGTCGCTGGCGGTTGGCGAGGATTGCCAGGATGCCCGTCGTCAGGACGCCCACCAATGCGAGGCCCGCGCCCTCGATCAGCCAGCCCGCCAGGGTGTCTTCCCACAGCATCGCCTGTCCTCCGTCATCGCACCTTGTCTCCGCCATCCATTGTAGCACGCAGCGCCCCGCGCTGCCCAGAGGAAGCGAATGACTTAACTGGCGCCTACACGAGGAGATCGCGCGGACGGAATGACCGAATACACTCTTCCCCTCCTTTGCGGATGCCACCGCAGTGTGCCCGGGTGTGGTGCGTGCGCGTCTCGCAGATTTGGGTTCGATTGCCCTACTGACTTGATCTTGTTGCGTAGTACACGCGATAATCAGCCCAAACGCTCCAGATTCTCCCCATGCGGAACCAGACGAGAGGCAACGGCTATGCGACCACGGGTCCCGACTTTTACGATTGCAACGCTTGGCTGCAAAGTCAACCAGGCCGATAGTGAGGCGATCGCTCAGGCGCTGGTCGCGCGCGGAATGACACCCGCGCCTGGTGAGATGGGCGCCGATGTCATCGTCATCAATACCTGTACTGTGACGCACCTGGGAGACCGCTCCTCGCGTCAGATGGTGGCGCGTCAACGGCGCAACTCGCCGGAGGCGTTGGTGGTCGTCACTGGCTGCTACGCGCAGGTGGCACCGACAGCAGTCGCAGCCTTGCCCGGTGTGGATCTCGTGGTGCCAAACACCGCCAAGGATGCCATTGCCGATGCTATCAGCGACCGACTTGATCCGCTCGCCCCGGGCCATGCGTTGCCGGTCGCTCCCTTTCCCACACCAGAGAATCCTGAGATGGCGCTGGCCGATTGGCTGGGGCGGACACGGGCACAGATTAAGGTGCAGGATGGCTGTGATAACCGCTGTACTTATTGTATTGTGCCAATGGCGCGCGGCGGCTCACGCAGTCGGCCCATCGCCGATGTGGTCGCAGCGATCCAGCGCAAAGCGGCGGCGGGCATCCAGGAGGTTGTCCTGACGGGGGTACACCTTGGTGATTATCACCCTGAGGGCGGTGGGGATCTGGGTGACCTGTTGGCGGATATCTTGCGCGGGACCACCATTCCGCGTATCAGAGTCTCGTCGCTGGAACCGGAAGATTTTCGGCTTGAATGGCTGGATCTCTGGGCTGATCCGCGCCTCTGCCGTCACCTGCACCTACCCTTGCAGAGTGGGAGCGACGCGTTGCTGCGACGCATGGCACGGCGCTACACTACAGACCGCTATCGCCAGATTGCGGTGACAGCGCAAACGCGCATCCCGGGGATGGCGTTAACGACCGATGTGATTGTCGGTTTCCCTGGCGAGACGGCCAGCGACCATCAGGGCACAATGGCGCTCGCCGAGGAACTGGGATTCGCCAAACTGCATGTCTTTCGCTTCTCGCCACGCGCGGGGACGGCCGCCGCCCGGATGCGTCCGGTGGTGCCTGAAGCGATAAAGCAAGCCCGTGCCGCGGAATTACTCCAACTCAACGGTCTGCTAGGAGATCAATTCCGCGCCCGTTTTCTTGGACAGCATGTGGAAGTTCTCTGGGAAGCTCGGCGATCCTGGGGTTGGGAAGGGCTGACGGATAATTATCTGCGGGTTGAGTTGCGCGGCGATGCCGTTCCACCAGCAGCTATCAATCTCCATCACCAACGCACCCCGGTGTTACTGACCCGATGTGGTGACGAAAACAACGGCGCGGATGCTGTCCTGGGTGAGTTGATCCGATGACGATGCGCGTGCCATCGCTTCGTCCATCTTGAAACAATGGATGCATCGGCCAGACCGATACGCTTGCTGGTCGTATGTGCGATTCAGAGATATCTCTGCCGCATGGCTCAGCCATATCCCGATGCAGTCGCCGCTTGAGACGTTCCTCTTGACCTCCCCGTCTCGGATCTGGTATTAACTACAGAGGCAAATATTTAGAACTCAAAATATAAGGTAAGGAATATATTCCGTGGGAGGTTCAGTATGTTGGACCCACAACGTTCGTCTCTGGGGCAGTGGATCGCGCACATCCACCGTTTAATTGCCGCTACCTTCGGTGATTTCTTACGCGGCTGGTGCCAGAAACATGCCAAGGATTACACCTTGACGCCACCCCAATGGGGCCTGCTCACACACCTGAACCTGGCAGATGGTTTGCCGATCGGGGTCATCGGGCAACGCCTCGCTGTCGATGCTCCGACGGTCACAGATGTCGTCGGGCGGATGGAGCGCAATGGACTGGTAACCCGCGTTCACGACAACGTTGATCGCCGGGTAGTGCACGTCTATTTGACCGAAGAGGGTCGTATGGTCCTGGCCAGCTTGGCTGGAGAAGTAGATAGCTTCTTCGCTCGTCTGACAAGCGCTATTGCGCCGGAAGATCTGCAGGCACTGAAGCGGGTTATGGTTATCCTCCACGATACCCTTGGAACCGTCGCTTCCGAACGCGCTGAACCATGAACTGGGCGTCAATGGCGCCATAGACGATGGACCAGGAAGGGAAATAGTCATGTCACAACCAACAGTTCGCGCTGGTATACCTGCAGGTTCACCAGCGGCTGACGCAGCGCAACCCGCAATCGCCATCCAGCATCTCACGAAGCAATTCGGTGCATATCGTGCCGTGGACGACCTCACTCTGGAGATTGCTGCGGGCGAAATCTTTGGTCTGTTGGGACCGAATGGCTCTGGCAAGACGACGACCATCAATATGATCAGCGGCCTGAGCAGTCCTACCAGTGGCACCGTCACCATCCTCGGCCTGGATGTGCGGCACCAGAGCCGTCAGGTCCGCGCCATCCTGGGAGCTGTCGCGCAAGAGACCGCGCTCTATGAAGAGCTGAGTGCCTGGGATAATCTCGATTTCCATGCTGATCTCTATGGCATACCACCTCGCGAGAAACGCGCGCGCATCGCCCGCACATTAGATCTGGTGCAGTTGACCGACCGCAAAGATTCGCGCGTTAGCGCCTTCTCCGGTGGTATGAAGCGTCGCCTGGCATTGGGCCGCGCTTTGCTGCATGAGCCGCAGGTCATCTATCTGGATGAGCCAACGTTAGGTGTCGATGTGCAATCGCGCCGCGCGATCTGGGATTATATCCTCACCTTGAAGGCCCAGGGGCGCACCGTATTACTGACCACCAACTATCTCGAAGAGGCGCAGGAACTCTGCGATCGGCTGGCGATTATCGACCATGGGAAACTCATCGCTATCGATACCCCTGCCCATCTGAAGTCCACCTATGGCGGGAATGTTGTTGAGATTGAGACGACCGTCCCGACGCAAGCGCTGGCCGAACTCCGCGCCCTGCCAGGCGTGCGAACCGTCGCACTCGACGGAACCCGCTTGCATATCGTGACGGATGGCTGCGGCAACGCGGTGCCGGCAATCGTCAATGTGCTCTCACGCGAAGGCGATCTGACGCAAATACTCATTCGCGAGCCCAACCTGGACGACGTTTTCCTGTTGTTGACGGGCAAAGATCTGCGCGACTGAGAGAGGGATCACCCTTCTCGCGAAAAGGATAATTGCGTATGACGAACCTCCAAGCGGATCTGCGGGTCATCTGGGCCTGTGTGCGACATGATATCAAGATCGCCCTCACCGATCGGATATTTACCATTGTCGGCGTCTTTGTACCGCTGAATTTCTTGATCTTGCTCAGTCTCTTCGTGCTGGCGGGGAGCAAGGCGCCTACGGCGGTGGTCATGGCGGATAAGGGGCCACTGGCGCAAGATCTCTACACAGCCATGAGTCATGCCCATTCGTTCAGCCTACGCCATGCCACGGCTTCACAAGCGACAGATCTGCTCAACAGTGGGGCGATTGTCGCGATTGTCACGATTCCAGCGGATTTTGATCAACGCGTCGCCGCCCAGCAACCCGTCCAGATCGAGGTGCGCATCAACAACCTCAATCAGGATTTTACCAATGACATTCGACGCGCCGTGCCACTCTCCATCACGCTCTTTTATGCCCAGGCCTATCCTGATGTCGTCACCATCGTTCCCAGCGAGCACGATCTCTATCGATTCGACACAGATTATATTCCTTACCTGGCGGTCTCCATCCTCGTTGTGGGAGTGCTGATCGGTGGGCTTTTACAATCTGGCACCGGTATGGCACGTGAGTGGGAACGCGAGACCGTGAAAGAATTGTTACTCGCGCCGGCCAGTCGTTGGGCAATCCTGGTGGGCAAAATGTTGGCGGCGGCGTCGGTGAGCCTGGCTGGTGTGGTGTTGGTGCTGGCTGTTTTAATCGGCATCATTGGTGTCCACCCGGTGTATTGGGGTGAGGTCGTCGGATTCACTCTCCTCTTCCTGATCATCAGCGTGGCTTCTGGCACCCTTTTGGGCGCGCTTATCAAACAGCGCATGGCGGTTGTGGCGCTGTCGATGGGCATTGCCATCCCACTGTTCTTCCTCAGTGGACCATTCGGACCAATCTCGTTTCAGACACCTGCCATCCAGCTGTTGGCACAGGTCTTTCCTGTCTACTACGCAATCGTATTACAGCAGCACGCTTTCCATGGCTTCACCCTGAATACCCTGGGTCTGGGTGGTAATGTGCTCGTGCTGGTCATCTACGCTATCGGTTTGTTGACGCTGGCGACCTTCGTGTTGCGGCGTACAACAGCGGCACATTGAGGAGATCGAATGCGATGCACAAGCGAATTATCTGGGCGATCATGCGTAAAGATATCCTGATCTGGCTGCGCACTCCGACGAATATCGCCGCTACGATCTTGCCGGCATTGGCGCTCTTGCTAATCCAGGCGCTGGGATCGGCGGCGGTGGGACGCAGTCCGGTTGCATTGGTCGTGGCGGATCCGGGTCCCCAGGCCGCGCAGATTGCCACGAGCATACAGCATGCCGATGTCTTCAGATTGACAGTTACAAACAGTACGCGCGCGCAGATCCTCTTGCATGACCTGCAGGTGGTCGCGATCATCACGGTGCCTGCGGGCTTCAGCCAGGCAGTCCAGGCTGGCGAGAAGGCGACGGTCGACGTGACGGTGAATAACTTGAATTTAGACTTCACCAACGACATCCGGCGGGCGGTGCCAGATACTATAACACAATATTACCAGACCCAGGGACCCACCAGCCCGATCAAAGTGACCATGCAGCAATATAATCTGCGTCCACACGACGTGCAACTCTTTCAATACACGGTCTTGCCGACGCTCATCCTGCTGTTGATGGTGGCGGGGCTGATCAGCGGCGGTGTGGCGGCGGCGCGCGAATGGGAGGCGCGCACCATCAAAGAGATGTTACTCTCTCCCACGACGCATACGGATGTCATTACGGGCAAGGTATTGGCGGGTTTCACTACTACCTTTGGGCTGGGTCTGTTGATATTTATGCTGACCGCGCTGCTCGGATGGATCACACCAACGGGGATCTTCTGGCTGACGGGACTGTTCGTGATTGCGTTGGTGGCGCTCTTGAGTGCGGGTTTGGGAGTAATGTTAGGCGCGCTCGCGCAACGCGTGCAACCGGTCATCGCCATCACGGTCAATGCGGCGCTCTATCTTTTCTTCCTGGCAGGGGGTACAGGAGTGTTGTCCTTTGAGCCACAATGGCTGCAGACTATCGCCATCTTCGATCCGCTGACCTATGGCGTGCATGCGCTGCAGATGGCGGTTTTTTATCAGTCAGCCGATTTGTTAGGACGCGACTTACTGGTCCTGGTTGGTACGGTCATAGTAGCGTTGAGCTTGGGAGTCGCCGCCATGAGGCGTGGCATCGCCGAGGGGTAAATCCAGCATGTGCCACGGTGTTCGTGGAGAATTCGCTGGGATGGCGCGCGAATGGTCATGTTCCTTGGTCTTTTTTGCATTTCCCAGGTACAATAGCATATAAGAAATGCCTAAAAAGCCCGCAAGGAGTTCGTCATGGGTATAGTGATTTCAATTGAGGAATTCAGGAAACGCCGTTGCCTCGAAGCCCTCCTCGCGGACCTCGGTCTGCCGGGATATTGTGAGGAATGCGGTCCGGATCTCCTTGTGGACCCAGACGAGACGCGATTGCCTTCGTCCCCGCCACCGCCACATCCCCGCAAAGCGCAGATTCTGCGGTTCCCTGGCGTTGCGTCTGCCACGACCCGTAAGAAACGCTCAGTGGCTGCCGGGAAAGCCCCCCGACAGCGTACACACATGTCCTGAGCGCCGGTTGATCTCTACCCTCAAGCCGGGGATGGCGGATAAGAATCCGCCATCCCCGGTTATTTGTTGTCCAGTCTTGGCATGTCGCAGATTCCTCAAGCGGTCATCGCGAAGATCGCGAAAAGAAACGCGAACTTATCTACCAGTTCCTCGATCACTTTGGCTGTAGGCTTCCCCATACCATGCCCCGCCTTTGTCTCTACCCGCAAAAGAATCGGCGCGGGGCCATTCTGTGCCCATTGCAAAGTCGCCGCGAACTTCTTGGCATGTGCCGGCACCACCCGATCATCGGTATCAGCCGAGAGGATCAACGTCGGTGGATAGGGGACACCGGTACGGACATTGTGCAATGGCGAGTAGGCGTACAGAAAGCGGAAATGGTCCGCGTTCTGCTCGGCGTCGCCATAATCCGAGACCCAGAAGCGCCCGACCGTGAAGCGATGGTAGCGGAGCATATCGATCACCGGGACGCGACAGATCACCGCGCCGAAGAGATCGGGCCGTTGCACCTCGCATGCCGCAACCAGGAGGCCGCCATTACTGCCCCCTTCGATCGCGAGCCGATCACGGCGCGTGTATCCTGCGGATATCAGCCATTGCGCGGCGCTGATGAAATCATCAAAGACATTCTGTTTGCGTTCCAGTGTACCCGCGGCATGCCATTCTTCGCCATATTCGCCGCCGCCTCGCAGATTCGCCACCGCGTAGATGCCGCCGTGTTCCAACCAGTAGATGATCGAAGGCGAGAACGCCGGCGTGAGAGTGACGTTGAATCCGCCATAGCCATAGAGCAGCGTTGGTGTTGATCCATCACGGGTCAATCCACGACGGTAGGTGAGAAACATCGGGATGCGCGTGCCGTCGCGCGAAGGGTAAAAGACCTGTTCAGTGACATAATCGGCGGGATCGAAGCCACCTGGGCCGCGCGTGGCATGCGCGTCTGGCCATGGGGTAAGTTGTGTGGTCGTCAAATCATAGCGATAAATGGTTGGTGGTTGCAGGAATGAGGTGTAGCTCAAGAATACATCAGTGTCCTGGGCTCGTCCGCTGAGACCGACCAGTGCGCCGATTCCCGGTAATGCGATCTCGCCCAGGTCTTCGCCAGCGGCCGCATAGCGCCGCACTTCATGATGCACGTCGCGTAAGGTGACGACGATGAACGTTTGCTGGACATAATGCGCGAACTCGATAGCCGCCTGGCCTTGGGGCACGATCTCACGCCAGGCTGCCGGTTCAGGGTTGCGTGTATCGATGGCGATGATGCGGCGCAGTGGCGCGGCGTTGGTCGTCAGGAAATAAAAGACCGGTCCCTCATTCCCCAAAAATGTGTACGTGGCATCGAAGTCATCGAGCAGGTGAACACAAAATTCTTGCTCAACTGGTACCTGGTCACGTAACGGCCAGTAATATACCCGATTGCGTGGATCTGTCCCTTCCCAGACGGTGAGGATCAGGTATTGCCCGTCCTCAGTGATTTCAGGATTGAAGAGCAGCTTGGGTTGATCGGACCGCGCATAGACCGTCACATCGTCACTCTGCTGCGTGCCGAGCCGATGGAAACAGACGAAGCCATGTAAGGATTGCTCTGCCATCGGCACGGTCGCCGGGTCGCGAAATCGCAGGTAATAAAACCCGCTGTTGTCGGGGAGCCAGGCGATGGAGGTGAAGCGACAATAGCGTAGTTCATCAGGGAGATCCGCCCCATCCGCTGTCCGACGCACGCGATAGATCTGCCAATCACTACCATGTTCCGCGATGCTATACGCCAGCAACGCGCCATCCGCCGTGAATGTTGTTGTGGTAAGCGCGGCAGTGCCATCATCAGAGAGGGTATTGGGATCGATGATGACGCGCGGCGTTCCACCGGAATCCGTTGTCTGGTAGAGTACTGCCTGGTTTTGCAACCCACTATTGAAGTTGTAGTACAGATCGTGCCCACGTCGGGTAGGCGTGCTTTGTTTAGGATAGTCGAGCAGTTCAGTCAACCGCTCCTGAATGTGTGTTCGCTGGCTGTGCTCCGTAAGCCAGGCCTGCGTCGCGGCATTCTGGGCAGTGACCCAGGCTTGCGTCTCGGGTGATGCAGGATCTTCGAGCCAGCGATAGGGGTCCGCCACTGGCGTTCCATGATAATCTTCGATCAGAGAGTCACGTCGAGCAGAGATCACGCGATGCGCTCCTTTTGTTCGCGAACTGTATACCGACAAACCCGATAGGAAGAGAGTGTTCCCGGTGGTGAGAGTGACTGGCGTAAAAAGCAAGCATATTCCACTGGTTGCTTGGCGAGTTTCTCATGCCGCGTTGCGGAGTGCTGGTGAAGTGAGGCGATTGCGGCCTTTCAGTCGAGTATCTGTACGCTCGTTGTCATGTTTCCATTTTATCACTACCGACAACCCTCTAGCTACAGCGCGTTCTCAGTCCGCCTGACTTCAGCCATCAGGACGGACTGGCATTTGATCTTTGCATCAGCGCGCGATCGTTTGCCAAACCTTACGAACTGGCTGGATGCTCTCAGCCGTAGCACCGATTTCCTGTCGCAACAGCTTGTAGCTCCGACGATTAGTATAAGGTGATTGTCCACGAATCACATCGCTCTTTCAGTTGAAGTCGTAGCATAGTAGTACGGACAGGTGAATGGGAGTACCCTTAACGCTAGCGGTACGACTGATTGTTTTGAGCGGTGTTTATCGAAGGAAAGGATCTGCGAATGTTTGAGTTCACCCCTCGTCAGCAAGCCCTTCAGGTGCAGGCCCGCGAGATTGCGGTACAGCTTGGGTCGCGCGCGGCGGAAACCGACCGCACCGAGGAGTATCCCTGGTACGCTGTGGAACTCTTGCGGGCGGCACGCTTCATGGGAATGACCATCCCAGTGGAATACGGCGGCGGTGGCTACTCATATCAGGATGCTATTCTGGTCATTGAAGAGATT
>DAIDHM010000100.1 GCA_027459705.1 Ktedonobacteria bacterium | reverse complement strand
ACTTTGTTATTATCGCAAATCATTTGCGATGTGTCAAACGCTTCACCCATTTGGTTCATTCGCTCTTTATGTTCGCCATTGCACTCGCAAGAGTATTTGAGCGAACACTTTCTCGACCATACCCCTCAGCGGAACATGGATCCTTGCACAACGGAAACGCCAGGTAGACGTTGGTGTGTAGGGGAGAAAACGTTGACCGTCATTGGTGACGCTTTCGTAGTATGCCATACCTCATGCGCAATGTCAAGGGATTTTTGGCCTTTTTTAGCCTTCTACCCATTCTTCACCATTCAGCGCGATCTCTTTCTTCCAGATCGGGACGGTGGTCTTGAGCGTGTCAATGGCATAGCGACACGCTTCGAACGCATCGGCGCGATGGGGGGTGGCCACCACGATGACGACGCTGGATTCGCCGATCTCAAGATGACCTAGGCGATGCACCATCGCGATGCGCGCCCCTGGCCAGCGCACTTCCACCTCTCGAGCGATCGCGCGCAGGCGCTCAAGCGCCATCTCATCGTAAGCCTCGTACTCTAGGTACCGCACGGACTTTCCGCGAGCGTTATCGCGCACAACACCATCAAATGTCACGACCGCGCCCGCGCCAGGGTGAGTGACAGCAGCGCACAGGCTGGTGTGGTCAATCGGCTCGCGGGTCAGCGCGATCAAGGGCAATTGTGGCTCGGCCATGATCTCGAACTCCTGTGATCTCTTCACTCCCACTCAATCGTCGCTGGTGGCTTCGAGGTAATATCGAAGACCACGCGATTGACGGCGGGCACCTCGTTGACGATCCGGTTGGCTACGCGGCCCAGCAAATCATACGGGAGTCGAGTCCAGTCGGCCGTCATGAAATCCCCAGTAGTGACGGCACGTAACGCGACGACATTTCCATAGGTACGGCCATCGCCCATGACGCCGACGCTGTGGATGGGGGTGAGGACGGCAAAGGCCTGGCCAACCTCACGATACAGGCCAGCGGCGCGCAATTCCGCGATGAAGAGCGCGTCGGCGGCGCGCAGGGTTGCCAGTCGTTCCTCGGTCACCTCGCCGATGACCCGTATCGCCAGGCCCGGTCCAGGGAAGGGATGGCGCCAGACTCACGCATCGGGTAATCCCAGTGCGGCGCCAATGGCGCGGACCTCGTCCTTGAAAAGATACCGCAATGGTTCGACAAGTTTGAAACGCAGATCCTTTGGTAATCCACCCACATTGTGATGCGTCTTTATGGTCTGTGACGCCTGGGTGTCGTGGCTCTTACTCTCGATAACATCAGGGTAGAGGGTGCCCTGCGCCAGGAATGGCACATCACCCAGTCGCGCAGATTCGCTTTCAAAGACGCGGATGAACGTCGCGCCGATGCGTTTGCGCTTCTCTTCTGGATCCTCGACCCCAGCGAGCGTCTCCAGGAAGCGCTCGCGCGCATCGACAGCGATCAATGGGATGTGCAGTGTGTCGCGGAAGGTCTCGACCACCTGGGTGGCCTCGCCCTCCCGCAAGAGGCCGGTATCGACAAAGACGCAGGTCAGTTGATCACCGATAGCCCGATGGATGAGTAGCGCCGCGACGGCGCTATCGACCCCGCCCGAGAGGCCGCAGATCACGCGATCTGTTCCTACCTGAGCGCGAATGCGCCCCACGGTTTCGTCGATGACATTGGCTGTCGTCCAGTCAGGGGTACAGTTACAGACACCGAACAGAAAATTCGCCAGCATCTGGCGCCCTTCGACCGTATGGGTCACTTCAGGATGAAATTGCAGGCCGATACGCCCGTGGTCGTCACCCATCGCGGCGATCGGATTCTGTTCGGAGGCGGCGAGCGTTGTGAAACCTGGCGGCACAGATGTGACACTGTCGCCATGACTCATCCAGACGGAAGTCTCCGCGGACACCTGGGAGAATATCTTTGCCGCGGGGGCGTCAACCTGGTATCGCACCAGCGCCGGACCGTATTCGCGCCGCCCGGTCGCGGGGGTCACGGTGCCACCGAGCGCCTGCGCCATCAGTTGCATACCGTAACAGATGCCCAGGATGGGAATATCCATCGCATAGATCAGCGGATCGGGCGTTGGCGCACCAACATCATAGACACTCATCGGACCACCAGAGAAGATGATCCCCTGGCATGCCCGCCCGCGCAATTCCTCGGCAGTCACTGACGCCGGGAAAATTTCGCAATAGACCTGTAATTCACGGACCCGTCGTGCGATGAGACGGGTATATTGCGCACCAAAGTCCAGGATAGCGATCATCGTCGGAACTCTCCATGGCACCGTTTCCCGCGCCAGGGTGGTCACGGATTATCGGCGTTATTCTGTATGATACCATAATGCCCGACCGCTCCGCGTCCGATCCGATCAGCCAGAGTAGCAGCTACGCTTACGCTTTCGCTACCGCTTTGAGCGCTAACCCGTGGTCATGCGCCGCGCGACCTTCGCGATTCCGCCCCGCCATATACAACACTTGCGCTTTTACGAACCACACATAGGCGGATTGTGGAGCAATAGAGATCGCCTGATCAACCGCAATAAAGGCATCTTTGTATCGCCATAATTTACCAAGCGCGATACCTTTATCAGCGAGGATCATCGCTTCGGTTGGATCCAGTTGCAACGCGCGGTCATAACTCGCTATCGCCTCCGCATATTGCTGCAACATGACCAGCAACAGTCCCCGCATATACCAACCATTGGCAACATCCGGGTGCAAGGTTGTCGCCTGGTCGAAACAGACCAGGGCATCACGTTCCTGGTGCATGGCTTGCAGAATCTGGCCCTTCGTGAGCCATGCGGCACCAGAGTGGGGATCAAGCTCCAGAACATGCGCAATAGTGGCTAGCGCTTCCTCATCACGTTTGAGGTTATGCAACACTTTTGCTTTATTGACCCATGCCGGAGTATAGGTCGGGTTGACGCTTGTTGCCTCCTCAAAGTCAGCCAACGCGGCCGCATAGTCTGCCTGGCCTTGCAGACTGATTCCGCGGCCATTCCAACCATTCACATTTTTTGGTCCATAAGTGATCGCTTGAGTATAAGCTGTCTGCGCCTCAGCATGGTGCCCCAAAGTCATGAGCAGGTTGCCTTTGCGAATATAGCCGATCGTGAGCTTGGGATCGATCGCCAGGGCGTGCTCAAACATCGCCAAGGCTTCCTCGCGCAATAGGAAGCTCACCGCCCCGCCGTTGCTCGCCACCCCTTGCACCGGCCCGGCGTCGTAGTACGTCGTCGTCGTGGTCACCCCGTTGGTCGTCGCCACCTCGGCGAGCGTGCCGATGAAGCTGGTCGTCGTGGTCACCCCGCTGGTTGTGGCGCTCTCCTGCACGCGCGTGTTCTCGCCGTCATAGGCATAGCTGGCGCTGTCGGAGGACGGCGCCGCCGCTGTCCACGCGAGATTGCGCTGCAGACTATCATACGTCAGCGTCTGCCCGTTGCGGTTGGTCATGTCCCC
>DAIDHM010000046.1 GCA_027459705.1 Ktedonobacteria bacterium | reverse complement strand
GCGGGGCACTCTGGCTTTGTTGCGTACTCCATTAGATGAGCCCAACGCGGTTGGGGTTGAATTGACGCGCGCGGTCCATGCGTCAGCCGAACGCACTGGCTGGCAGGTCGAGTTGCAAATTCTGACAGAGACAGACGATTGGCCATCAGCAGTTTGCCATGCCCTGCTGCGCATTGGTAGAGAGGCAATCACCAATGCCGAAAGACACGCGCAGGCCCAGAAGCTGTGCGTGAGTCTGACTCGCACCCAACATCTGGCACATTTGACGATTATGGACGATGGCTGTGGTCTGCCAATGCATCCTCCAGGGCGGCCAGTAATGGGCGATGGGCATTTTGGGATCCAGGGTATGCGCGAGCGTGCCGAATACTTACAAGGTTCTTGCACCGTGCGACCAGCCCAACCACGTGGTACGGTGGTTGAATGTATCATTCCATATACTGCAAGCGAGAATTTCGAGCGGATATCTGATTTTCAGGTGATTGCCCATGAGTGATCAAACACGAATTACCCCCATCCGGATAGCGATCTGTGAAGATCAGCGCCTCATGCGCGAGAGCTTGCGTGTTGTCTGTGAGCAAGAGCCCGATATGCAAGTCATCGCCGAAGCGGGCGATGGGCTGCAAGCCATCCAGATAGCTGAGGCGTTCTCACCCGACATCATGCTCATGGATATCAAGATGCCGCATATGAATGGCGTCCAGGCGACCGCATCGATCACCACCCGCTTTCCCTCAATGAAGATCCTTATTTTGACTACATTCGATGATGACGACCTGGTCTTTGAGGCGATCGCCGCTGGCGCGCAGGGTTACCTACTCAAGGATGTGCCCGCCGAAGAGTTTCTCGCAACCATTCGCCTTATCGTCATGGGCGAGTCCATTATTCAACCGAGGATCGCCACGCGCATGTTGATGCGCTATGGCAAAGAGGGACATCTATCGCCGACCAGCAAATCACCAGCGACAGAGCTTTCTACTCAAGCGGGGCAAGACGAACTCTCGGATAAAGAGATCGAGATCTTGCGACTTCTGGCACAAGGAGCGAGCAACCGAGACATCGCCAATGCCATGATCCTGTCGCTTGGCACCATCAAGAATTATGTGAGCGCGATTCTGTTGAAATTGCATGCAGCGAATCGCACTCACGCCGCCAAAATCGCCAGAGAACGCGGATTTTTATAGCGCTAGAGGTAACTGCCTCCTACAAGGTCAGTCGCGCATACAATGGACGACAATATTGCCGCCGATATCGATACGATCCACGATATTGAAGATGCGGCTGAGTCGGTGCATCTGTTCTGGTACTCGCTTGGTCTTGAACAAATTGAAGGCGGCTATACCGCCGGGAGTAAGTAGTCGCGCAATCTGTCGCAAGAACGTGGTAGCAAAGACGCCATGGACAATCTCGCCAGCCACATAGAGATCAATGCAGATAAGGTCATAGGACTGGTCATCCGTCACGACCCAGTCAAAAGCGTTCGCCTCCAAGAGCTGGACATTAGGTAGATCCACCAGGCCAAAATCCGCACGCGCCAACTGTGCGACTGCGGGATCACGTTCGATAGCCGTGATGGCAATCGGCCCATAGCTTTGGGTGAGCAGTGTGGCGATTGTGCCACCACCGGCGCCCAGGATTAGTACGCGCCAGGGATGGCGATGACGCGGAATAAAGGCGTCCCAGACATCGAATTCATGATCGTCATCTACCGCAATCGACTGGATATACTTGCCAACCAGCAACACTTTCCGCCCATCGTGTTCTTCTACACGTGGGGCAGTAAGAGAGAGCAAATCGCTCATAGCGTTTATCTTGACTTCACATTTTCAGTTATTGGTCCAGATCGTCGGATCATCACTCGCCACCACTATTGCGAGAATGGACCTTCAAAATCATACCATACTGGCGCAAATATGAGCAAGCGAGGCAATCGACTGCGCTGAAACGCCGCGACGCACCGGTACGCCACGGGCTTTTTTCATTGATCCCCCTCTCACTTATGAGATATACTACCTATGATTACTTAGGGTGGAGGGATCGCGCGACATGCGTCAATTGCTCATCCGCTATCATTATCGCCCCTTCCACGGCAGGGGCGGGCCAGATTGATCAGCGATCATCGCCTGCGTATGATCTGCGATATAGGCCCTCATGCCCCAGTTCCCACATTCCCTGCTCCACACTCTCCTTTACGGGCTGGCACCCAATGGTGCCCACATTCCGTATATTCGTTGATAATGTTTGAGGAAACACAGCATGCCACACTTTAAGTCCGTCCAGGGAACCCGTGATATCCTGCCCAAAGATGCGATGGCCTGGCGCATGATCGAACGTGCCGTAAGCGAGACCTGTGAGCGCTATGGCTACCAGCGAATTGAGACGCCGCTCTTCGAAGAGACTGGCGTCTTCGCGCGTGGCGTCGGCGAAGGCACAGACATCGTCGAGAAGGAGATGTACACCTTCAAAGATCGCAGTGAGACGAGCCTGACGCTTCAGCCAGAGGGCACCGCCGGGACTATCCGCGCATACATCGAACACGGTATGCACACCTTGCCACAGCCAGTGAAGTTCTATTATCTGCGCACCCCAATCTTCCGCTATGAACGGCCTCAGAAAGGTCGCTATCGCGAACATCATCAGTTTGGATGCGAGGCACTGGGAGAGTCTGATCCCGCGTTGGATGCCGAGATGATCGCCCTGCTGTGGGATATCTACCAGCGACTGGGCGCGCGTGATATCGTTATCCAATTGAATAGCATCGGGGACAGGACCTGTCGCCCCGCGTACATCCAAGCGCTAGTCGATTATTATACTCCGCTCCAGGACGACCTTTGCGATGACTGCAAGGTTCGTCTGCTGAAAAATCCCTTGCGCTTGCTGGATTGCAAAGAACCACGCGATCAGCCGAAGATCGCCGCGGCTCCCAAGATCGCGGATCGGCTTTGCGAGCCGTGCGCAGCCCATTTCACCGCCGTACGCGAACTGCTCGATGCGATGGGGCTACCATATACCATCAATCCCTTGCTAGTACGCGGGCTGGATTATTATACACGCACCGTCTTCGAACTGGCGCCAGAGCAATCTGGCCGACGGCAGAGTGCCATTGGGGGCGGCGGTCGCTATGATGGGTTGGTGGAATTACTCGGCGGCAAACCAACTCCAGGTATCGGCTTTGGCTCGGGCATGGAACGCGCGATTGACCTGTTGGAACAGCAGGGCGTCGCCATCCCGCCTACACCGACGCCTCAGGTGTATATCGCACCACTCGGTGCCACAGCCCGCGCCGTGGCGTCAGTGCTGGCGCAACACCTGCGCGCGACGGACCTGCGTGTTCAGTTAGGTTTCGGCGAACGCTCCGTCAAAGCCCACATGCGTACGGCAAACGCCAGCGGCGCTCGTTTCGTGGCCCTCATCGGTGCTGATGAGCTTGCCAATGACACGATGACCATCCGCGATATGGCGGCATCGCCTGATGCCGCCGAGGATCAAAAACAGGTCAATGTGCCGCGCTCGGAAGCTACGATCTGGCTGAAAAGCCGGCTAGGCTAGCTAGGGTGAGCGAGGGGGTGGCGAGTACATTCGGTCATTCCCTCGTTCATTGTTGCATAGATGTACCCAGATGCCACACTATTCCCGCATACGCCAGACCGATCCGATCGATATGCATTGTGCTTATTATATTGAGTGGTAGACAACAACGCAGGCATCTATTATACTTGTACCAAGGATTCAAGGAACCACTCCCAGGAAGATATTCCGTGATTCCATCACCAACATGCCGCAGAGGTAGTTTGTTAACAGACTACCGATATGAGTTGATTCCTGAATCCTTCCATACATCTCTCCACTTGAGGATGGGAAACAAAAGTGCGCTCAATCTTTATCTCATACCGTCGTGATGATGCAAAGCTCATGGTCGATCGATTGGTGGATCGACTCCGCGCAGTTTTTGGCAACGAAGTCGTCTTCCGTGATGTGGATAGCATCCAAATCGGCCAGGACTTTCGCACACAGATCACCGAGTCGATGCGCGACGCGAAAGTCTGCCTGGTGGTTATCGGGCCGCAATGGATAACCCCTGCCACTGATGGCCAACGACGCATAGATAACCCTGCGGACCCGTTGCGTGTGGAGATCGAAAGCGCTTTTCGCCTCAAGGTTCCAATCATCCCAATCCTCGTCCAGAATACGCTCATGCCTCGCGAGCAAGAATTGCCAGAGAGTATCAACCAGCTGGTGTATTATAATGCCGTTCGTTTACGTGAGGATCCTGATTTCCAACATGATTTCGACCAACTCGTCACTGCCATCACCCACTATATTCCGAAACCTGCTAACAAACTACCGCGACCGGGGATTCGACGATTTCCATGGTTGAGCGGCATCCTCGGAGCAATTCTGGTCATCGTCCTGGCTACTATCCTGATTGTGAAACCAGCATTACCATTCCTGCCGACATCCCATGGCCAGACCAATGGCGGTGGCACACCCAATGGCACAACCGCGAAGTCCACAACACCCAAGCTGACCTCGCTCATTCCTGCCGGGTGGCAGGAGCAAGATGATCCGTTAGTGGACAATAGTAAAGGCAATCATTGGGACGAGACGAGTTATTTGCTGTATTCCTGCACCCTGGGCACGAGTGGGTATGCGATTGCGGGATCTATCCTGGGGTTCTGTCTGGCAAAAACTGCCACTGAGTTCGCGGATTTCGCAGTGCAGGTCGATGTTCAAACGCTTGGTGGTGGTGCTGGTATTGTGATACACGCCAGCGATAATGGGGGTTATTATTATTTTTTAGACAATAACGATAGCACCCATATCACGGCTAATTTCGTCGCGTTCGACACCAACCACCATCTGACGACCTTGAAGATCGTCTCACTGAGCGATCAACGGATCCCGTTCTTGCAGGGCAAGACCGATACAAATACCCTGGGGGTCGTCGTCCGTGGGAATACCTACACACTCTTTGTGAATGGCGTCGAGGCTGCCCAGGTAACAGACTCGACGTTTCCCCAGGGATTTTTGGGATTGGGCGAAGGCTATGATAACGGCCGCGATTATGGGAACGCGATTATGAAAAACTTGAAGCTCTGGACTCCAGCGGCCTAAGCGCCACGATGGCTAGTTGCGCTGCCCCAGCGCGCGGAGGGCTGTGGCAGCGGCAGCCTGCGCCCAGGCGTCGCGATCGCTGAGGTGTTGGCGCAACGCATCGGCAGCGCGTAAGTCACCGATATGACCAAGAGCCTCGGCGGCGGCGGCACGCACCCGCGGCTGTGCATCTTCCAGCAACTTGATGAGATGTTTATACGCGCGGTCGCTGCGCATCATCCCCAGCGCGTACGCCGCAGCCATGCGCTTCTGTTCGTCAGAATCTTGCAGCAAGGGCAGAATCACCTGTTGTGCCCGGAGATCGCCGATACGACCCAGTGCGTGCATCGCGGCGATCTGCACAGAGGTCTGACTATCCTGAATCGCCGCAATTAACGGATCAACCGCACGGCGGTCGCGCAACACCCCCAGCGCCTCAGCGGAAGCCGCACGGAGGGCGGCTTCCGTCGCATGTAGCCGTTCCAACGCGGGCGTCACTGCTGGCCCATCGACGGCGGCGATAGCATCCAACGCCCGTTTATGAATCGTCTCCCCAACTGGATAGCTAGCCAGCAGATCCAGTAGCGCACCAGCAGCCTCTGCCCCCGCCAGGTGGAAACCGCGACTCAGCGCGTCGCGCACAATTGGATCTGGTTCCAACAACAGGTGGGTCAGGGCGGCGAGTGAAGAGGGCGAAGCCAGTAGACCGAGCGTCTGAACGGCCTGCGCCCGCAGAATGCGATTGACAACGCTAGATCGCACCAATTGCATCAAGGTCAGGGTCAATTCGCCAGCGGTGGCGCTTTCACAGATGCGCAAAGCCATACGGAGCCGATTTCGCGCTTCCTCTTGTTGATCATCGACTCCATAACGTAGCACGCGATCAAAAAGATCGCGCAGATGTTGTTGCGATATCTCGCTCTTCGCCTGATCGGCGGCATCGATAGGTGGGATCGTCACTTGATGGGCCAGGTTCACTACACCCACGGTGAGCGCCAGGGCATGCGCCAAAGGCTCAACCTGCGCCAGGTCTGCGATGCGCGCCACAGCGGCCACCCCTGCCGGTGTCGTAGCGAAACGGCTGATTCGCTCTGCTAGCCCCGTAGGATCAGTGGTCAGACCGCCCCAGAGAATCAATATCTCCATCCATTCCGGGCGCAAAAGCATGGGTGAGATCCGCCCCAAACCAGCATCATGTGTATCAAAGTGGCGCGCCGCTGCCAAATAGAGCAATAACGAATGCTGGAACTTGAGGCTTGAGCCATCCGACCCACGTTCCAGAATACCTGCCTGTACGGCAGCTTCCAGAGCGCTCGCGAGATCTTGCTCATCCAATCGTGGAATAGGGCGAGAAGCGCCGCCGAGCGCCGTTGCGGCGGAAGTTGTATCAGCCAGAATGGTTTTGACCGCATCGCGTTCATTCCACGCCTGGGTTCCAGTGATCTCCGCGTTTCCCGTCAGGCGTAATGCCAATGCCAGCAACCCGAGGGCACGACGCGTCAGAATAATGGGCGCAGGTGGGTGGGGCAGACGCTGCAAGAGGAGATGCTCATAGGCGGCAATCAATTGTGCGCGCGTTGCGGGGAGCATCTGGCTGGCCCCCACGAGCTCAATCAACATAGCCAGAGTCGCTGGGCTGGTGATGATCGGCCAGAGATCGCGCCGATCGATCTCCGTCAAGATTGTTTCTGGAGCGGTGACCCCCAATGCGCCTGCGCGGCCAGCCCGACGAATGATCTGGCGGCCTTCTTCCATACTGAGTGGCAACAATTGCAAGCTCGTCAAAAACTTCAGGAGTGGGGCTTCGGTCAATAACGCCTCGCTGGCGGCAGTACGGCAGGTCATTACTATGCGTACATTCTGGTAGACACCGCGTAAGCCACTGTGCAACTCGCGAAGCACAGCGAGGGCGATCGCTGGTTGCACTTCATCCAATCCGTCGAGCAGCAAAGCCACACGTCCGCGTCGGAGCAGCGTAGGCAATTGGCCAGCCAATATTCGGGCGCCGTAGTGCCGCACGCGCTCGACCAGGAAAGCCACACGGATCCCAGATTCATCGGGATCGGCAGCGGCATAGCGCGCGAAAGAGACGACAATCGGTACAAGCTGGCGACCCGTGAGCATGCGCCCTAACCGCGCCGATCTGGCGATCTCCAATGCCAGACGCTGGAGCGCGATAGATTTTCCAGCGCCATCGTCCCCCAGCAATAAGACGCGCGGAAAAGACATGAGCGCTGCCGCCAGCGGTTCGCGTTGCGGGTTACCAGGCGTGCCGGCCTGCGCAACCCGGGCTTGCGGAATATATCCCAGCGCGACGAGACGCGCATGGCGATGAGTCTGTTCACTCAGCTCGGAAGCGACATGGGTGAGATAGCGTCGCCATCCCTGGATCAGGATAAAGTCGCGCACGAGGTGATACACGCCAAGCGTGACGGTAACGCTGACGACTACGATGAGCAACAGAAAAGGCCATACGGTCGCCAGACTGCTACCGCCGAATCCATTGGTAATGCTCGTGACGAGTTGGTTCGTGGGCGCTGGCGCGAGCAACGCCAGAATACCCACCGCCACCAGCCCCGTCGCGCTGGCACCGGCAGACATTGCTAATCGCCAGGTCCAGGGCGCACGCCAGCGAGTCGACGCGTTCGCAACACGTCGCGCCGATAACCCTTCAGTCTTCTCCAAGAGATCTCCCCACGCGCGATCACATTGCCGGAAGGCCGGGTGCCAACTGATTCCATTAAGCTGCTATGATGCCTGGAGATATCAGGCATCATAGCAGACATAGGGCGTAAGCGCAAGGAATCACTGCAGCTATGCGTAGTGCAATGCGTGATAGCGTTCGCGCAGAGCAGTCACCTCGTCACGAACAACCTTGCCCCGCAATGCATCGGCCAACAACTGAGCCATTTCGCCCATCGTCCCAGCATCCATGCCAAACCGGGTCATTTCCTGCACGCCCATACGGATTCCAGAAGGCGCGCGCGGATCACTGTCGCCAGGGAGTAAATTGTAATTGACGATGATATTCTGCGTCTCCAACCGTTTGGCGCTCTCTACGCCTCCCCCAAATTCGGCAACATTGATGGCGACCTGATGGCTGCGGGTAAAGCCAAACTCCCGCGCTTCGACCACCACGCCCAGTTCGTGCAATGCCTGCGCAAAGGCTTGCGCATTGGCGATGGTCGCTCGCGCATAAGCCGCGCCATAGGCACGCATCTCGCGCGTCGCGACCACCAAACCTGGGAGAGTATTGAGATGATGATTGCTGGATGATCCAGGGAATACGCCGCGATCGATTGGATTCCAGTACTTTTTCTCCGCTTCTGGGTCCAGCGCGGCACAGACGATGCCACGCTGTGGACCGGGAAAGGTTTTGTGAACGCTGGCGGTCATCCAGGTCGCCCCTTCAACAAGGGGCTGTTGAAACTCGCCACCCGCGATGAGTCCCAGAACATGCGCGGCATCATAGAGAATCGGGATATCCAGATGCGCGCAGACTTCCGCCAATTCGCGTACCGGCTCGGGGAAGAGGAAGAGCGATTTGCCCAGGACGACAATCCGCGGTTTCACTTGTTCGATTAATGCGATCGCCGCAGGGACATCGGTATGATATCGATCAGCCGTCAGCGGCCAGAAGTGCATTGGAATGCCCGAAGCCTCACCTGGCTTATTGAGCGCCATGCCCCGTGACTGGATGCGACGACCAAAGACGCCGATCGCCGCGTGGCTGATGTGGCCACCCGCATCCGTCGAATTGACGATAATGCTATCACCACCGCGCAACATGCCGAGCGCCACGGCCGTATTGGCCGCGTTGCCGCTAATTGGTCGCACGTCGACCTGGCGCGCGCCAAGCAACGCTTTGACCTCGAGTTCCGCCAGCCGTTCGATAGCATCGATATAGCGCGTCCCTTGGTAATAGCGGTTCGTCTCATTGGGAGTGTTAGGGTGTCCTTCGGCGTAGCGCCCCATGAAATCTGAGTTCTGTACAGCACGGACCGCCGCACTCTGGGTCGTCTCACTGGCGATCAGATTCAGACAACTGGCGCGCCACTGGTTCTGATCTTGAATCAGGTCTTCAATGTCATGGATATCGACCGGCATCTCTGGCGTTCCTCTCCGCACGTGGTGGTACAGTGTAGCGGTGCGATAATAACTCTCGCCTCTATACTGTACCACGCTGGGTCGTAGGTGCGATACTGAGATCCACAAGGTACACATAGACCGACGAACTCTTGATGCACTATGAGGAGGGACCGATGGCACATACGCCAGATCCCCGTGTCTATACCGACGAGCTCCTTGAGGGAGCCTTGCAAGCGCGGCCGGGGCAGCGTGTCTTGCTGCTGGGGGTGGATGCCCCCGTCGTACTAGCAGCGGCACGCGGCGTTGGCCCATCCGGCCGTGTCGTCGCGATCGAGCCATGGCTACCGACCTGGCGTCGACTCACCATGGAGATCGAACAGGCCAAGGCACAGGTGATCGATGCGCGTTTTGCCGCGACACTCGATGCAATAGGCGAAGAACAATTCGACATCTGTGCTGTCGATATCGGGACCTTTCCCAGTTCGCGTGCCTTGCTCGCGATGATCGTGGTGGCGGCGCGACGGCTCATTCCCGATGGTGCTTTCTATGCTGCTGGACCTCGTAATCAGGGCATTATCTCGTTGGGCAAACGCCTGGAAACGCTGTTTGGCAATGCCGTGCCCCAGGCGTACCGCAAAGGGCAACGTGTCATTGCATCTCGCCGTGTCGGTCCACTCACAGAACCTGATCTGACGGAATATTTCGCAGATTATACCGCGACGCTGCGAGGACAGACATTCCGTTTGCGACGAGATCCAGCGGTCTTCGCACGCGGCGATGTCGACCCCGCCACGGCCATGCTCATTGATGCCATGGAAGTGCGGCCAGACGATCATGTGCTGGACCCCGGTTGCGGCGCAGGTATTCTGGGATTAGTGGCGGCAAGGTTAGCGCCGGAGGGGCACGTGGTCATGACGGATGCCGATGCGGCGTCGCTAGCGCTGGCACAGAGGAATGTCACTACCAACGACCTACCAAATATCCAGATCGTAGCGGCGGATGTCGTGGATTCGGTTGCCGAGCAGCGCTATTCGCTGGTCATCTGTAACCCGCCGTTCCATGAACGCCATGAGCAGATTGCCGGATTGGCGGATCGGTTCGTCATAGCTGCGTATGAAGCGCTGGAGCCTGGTGGGCGACTCTACTTCGTCGCCAACCGCTTCCTGGCCTACGAGCCACGCATCAGCAAGGTCTTTGGCCAGGTCGCCGAGGTGGCGGGCGACACGCGCTATAAAGTCCTGTTTGCCGTCAAGCAGATCCCCGCTGAACCAGTTCCCCCACCATCTACGGCGAAATCAGGGGCGCGCTTGCGATAAGCATAGGGAGATAGCTCGCCTGTTTACGCTCGCTTGACGGTACCACGCGTAGGGGTGTATCATCGACCAAGCTCGAAGTCTTCATCATCCCGGAGCCGCGTGAACGAACCAGTGAAGCCACGCATTGTGTTGTCATCGGCGCTGTCTTTGCGAGAACAACACACGCTGCAATCAAATTGGCGCAACTCATCATGACAGAGAGTCACGTTTAGTTGTCTTACCAACGCAGAAAGGAACACGGGCGAGTATCGCCATTCTGTTAGAGTGGCATAGCCGCCCGGTCTTGGCCAATGAGTATGTCAAACTTGCTGAACATTGCTCCACGCGTCCACATCATTATTCTGAACTATAATACCTGGCGTGATACCCTTCAATGCCTGGCTACGATACGTGAACTCAATTATGCTAACTACGAGGTAGTTGTTGTCGATAACGACTCAAAAGATGAAAGTGCGCAACGGATTCAAGGAGCATTTCCCCATTATACCTTCATCCAGACAGGCGCGAACCTTGGATATGCTGGCGGCAATAATGTCGGCATCCGTTATGCCCTGGACCACAACACAGACTATGTCTGGATTCTCAATCCCGACACATTCGTGGACAAGGAAGCCCTCGGTGAGCTGATAAAAGCCGCCGCGCAGTCGCAGGCCGGCATCGTTGGCTCCAAAGTCTATTATGCAAGCCCACCGAACGTATTGTGGTTTGCTGGCGGCAAAATCAACTGGCGTAAAGGCCATGTCTATGGTCTGGGCGCCGATGAAGTAGATACCGGCCAATATGACGCGAATATCGAGACCATGCATGTCGTTGGTACGAGCATGCTCATCTCACGCCAGATTTTGGAACAGACACAAGGCTTTGACGAAAGTTATTTTTTGTACCTGGAAGAGTCTGATCTCTGCGCGCGCGCCGCGAAAGCTGGCTGTGTCATCGTCTTTGCCCCCCAATCGCGCATCTGGCATAAAGAGACGCGCTCGGCAGGCAAAGGGTCGAATACCGTTCTGTATTACTATATACGGAATAATATTCGTTATATGAAAGCACATGGCTCCACGGCTCAATATATTGGTAGTTTGCCCTATATCGCGAAACGCGGTTACCGACTCCTGGTCAGCGAGGACCGTTCCAACCTCATGAAGCCACGCCGCTGGCGAGTATTACTCCGCGCTCTTTTCGACGGATTGCGCGGTCGCGGTGGCAAATGGGAGCAGTTACACGCTCACTGAGTACTTACAACTTCAAAAAATCACTACCACTCGCCGCCAAGATACACTCCCCAGTATCCATATGCGCTGAGATCGCTCTGTTCCACTCAGGTTTCCAAGAATGTTGGACCCCTGATCCTGCGATGTGCTAGGTGGGAGTGGCGCATATCTCATGCAGATTACACCCTAAGATCCCTTTGCCCGTTCTATAATACCAGATAAGAAACCGAGGAGGAACGCAATCGCATGACCACCGCTCCCCAACATCGTCCCGTCACGCTTGCCCGTCGTGGTATGGTCGCCGCACCACATTACCTGGCTGCCGAGGCTGGCCTGGATATCTTAAAAGCCGGGGGCAACGCGGTCGATGCCGCGATTGCCGCCAGTGCGATGCTGCAGGTCGTGTATCCATTCGTCTGTGGTCTGGGTGGCGATGTCTTTATGATCATCTATGATGCCGCCAGCCAGAAACTGTATGGTCTGAACGGCAGTGGTCGTGCGCCAAACGCCGCCACCATCGACCACTATCACGCATTGGGATATGCTACCATGCCCGTACGCGGTATACATAGCATCACAGTGCCGGGTTGCGCCGATGGCTGGGAGGCTGCCGCGCGACGCTTTGGTCGGCTGGGATTGGCGCGTTCACTAGAACCAGCTATCGGTTATGCCGAAGAAGGCTTTGCAGTGGGTCCCGGGCTACATCGGGCGCTCAGCGTCATGGGGAGCCTACCCGACACTCATCGCTCCTGGCATCAACATTTTTTGCCGGAGGGCGTGGTGCCACCGGTCGGGGCGATCATGCGCGTCCCCACGTTGGCGCGCACCTTTCGTGCCCTCGCACAGGAAGGGGCCGAGACATTCTATCGCGGCGCCATCGCGGAGCAGATTGCAGAATTCTTCAGCCGCGAAGGCGGACTCATTTCCAAAGCAGACCTGACGGCCCACCACAGTGATTGGGTTGAGCCACTGGGTATAGCATTTGGCGATTGGCAGATCTACGAACTCCCGCCCAATACGCAGGGAGTGACGGCGCTTCAGATGTTCGGCCTGGTAGACAAGCTGGCATTGGGCGATGCTCCGCTCAGCACGGCAACCATCCATCTGGAAATCGAGGCCAAGAAGCTGGCATTCGCGGATCGCGCCACTTATCTGACCGATCCGGAGGCAATGACTGTCGATCCCACGGCGCTGATCGATCCCGCTTATCTCGCGACCCGGCGCGCGCTCATCGATCCTGCCCATGCCGCCACTTCCGTCGCACCAGGGGGCTTCACGGGCGACACGATCTACCTCTGCGCCGCCGATGGGCAAGGCAATGTGGTCTCTTTGATTCAGAGCAACTACATGGGATTCGGTAGCGGTGTCGTGGTGGATGACACGGGCATCGTGCTCCAGAATCGAGGGGCGTATTTCGTCCTTGATCCCACGCACGCTAATGCCCTCGCTCCCGGCAAGCGTACTCTGCATACCCTGATCCCCTCAATGGCGATGCGTGATGGGAAACCCATCATGGTTTTCGGAACGATGGGTGGCGATGGCCAGGCCCAGACGCATCTGCAAGTGTATACTGCCGTCGTGAAGTATGGACTGAACATTCAGCAAGCAATCGAGCAATCACGCTGGGTCCATGGAGCTGATAAAGAGGGGGGTGAGCGGATACTCATCGAAGATCGCGTTCCAGACGGACTCGTCGATTCGCTACGCGATATGGGGCATGCCGTGGCGACGACAAACGGGTGGGATGCCATGATGGGCTACGCGCAAGGCATCACCTTTGACCAGACATTAGGTGTTATGGCGGGTGGCAGCGATCCGCGCGCCGAAGGAGTTGCGGCGGGTTGGTGAGAAGTTCCCCACAAAGTAGCAGAGGCGCTGACGAGTCGCAAACCGCCAACACCTCTGCTCACAAGCCAGCACATACTCAGCGGGACATCGCAACAATATACGCGCCCACAATCACGATAGCGCCGAAGGCGATGGCAAGAGCATAGTTGCGAGCATAGCCAGTCTCAGTACGACGCAAACTCCGACTGAGCCAGTTCACGACGTGGGCTACGCCCAGGCTGCCGCCATCCAGCGTCCAGCGCTCAATGACCGTGTTGAGTCCGCGTCCCAGCATCAACACCGGCTGCGCAATGGCGGCGTTGAAGAGCGGATCCAAATAATACGCATGAGCTAACAGGAGATACACCGGATTGGTATTCGTGGTAAATAGGGCAGGCTGGCGCCCGTAGCGTCGCCAGGCTAACGCGATACCTGCCAATCCCACGGCCAACGCCACCAAAATTGCTGCAATTTCGGTCGCGAACGATTGTCCGCCCAGATGATCCTGAAATACGGTGGTCGCGGGTTTCAGATAGGCGCTAAAAGCATCCGCGAACGGCGTCCCGATAAAGCCGCCAACGGTCGCGAGCACCAGGAGAATCACCATTGGTGCCGTCATCGGGGTGCCGACCTCGTGCACATGGTCGAATCTCGCCCGCGGTTCACCATGGAAGACAGTAAAAATCAGGCGGAATATGTAGAGTCCCGTCAAGAACGCCGTCACCAGACCCACCAACCAAAGAACGTAGAGGCCCACGCTCTGCTGCGTCTGCGCTTGGGCAAGGATCGCGCTCAAGATGGCGTCCTTCGACCAGAAACCTGCGAAAGGTATGATACCGGCTAACGCTAACCCACCAACGATAAACGACCAGTAGGTGATTGGTAACCGCGATCGTAATCCACCCATCTTACGCATATCTTGCTCTCCATGCAACGCGTGGATCACTCCACCAGCGGCCATGAAGAGCAACGCCTTGAAAAACGCGTGCGTCATCAGGTGGAAGATCGCCGCGCTGTCCGCACCAACACTCTCGCCCATAAACATATAGCCCAACTGGCTCATCGTCGAGTAAGCCAGAACGCGTTTAATATCGTACTGGAAGAGTGCCGAAGTCGCGGCATAAAATGCCGAAGCGCCCCCCATCACCGCCAGGACGATAGTCGCGATCGGCGCGTTTTCGAAGATCACATGGCTGCGCGCGACAAGGTAGACCCCAGCGGTCACCATGGTAGCGGCATGGATCAGCGCGCTGACGGGAGTAGGGCCTTCCATCGCGTCGGGTAGCCAGACATGCAACGGCAATTGTGCCGATTTCGCCGCTGCAGCCACGAGTAGAAGTAGCGCAATGGCGGTCGTGGTCATTTCGCCCGCACTGAACGCGGCGCCATTATGCGGAAAGATCGTTCCGCTATAGTTCAGCGTATTGAATTTGCCGACCATCAAGAAGATCGCCAGCATCAAGCCAAAATCGCCGATGACATTGATGACGAAGGCCTTCTGTGCCGCCGCGACCGCGCTCGGCCGCGTATACCAGAAACCAATCAACAGAAACGAAGCCAGGCCGACGCCTGCCCAACCCACGAGTAAAAACAGGAAGGTATTGGCCAGCACTAACAATGACATCATGAAGATAAAGAGATTCATGAAGCTAAAAAAGCGGGCAAAGGCTACCGGTCGCTCTTCTGACATATAGCCAATGCTATAGACATGGATAAGCAAGCCAACCCCAGTGACCACCAGCATCATGATAGCTGAAAGATGATCGACCAGCAGTCCAAATGGAATCTGTAGGCCACCAGCCGTCACCCAGTTCCATTGAATCTGTTCATTGGATACCATTTGACCTGCACTGGTCGCGCTGCCCAACGCGAAGAAGTTTCCCAACGCTACCAAGAATGCGAGGAAGATGACGCCGCAACCGATGGTTGAAACGACCACACGCGGTAATAGGCGGCCAAAAAGTCCCAGAATGACGAACCCGGCAAGCGGGAACACCAATAACAGGGGCGTAAGCGTCAGCATGGCCACACGTCCCCCTTATCCCTTCATCGTATTAAAATCGTCCACGTCGATCTCTTGCCGTGTGCGGAAGACCGAGACAATGATCGCCAACCCGACAACCACCTCCGCCGCCGCAACGGAGAGCACGAGGAAGACGAAGATCCAGCCATCCACCGAATGGAGGGCATTGGCGAAAGTCATGAAGGACAGATTGACCGCGTTAAGCATCAATTCGATCGACATGAATATGACAAGCGGATTGCGGCGCACGAGGACGCCGACCACGCCGATGGTGAAGAGCATCGCACTGACAAACAGCAATGCATTAGCGGGAACGGGCATTACCTATTCCTCCCGAGCGGATGGTCCGCTGCCGGCGGATGGTCCGCTGCCGGCGGATAGTCCACTACCGGCGGATAGTCCACTACCGCTGGTAGTACGACGTCCCAGGACGACAGCGCCGAGGATGGCGGCGACAAGAATGACGCTTGTCACCTCGAATGGTAGCAGGTAGCCGTGGAAGAGCGCCAGACCAAAGGCTTCGGTATTGCCATCCCGGTTCATGACTGTGAAGAGATCATTGGCACCGGTCGCCATAGCGGATGGACTGAGACGGACCTGTGAGATCAGGATATAGCCAAAAGCTCCCGCCAGGATGATTCCCAGTCCGATAGCGGCGGTCCGCTGCATAGCACCCAGACGGTCGACGGTTGCAGCGTCGCCCCCCTCGGGTGTCAACATCGTCACCACGAACAAAAACAGGACCATAATGGCGCCAGCATACACGAGCACTTGAATGGCGGCGAGGAAGATGGCATTGAGCATCAAAAAGAAGAGCGCCAGACAAAACAGGTTGAGGATTAAGCTGAGCGCGGAATAGACCGCGTTGCGAAAGGCAATCACCCCAATACCTGAGGCGATCGCTGTCGCGCCTAACACGTAAAATGCAATCTGGCCAAGATTCATGATCGCGTCAGGACCCCCTTTCTTATTCACCGTCGCAGTTCCGCGTCCGGTTTATTGCGCAGTGCCAAGCACACGCCGGTCTTTGAACAGCACTATTTTAGCATACTCCCAGATGCTTTGTCTGGTGAGTTCCCTCGTCCTCGGCGATACCTTGAGGCCCATTGGGAACATGTGGAACACGGGCCTCATGCATGAGCATCAGTCTTGAATTGGTGAAGAAGGATCTGGAATAAGGTTTCCCTGTCCAACAGCGGCGGCAGAAGCCGCTTGTCCATCAAAAGTGCCACGCTGCTGTGGGATCGTCAATGGTGGGTCAGCAGGTGGTTGTGGTTGCCAGGCCGTGTTCGATCCAATAGTGGCGGGATTGTCGCCATGATGCTGTTCGCCGACAGCTTCTAACAACTGTTCCTTGTGATAAATCAGATCTTCGGGACGTAGTGACGCCAACTCATATTCCTTCTCCAGGGTAATCGCGCCTGTCGGACAGGCTTGTTGGCAATACCCACAGAAGATGCAGCGGAGCATATTCACATCGAAGACCCGAGCGAAGCGCTCTCCTGGCGAGACCCGCTGTGCCTCAGAATTTTCTTCAGCCTCGATATAGATCGCGTCGGCGGGACAAGCTCCAGCACAGAGGAAACAGCCGACACAGCGCTCCAGACCATTTTCATAGCGATGGAGCACATGACGACCGCGATAGCGAGCTGGTTGAGACCGATGTTGTTCAGGATAAGAGACCGTTGTCGGTTTACGACCCATCTCGCGCAGTGTCCGGCTCAGCCCTTTGATGATTTCATTTGCCATGTTGCGCTCCTATGCTCTGACCCCAGGTTCGGATGTTTCCACATGGGCCAGGCGTACCGATGGTGGGAGGTGCACACCCACTTCGATCACCTCGCCATGGGTTGCGGATGCCACCTGCGAGGAACGCAGTCGCGTGGCAATGAAGAAAAAGCTCACGATGATGACCGCCAGCCCGAAGAGGCCAGTGGACCACCAGGGTAAACCAAAAACAACCGCTACCGCTGTCGCCAGTAAATTCACGACGGAGAGCGGAAGCAGCACTTGCCAGCCAAAATGCATGAGTTGATCATAACGGATGCGTGGCAAGGTCGCCCGCAACCAAATGAACAGGAAGAGAAAAAAAGCAACCTTGATAGCATACCAGAGGATCGGTATCCCGGGCAATCCGTCCAGGCCACCCATCGTCCAGCCACCCAGGAAGAGTGTCGACATCACTGAGGCCGCGGTGATC
>DAIDHM010000156.1 GCA_027459705.1 Ktedonobacteria bacterium | reverse complement strand
GGTGGTACCACTGGCTCCCGTCACCGCATCCAGATGCGCCGGATCATAGTACTGGTAGCCGCTGCCCGCTGGCCCCTGGATGAAGCGATCCAGCGCGTCATAGGTATAGCTCTGGGCATAGTTGGCTGAAGTCAGCGTGCCGGGTGACAGCCCAACGCCGCAACCCGGTGTCCCGGTGCTCCCCGCCCAGGTCAGCCGGTTCACCTGGTCGTAGCAGAAGACCTGGTTGTCCGTCCCGGTGGGGAGGGTCGTCTGCGTCGTCTGCACATTGCCGACATTGTCGAAACTCCGCGTCTGCGCGAAGTCGGTCGTCGTCCCCGTCTGCACCTGGATGCCGGTGAGACGCGCCATGGCATCGAAGCTCTGGGTCCAGGTGCTGGTACCATTGCCCACGCTGGCGCTGGTGGGTTCTTCGGATGCCCCGCCCACGCCGCTGTAGCCGACGCTGTTGACCAGGTTCGTCGTTGTCCCGTTAGCCACCAGTGTCGCTCCGGCAAACCACGCCAGTGTATAGCTGGTCGAGAGCACCGCGCCGCCTGGGTAGGTGACGCTGGTGGTCTGACCGGCGTCGTTGAAGGTCGAGGTGAAGGGGTAGCTGGTCGCGCCAATGGTCTCTGTCCAACTCGTCTGCTGCCCGCGCACATCGTAGCCATAGGTGTAGTTGCCGCTGACGCCGTTGCTGCTGAAGGTTTCGCTGGCAAGCCGCCCGACGGCGTTGGTCCCACTGTCATAGGTATATGTTGCGTAGGCCGCACTGCCATTGCTGTTCGGCCCCGCCCACTGGACGCGGTTAAGCCCATCATACGCTTTGTAGACCGTGCCGCTGGCGCCGCGCGCGTCGACGGTACTCAGAACATTGCCGTTACCATCCAGCGTATAGGTCACCGTTCCCTGATCGGGATCGGTCGTGCTGACCAGCCGGTTCATGCCGTCATAGGTCCACGTACTATGATGGCTCCCGTCGGCCTCCAGTTCGTCCACGACATTGCCCAGCACATCGTACTCGCTGCGCGTGAGCCGGTACACACTCGTCCCCAGGTCGCCGGTCAGATCTTCCTGGTAAGCCGCTCGTCCCAGAGCATCCTGGAGATCGACGAAGCCATGTTCATGGTGTCAGAGAGAATTGTTCTCTGATCTACTTCTTGGATAGACAAATGTTTTGGGTAGGGAAATTATTCCCATCAGCTTACTTCGGGTATCCGCATCCCACGAATAATTTACTATGTCTCTGATATCAGGGTTCTGATGGGTTTGAGCGATATCAAGAGCGAAATGGATTCGATCACTTCCTAATACTAATAATAACTCTACGACGCGGAGGAAGGTATCGTCTTCATTTGTATTTGTCAGTATAGGTTCTATCAATGGTAGTAAATGAGTCTCAACCCAAACATGATCATTATAGTCCATCCATAATAAAATCTGTCTGGCTTGTACAATGTCTCTCACGCTATATATTGCAATATTAACCAATGTTGGGAATATCATTTGCATAATTGATTTACTTAATTGCATAATTATTTGCAATATGATGTATCTTTTTCCAGGATCTTTAAGTCTATCGTTCAAGAACTGGGAGACACTCTCCATTTCAGTTTGCATTAACTCGTCCAGATGTTTTTTGAGAATCTTTTGTGCATCACGCAATGCAGCTTCTCTTTGATCTAACTGCATCCACTCAGTTGCAAGAAGCTCCCGGGAAGATTCCATTATACTTTTCCTCCATATTCCCATGGGAGATCTTTGATCAGTTGATTGAACTCATAGAATGGCATGCTTCGCGTAGGATAGATTGTTCGGTGTCCTGGACTCATGTAACCTCCCTCTACATCGCTTCCATCATTTGCGATAGTCAACCCATCTGGTAATTCAGTACCTGCAGGTAACTTATGAAAATGTCCTCTTAACGGAGATCTGTTAGGATCATTGAATGTTGAAGCTCCTTCAGGATTTTCGCCTGATGTTGGGGGATGTACCATCCCATTTTCATCAACAGGAATATCTACATTGGGGCGCGCACCCCTTGGTCCGGCTTTATTCCCAAAGGCATAGAGATTTTCATCTGTAATCTCTCCATTTGGGCAGTTATGCACGACCCACTGGTCGTCACCGACCAGATAGGTGTGCAGATCCTGCACGGTGAGATTATACCGCACCGCCGTGCCGGGCACCACCCCGACCGCCGTGACCACACCCAGGCTGCCGTCGCCCCGCACCACCTGCTCGCCCACCCGTAGCGTCTGCGCCGCCACGAAGCCGCGATCCGCCGTGAGGAACGGGTGCTCCGTCGTGGTGTGTAGCGTCTCGGGCGTGAAATGTGTTTGGGCGGCATCGCTTCAATTGGTGAATTTTCCGAAGGCATTACTAAACTGGATTATCGTTTCTCCCTGCTATATCGAGAATGGATAGATCTTGAATATGAATTCGTAATAAGTTTTCTAATTCAGGGAAACTGGAAATGCCATCGATCGTTGAATCATTTATCAAATGCCGATCAGCATCCCAGGATTCAATAAATGCCTGGTCTATTTCGTACGTTCTTATGCTGAATCGCAGTCTATCGAGATTAGCAGCATTGAGATATTTACTCGGACGGTGTCTTGTCACTCCATCAGTGAAATAAGAACTAACCACAATGAACGAACGTAAATTTTCTGCTGATGCAGCTAGCTCAGCCGCTAAGGCATTTCCAATTTGAAGATTGTTTCTTTGTCTAATGCTTAACTCCTGCATCACGATAACCCTACCAATTCTCACTTTCCACAAAAATTAGGTCCCAAAGAAGATTCGAATAATTCTCCCTCCCCACGGACCATCTGTAAAAGTGTGTATCTGTAAGTGAGGTAGGTTCCCATGTGGATTATCTCCCCCGTGTTCAAGCAGTCCACCTTCAGGATCGATCGTTTCATCCCAGTGATATGTACCTTCTTTGGTGAAATAGTAGTCTTTAGTTTCCATAGCATTCCACCCAGAAGTGTTTCTGTACCCTTCACCATGAAATTTGCCCAAATAAAGTTCTCCGGCCTCTGATTTATTTACCACTGTAACCTCGTTGGCTCCAGAATCAAGAGCATTTGAAGCATTTTTAACCGATTTTGATGACCACGGAATATTTCCGCCGCAGTTATGCACGACCCACTGGTCGTCACCGACCAGATAGGTGTGCAGATCCTGCACGGTGAGATTATACCGCACCGCCGCGCCGGGCACCACCCCGACCGCCGTGACCACGCCCAGGCTACCGTCGCCCCGCACCACCTGCTCGCCGACTCGCAGTGTCTGCGCCGCCACGAAGCTGCGCTCCGCCGTGAGGAACGGGTGCTCCGTCGTCGTGGTGCGAGCATCGGTGCTATGCGACGTGGAGACGGATTGTTTCAGAGGATCACTGAAATTAATATGTACGGAATACTATGGAGATAGATTTGCAACCACTCGGAATCCGGCATGACTGTATGGACGTTCAGGCACGTCATCATACCGAAAAGCAGATCGAACACATTTAAAGTCCTCTGCCCAAGATCCACCTCGTAGGATACGATTTCCTGATAGCGTCAGATCTTCGCGGTTGTCAAATACATAAGGGTATGGTCTAGCAAGAGAACTACACCACTCCCATATATTACCAGACATCTGGCTGACCCCATAGATGCTCATGCCATTCGTAAAATCAAATATACTCACAACATGACCAATTCCGCCTTCCGTTGAATTACTTCTATTTTTATCCCAGACGTCACCCCATGGATATATTGCACCAGCAAGCCCTCGAGAGGCTTTTTCCCATTCAGCTTCTGTAGGTAACCTCCAAAGGTAATCCGAAAAGTGATTCAACCAATTGCAATATATTAGCGTTTCTTTCCAAGTCACGCACACGACGGGGTTATTAGGATTGTGTAGCTGTTCTTCCCAGGTTATTCCCATACTTGATGCCGGTGGAGGTACGATATCATTTATGACGGCCTGGTTGTATTCAAACACTGATACTGGGTATGTCCCAATGGCATATCCAGAAACCAAGATGGTGTGTTGTGGCAACTCGTATACCTGAGAGCACCATATATCCTTTTCAGGATTGCTCCCCATAAGAAACGGTCCTGAGGGGATATGGCAAAGCGGAGGAATTATTGGCCCATGGTTCTGCATGGATTCCAAGTGATAGCCATGCGCATTGAAGTCGTTGAATGGACTATTCATTCCTCATTCTCCTGTATTTCCTCATTGATTTCCCCATGCGGAATTCCACGGTAAAACACTTGGTCCACCTCTCATCCGATTATTAGGGGAGGAACGCGGATCCCACTGACCAGGACCAGTTCCTATAGACCTTTCTTGTTTACTCAGGTTACAGCTATTACAAGAACCTACCATACGCTCTGGGTTATCTGCATCTTGATTTATCGCTGCACCATCAAGAGCATTATATTCACCTGATAGTTGGCGCTCGTATAACGAAGGCACATGATCAGCCGTTTCGGCTGAGCCACCACAATAGACACACTCAGTATATTTCGCCTTGATAATATTGCGAGAATTTTCCGACGGAGTTCGCTTGAAATTTGATCGTTTATACGGTTGATTACTATTTATGCATTCACTATTATGCACGACCCACTGGTCGTCACCGACCAGGTAGGTGTGCAGATCCTGCACGGTGAGATTATACCGCACCGCCGCGCCGGGGGTCACCCCGACCGCGGTGACCACGCCCGCGCCGCCATCGCCGCGAACCACCTGCTCGCCGACCCGCAGCGTCTGCGCCGCCACGAAGCCGCGATCCGCCGTGAGGAACGGGTGCTCCGTCGTCGTGTGCAGCGTCTCGGGCATGCCCACGCGCTGGGCGGGGGACGCGGCGCGTGGTTGGCCGCGACGGCTTCGGTCGCTGTCGTGCGCGTGTCGCTGGCAGCGGTCGTGGGAGCGGGCTGCTTCAGGGGCGCGATCGTCACATCCAGCAGGTTCGTATCGTGGTTGATGAAGATGTGCTGCACGGTCTTGGCTTGCGACCGGCACCGGACCATCCGGTTCCCCGTGGCTGTTGGTTCAACAGTACCTGCTGAGCATTCGTCTGAGTAAGTAGTACTACTATCAGATATGACGAGACTGAATACCAAAGGCAAAGAAGGTGAAACAAGATGTTCTCCCAACTGGTACCGCAGAAGAGAGAGTTAATATGGCAAATATACTTGGTCAAAACGCATGGTTACCAACACCGGTTATGGCACCAATGGCGGTGCGGTGGAGGCGCGGGCGATCACTTCCAACGGGATGAGTTGTGGTTCAACTGAGGTATCACCATTGAGATTGGCAAGCGCCAGGCGCGCCCCCCGTCGTCCGAGTTCGCGGAGAGGAATTTGTACTGAGGTTAAAGAGGGCGAGACAAGCTCCGCCATGGGCAGATTGTCGAAACCACAGACCGAAATGGCGCCAGGCACTGGGATCTGTGCGTCGCGCAAGGTGCGCAAGATGCCAAAAGCCATCTCGTCATTGATCGCAAAGATCGCCGTTGGTCGACGACTCACTGGAAGTTGTAATAATGTCTGAATCGCCAAAGCACCGCCATCCATCGTGAAGTTTCCACGAGTGAACCAGGCTGGATCAATCTCGATGCCAGCTTCTGCCAGTCCGGTCAGGTAACCCTGGGCACGGACCGTGGAGACCAGCAATTCTTGAGGACCACCAACAAAGGCAATACGGCGGTGTCCCAAGCCAATCAGATGATGCGTCATGAGGCGAGCACCGTTGAAATTATCCGGTTGCAGCGATGGCACGGGCAGGAGATGCTGGGTGAGGGTCACAATGGCCGCCCCACGCCGCCGTAACTGTTGAACGAGAGGCCTCTCAAGCTCGAGCTCACTCGGATCATTACTGCCACTGCCCGCGTAAAGAATACAATCGGCGCGATAGTCACGCACCAGTCGTAAGTAATGTAACTCCTTCTCAACCAGACGCTCAGTATTGCAAGTCATGACTAGGTAACCATGTTTATCGGCTTCTTCGATAATGCCACTGGTTACTTCCGCGAAGTAAGGATCCGCGCTATTGGCGACCAGCACCGCCATGATATGGCTGGGTTGCCCCTTCAACGACCGCGCGAGTGGATTTGGCACATAATGCAACGTTGCGGCAGCATCCAGAACTTTCAAGCGCATAGGCGCGCTGACAGGATAGTCCGCATTGCTCAGGACACGACTGGCCGTCGCGACGGATACCCCCGCGAGTCGCGCAACCTGGACAATCGATGGCATATGATCTTTAGTTACGGAACTGTCGTTGATCATCACATGCACTCGCGGTTTGGGACATGACAGAAAAAAAATTACTGTCGTTTGGCTTCCGCGCTCTCCTTACCATCAGCATCCACGTAGGTTTCTTGCGTTGCTTGGTAGTTCTTCGCTTCGTTCAATTGTATGCTGAGAGAGTAACAATCGTCAAGGTTCGTAAGAAAACCATTTCTAGATTTGCACACTCTCTGTTCATGGACCATTTTTCTTAGGAGGTCGACCCAGACGCGACTCATAGGGTGATGGAAGCACGATTCTCTGGATGCATGCTGCATGAGTCAGCGTATTGGTACCGGAGAGAGCAGTCATTTGCCTGTCGCCGGACCATGCAGACACAAAATCAAACGCGCTGCTGCGAGGCACCTCCAGGAAAGCCTAAGTTAGGTGACAAGGGGATCATCAGATCGACGCACGAACCGGTAATCCCCTGGGCGGAGAGCATCCGTTCAGTTGATTCCGGCTAATGCGAGGATATGGCGCATACGCGATGCCGCCATATCAGGATCGACCAGCAATCCAGCACCGTCTGCCAGGCGGAGCACCTGGGCAAGATGCAGGATGGAACGTGCGGATTCCTGGCCGCCCACCATGCGAAAATGAGATTGGTAGCCGTTCAGAAAAGCCAGCAGTGTGAGACCCGTCTTATAATACTGGGTCGGCGCCCCGAAGAGGTGTCGGCCCAATGGCAGAGTCGGGCTGAGGAGTTCCATGAAGCGATTGGCATCCCCCACATCCAATGCGGCCATGGCAGCGGCGGCGATCGGTGCTATGCCATCCAGAACACCGAGGAGCGCATCGCTGTAGCTGTGTTGATCGGTCGTCTGTGTAGGGATCTGATCACCTGATACATCCCCACGGATCAGTGATGGAAAATTGAAATCATCCCCGGTAAACATGCGCATGCCAGCGGGCAAGCGTCGCCGCATCTCTATCTCATAGTCGGCATGCAGCATCGACAATTTGATGCCGGAGATCTTGTCTGATTCCGCATACAACACGGCCAGACAGGATTCCAAAGCCATGGGCCAGGAATCTGCTCCCCAATAGCCAACGAGCGCCGGATCAAACATCGGGCCAAGCCAATGAATGATCACGGGCGATTGCACGTTCGCCAGGACGCGACGATAGACTGCCAGATAGTCCGCCGGTCCGCGCGCCCGGCGCGCGAGGGCACGACTGGCCATGAGAATGATCCCGCTCCCGGTGCTTTCAACGAAAGCGCATTGTTCGCAATATGCTTGCACAATGGCATCCAGCGTTGCGGATTCCGTAGCGGCCAGATGATCGGTCCCTGCTCCACTTGCTATCAAGGCGCCACGTTCGCGCGCGCGCGCGGCCGAGAGCCGTATCAACTCACGCGCCATCTCCCAATCTAGGCCCATGCCGCGTTGCGCGGTATCCATCGCTTCGGCGACACCAAAGCCCAGATCCCAGAGGCGATCGCGGTGTGCCAACGTTGCTTCCCAATCAATGCGATCCAGTGGGGCGGCATCATCTGCTGCGAGAGGATTGGCGACGATGTGGGCAGCCGTGTAGACAACCCGGGAATGGGGTGGAGGCGCCTTTGAGGGAAAGGTGCTGGGGACACCGAGCGTATAGGAAATCAAGTGACCGTGCTGATCTGGTAAGGTAAGTGTACGAGAGGACATAGCAGATTATTCCTCCTCCTGGTGCTCGTCTTCGACAGGTAACCAGCGGCGGTCTGCCCAGGAACGGAGCCCGATCTCCGCCAATCGCACGCCGCGCGCGCCAGCTGCCAGGGTGTACGGAAAAGGTGTCCCGAGCGCGACATGGCGTAAAAACATTTCCCATTGCACTTTAAAGCCGTTGTCATAGGGCACCGTGTCAGGTACTTCCGCCCAGGCGGCGCGATAATCAATGGTGTTTGGCACATCGGGATTCCATATCGCTCGTGGAGTCATGACACGGCTCTGCACCTGGCAGGCATGCAGTCCCGCGACCGCGCTTCCAAGTGTGCCATCGACCTGGAGGGTCAATAAGTCGTCACGATATACCCGCGTGCACCATGATGAGTTAAATTGCGCAATGGCGCCTCCCGCCAACTCAAAAGTCGCATAGGCGGCATCATCCGCTGTGGCAGCATAGGGGTGACCAGCTTCGTCGAAGCGCTCGGGAATATGGACAGTTCCAAGGCATGAAATGGCGCGGATCGCCCCGAACAGATTGGTGATCAGATATTCCCAATGGCAGAGCATATCAAGAATAATGCCACCGCCTTCTTCGCGCCGATAATTCCACGACGGGCGCTGCGCTGGTTGCCAGTCCCCCTCGAATACCCAATAGCCAAATTCCCCACGAATGGCGAGAATCCGTCCCAGGAAACCACTCTCAATGACGCGGCGGAGCTTCATGATACCAGGTAAAAAGAGTTTATCCTGAACAATGCCATTCTTGACTCCCGCTTGCCGTGCCAGGCGGGCCAGGGCATAGGCTGAGTCCGCATCTGGCGCACTCGGTTTTTCACAATAGACATGTTTGCCCGCGTTGATTGCTGCCGTGATGCTAGCCACCCGTCGCTGCGTGGTTTGAGCATCAAAATAAATAGTATCCGCTGGATCGTTCAAGCACGCGTCCAGATCAGTACTCCAGCGCGACACACCGTGCGTGAGGGCAAGTTGTTCGAGTTTATTCGCGTCACGACCGACGAGGATTGGATCTGGTAAGAGATATGCGCCATCCGGCAAGGCGACGCCACCCTGTTGGCGGATAGCGAGGATTGATCGAATGAGATGCTGATGCATTCCCATCCGGCCAGTGACGCCATTCATAATAATCCCAATACGCTGTGTCTGCATAGTCCACCTTTCTTTCCCTCGGCATTGGAGGAAATGACGCGGTTGAGTGGGTACAAAAGTCGGCCAATCTGGTCCGACTCCTCCCCGCGTTGGCCTCGACGAACAGGTAGTTGCCCTCGCGCCGTATGGTCGTGTCCGGCTCCTGGTAGTCCAAATCGCTCCACATTGGCAATTCAGTAAATGTTTTCTGTTCCAGTATACCTGATCGGAGGGTTTGGGACAAGACCTCCGGAACTATTTCTATTGTTTTGCTCACCAAACCAATGTCATCATAAGCATATTTATGTCGTTACGTATGATTTATTAAGATAACTATGTGTACATAGTCAGAAATTTGTTGTTCGTCTATGAGTTTTGCGCGGGGACTTGACAGGAAAATGCATCTATGGTATCTTGGGTCCTAGAAAATGTTTTCTCGATAGTGTGGCGACTATCGTACAATGGCCATCGTGTTATTTCTCCCCGGTCGTCCTGACAACGAACGTCTTGACAAAGGAGTCCACATGGACACACGTTTCTCCCGTCGTCAACTGCTCCGACATGGCGTCGAAGGCGCCGCGGTCCTCTCCGGCCTCAGTTTTCTTGCCGCTTGTGGCACATCAAGCACCGCCTCCGTCAGCGCCAATGCTACGATTACGCCCGGAACACTGAATCTCGTGTTCTGGGGCGCGACCTTGCGGGATCAGTTAACACGCAAGACCATCGGTCTCTTCGACACCGCACATTCTGGTGTCACCATCAACTCATCCTTTACCGACTTCACCTCGTACTGGCCGAAGCTGAATACCCAGATCGCGGGTGGCAACGAACCCGACATCATCCAGATGGATATGCGCTACATCAAGCAGTTCGTTACCAATGGTTTGCTGGCTGACCTCAAGCCATTTGTGAACACTCCCATCGATCTGAGTGATTTCGACAAAAACCTGTTGGATGGGACACGCGTCAACGGCGAGTTGTATGGGGTGCCCGCAGGCGGTAACTATCAAACGGATATTTACGACACCACCCTGATTCAAAAAGCCGGGGTTGGCCCAGTCCCGACCAAGATGACCTGGGAACAATTCGCTACCTACTGCGAACAATTGCATACGGCCCTAGGGACCTACTATGGCACCCAGGATATGAGCCACATCATGACCGCCTTCGAGGTTTTTGTCCGCGAACACAACGGTCTGGAACTCTATACCAGTGATGGCAAGCTCGGTTTCGATCGCAGCGTCGTCGTCGAGTGGTTCACCTATTGGCAGGGCATGCGGCAATCAGGTGGCTGTGTTCCACCGGATGTCGAAAAAGCGTTTGATGGCACTGCTGGACCTCAGGCTTCCTCGCTCATCAATGGCAAAGCCGTCTTTGCCCACTCGCTCTCGAATCTGTTCGATGCGTATCAGGGTGCGACCAAAAATGCCCTTGCTATGACCCCACTGCCAACATATAGTGGAGCTAGCGCGGCCGCCACACCTGGTATGTACCTGAAGGCCTCGATGCTCTGGTCGGTAGGGGCAAAATCCAAATTTCAATTTGACTCGGCCTCGTTCATCGGCTTTACTATTAATGACCCGACGGCCGTTACGACGCTCGGCGTGGAACGCGGCATTCCGGGTTCGGCCAAAGCGCAGGCGCTCTTGAAACCGAACCTGACCCCAACGCAACAGGCTCAGGTGACATACATCAATCTCGTCGCGTCCAATGGCCTGGCGACTCCCAAGAAGGTGCTGGATCCTTCAGGCGCTGGCGCAGTGGAAACAGCGCTGATTAATGCGGCCTTCGCGGTGGCTTTTGGCCAGAAGACACCCGATACCGGGGCTGATCAGTTCATGAGCGACGCGCAGACTGCCCTCTCACAGGCCTAGCTCGACGAAAGGAGCAACGCAATGGCGCGGTCCTCATCCCACCTGTCGCAGGCTGTGCTTCGGACGGAAGGGACCGCGCCACGGCGCGGTTTCTTCCGGCTTCGCGACAAACAACGCGAAGCGATCGCTGGCTACCTCTTTCTTTTGCCCTGGTTCATGGGAATAATCATCTTTACCGGCGGCCCGGTCCTGACTTCGCTCTATCTTTCATTTACGAAATATAATCTGCTCTCTCCGCCGCAGTGGATTGGTTGGGCGAACTATCAGTTGCTCATCCACGACGAACATTATCTGCACTCCGTACGGGTGACGTTGACTTACGTCCTCTTCTCTGTCCCATTAAAACTGGCTTTTGCCTTGCTCTTAGCGATGGCATTGAATCGTGGACTCCGCGGCCTGGCAATCTATCGTGCCATTTTCTATGTCCCCTCCCTGCTTGGCGGTAGTGTCGCGATCGCCATCCTCTGGCGTCAGATTTTTGGGCCTGATGGATTGGTCATCAAAGCCCTCAGTCTGATAGGAATACATACCTACAGTTGGGTTTCATCGCCAAATACCGCACTGTGGACCCTCATTCTCCTGGCGGTCTGGCAATTCGGTTCGCCGATGATCATCTTTCTCGCTGGGTTAAAACAGATTCCTCCTGAATACTATGAGGCGGCTTCCACCGATGGTGCTGGATCCTGGACGCAGTTCTGGAAAATAACGCTCCCCCTGCTCACGCCACTGATCTTCTTTAATCTGATTCTTCAGATGATTGGAGCATTTCAAGCCTTCACCCCGGCCTTGATCGTCAGCGGCGGCGACGGTGGCCCGGTAGATTCCACCTTGTTTTACACGCTGTACCTCTTTATTCAGGGCTTTGGGGACCTCCACATGGGCTATGCCACCGCGATGGCGTGGGTCTTGTTGGTGGTGATTGCGATCTTTACCGCGGTCGCATTCTTGACTTCGCGCTTCTGGGTCTTCTATCAGGATGAAAGGGGTTAGATCGTGGAACCAAGCATCATGGCTTTACCAGAAGATGTGGTTGTACAGGAACATTCGATAGAGCTTCCTACCAACACCACCAATGCGAAAGGTCGTCCCAGAATCCTGACACATATCTTGCTCGTCGCGGGCGGATTTTTGATGATCTATCCCTTAATCTGGATGTTCGGGGCGTCGTTCAAGCCTGCCTATGAGATCTTTACCAATCAGGGATTGCTCCCACAACATCCGACGGGCATTAATTATGTCCAGGGCTGGAATGCGTTGCAATTTCCCTTCTGGTACTATCTCTGGAACTCGACCCTGGTCTGTTTGGGCGCGGTCATTGGCAATGTCGTCTCGTGCTCGCTGGCCGCTTTTGCGTTCGCGCGCCTGCGTTTCCCGTTGCGCGGCGTCTTTTTCGCGGTTATGCTGGGGACGATCATGTTGCCATATAACGCGATCGTCGTGCCTCAATATGTGCTCTTTCTCAACCTCAATTGGTTGAATACGTTCCTACCACTGATCGTCCCGAAGTTCGCCGCGACCGATGCGTTCTTCGTCTTTCTGCTCGTCCAGTTCTTTCGAACGTTACCTCGCGAATTGGATGAGGCGGCGAAGATTGACGGCGCGAACTACTGGCAGATTTTCTGGCGGGTCGTGTTGCCACTGGCGACTCCAGCGCTGGCAACCACCGCGATTTTTACGTTCCTTTTCACCTGGAACGATTTCTTCACCCAAACAATTTTTCTCAACAACCAGGCAACGTTTACAGCGCCATTAGCATTGCGAGCGTTCCTGGACAGCACAGGGCAATCGAACTATGGCGCGCTCTTCGCCATGTCACTGATCTCGCTCATCCCGATCTTCGGCTTCTTCATCGCGTTCCAGCGCTTGTTGATCGAAGGTGTGGCGACTACTGGCCTCAAGGGTTGATGGCGCGCCTGCATGGCCTGCATCGACCCGATTGTAATACGAAAATCAGGAGTTTGATCCCATGTCGATACGGTTAAGTGTCATCAGCGATGAGATCTCGCAGGATCTTGATCACGCCCTAGCAGTATGCCGTGAGTTGGGGGTCCACACCATCGAATTACGTGGCGTGGATGGGAGTAATATCGTCTTCCTCCCGCAAGCCCAAATCGAGCAGATCGCCACCAAGATCAAAGACGCCGGTATGACGGTCTGCTCGGTGGCCTCCCCTTTCCTCAAATGCCATTATTGGGGAACCTCGGAACGCACGACACTACCCGAAGGGGGGTTTGGTTCGACCGAGTTTGATACATATGAGCAGCAATTCGATATTCTGAAAAAATCCTTCGAGGCAGCCTATCTGCTTGATGCTCCGCTGGTGCGGGCCTTTTCGTTCTGGCGTCTTCCGAATCCCGATTCGGCGCGCGCGGGAATCCTCGATATTCTGCGCGACGCGACGGCTCGCACGGCCCAGGCCGGGTTGACCCTGGCTTTGGAGAATGAATATGCCTGCAATATTGGCACTGGTGCCGAGGCTCGCTGGTATCTGGATCGTATTCCCGAATCAGCGATAGGCTTGATCTGGGATCCAGGCAATGAGATCATGCTCAGCCCCACGCCATTCCCAGATGGGTATGATCAGGTACGCGGCCGTATCGCGCACATTCACCTCAAAGATGGTCGCGACCATACGTTTGTGAAGATGGGCGCAGGCGATATCGACTATGTTGGTCAATTTCGCGCCCTCGTCGCTGATGGCTACGAAGGGGTCATGTCCCTGGAGACCCATTACAAACTCAATGGTGATGACGCGGAAGGGGCATCGCGCGAATCACTCGTCGCGATCCGCGACCTTTGTGCGCGAGCTGGCCTTGATTTAGCTTGAGCAGGCAGTCCTTTGAGCGGAGACTGGCCCATCCCCACGCGGTGGCACGTGGGGTAAAAATATGGAGCAGGTGAAGGTTTTGGCAGAACAACCACGCTTACGCGTTGGCCTGATCGGGGCCGGTGCGGGAGTCTTCAGTATGCACCAACCAGCTTTGCAACTTCCTGAATTGCAAGTTGTTGGCATGTCCGACATCGTCGAACATCCCGGCCAGGAACGCGCGGCGGCATTTGGCGCTCCTTTCTACACCGATTATGAGCGAATGGTGGCAGAGACACAACCTGACTTCGTGGTGGTGATCGTCCCCCATACCATTCATGCCCAGGTAGCGACTACCTGTCTGGGTATGGGCATCAATGTCCTGACCGAGAAGCCGATTGCCCTGGAGGTTGCGGAGGCCGATGCCATGATCGCCGCCGCCAAAGCCACCAACAAAAAGCTCGGAGTGGTTTTTCAGCATCGCTTCCGACCAGAGATTCGCGCCGCCAAAGCCATCCTGACCGCCGGTGTGCTGGGGAACATCCAACATGTTGAGATGACAGCGTTCTGGACGCGCGCCGCCAGCTATTATCGTCTCGGAGCATGGCGCGGCACCTGGCGCGGCGAAGGCGGCGGCGTCTTGCTGAATCAAGCGATTCACCACCTGGATCTGCTCTGTTTCCTGGCCGGTCAACCAGATCGGGTCTATGCGGCAACGCCGACAAGGCGTCATGCCATCCAGACGGAAGATACCGCGCAGGCGCATCTGGAATGGGCCAATGGCGCGCTGGGCGCGCTGCACACCAGCACGGCTGAGGGTGGCCCATCCGAGCGCTTTCAGATTGTTGGAACCGCGGGCATACTGGAGATCGGCGATCAGTCTATCCGCCATTGGCGTTTTGCCCAGGATATCGATGCCCATATCCAGCATGCCGAGCCCTTCGCCAGGTTAGAGATGATCGAGGAGCAAGTACCGCTCGATGCGAGCGTCCAGGGCAATCATGTCGCGGTATATCAGCAGTATATCGCCGCGCTACGCACCGGGACGCCCTTTACGGATGGGGAACAGGGACGGATGGCGCTCGAATTGGCCGATGCGATGATTCTCTCTTCACAGACCCACACCGCTGTTACCCTACCTATCGACCGCGCGGCTTTCAGCGCACTCTTGAGTCGACTGCAATCCCAAGCCTGAACTCTACAAACGAGCATATCAGAGTCTCAGACGGACACATGCGTCCTCCTGAGACTCTGATCATTGCTTGAGCTATTCGCCGATGAGCACCGAAGGTTGCGTCTCAATGTTCTCGCCGCGCCGCAACGCTTCTTTCATACGCTGCACATTCTGGTCGCGACCCAGGAAAAGCGCAAGCCCGATGCAGGCCATGGTACCGAGCATGGAGATGAGGAACGTGTCATTCAAGCCCAGCGTTGTCGCATGGGCAAGAATGTACGCCTTCCCCTGCGTCGCCGCGATCTTCGCTACACATTGCTGAATTGCCGGAACGTTGGCGCCAAGTTGCTGAGCGCAACTTGCCTGTGCCGCCTGGGCAGGGCCGTTGGCGAAATAGGCCGTGAAATTGGTGGCGACACTTCCGGCATGATTGGTGGTCTGCTGAATCAGGTAGGTCGTCAGCAAGGTGATACCAATTGCCGAGAAAATCTGACGCGTGACGTTGATCAATGAAGATGCGCGCGCCATCGCCTGGTTAGAAATGGACGCGACCGCCAGCGTTTGCAAGGGTATATTCGTCAGACCAAAGCCAATGCCACGCACCATCAGCCAGAGTTGCAACGATGTGCTGGAGGTGTTGACATTGAGATTCGTGAAACCATAGGCGCCAATGGTCGTCAGGACCAGGCCGGCGGCGATCAATGGTCGCGGACCAAAGACGTTGTACAGCCGACCGGCGATGATGACGCCCAGCGCCGCGGTTAAACCCTGTGGAATCAGAATTTCGCCGGTTGAAAGCGGAGATTTCCCCTGTACATTCTCGAAGAAGACCGGGAAGAGAAAGAGACTACCGAAAAGCACGCCCGAGAGGACCCAGGTCAAAATATTCGACATCGCGAAACTGTAATTGCGGAAGAGTCGCACATCCATCACCGGATCTTTCGAACGCAGTTCGACGACAACCCAGGCGATGAGTAAGACTGCCCCAACAATGAGAAAACCCAACACCGTTGGATCTGTCCATCCGCGGGCGTGCTGGGAACCGTCGGCGCTGGTAATGATCTCACCAGCTTTGTTGATGCCATACACCAGCGTCGTGACACCCGCCATGGAGAGCAACAATCCAGCGATGTCGAATCCTTTGCCCGTGGGAATCTCATTATCCGCGAGTTCTTGCTTACGGTTTTGCAGAATCAACATCGCCAGCGCCACACCTATGATACCCAGTGGCACATTCACGAAGAAGATCGCGTTCCAGGTGAACGAGGTCGTCAGATAGCCGCCGATTGTTGGACCGAAAGCGGGGGCTAACAAGACTGGGATGCCGATCACTGCCGAGGCTGGACCTCGTTCAGAGCCGGGAAAGACCCGAAAGACAATGGCGAAGACAACTGGGAAGAGCGCTCCACCACCGATTCCCTGCAAGACGCGCGCAAAGATCAAGGCTGTCTCGGGATGCGTAAAGCCGAGCCAGGTGGCAATTGTCGGGGAGAGGCCACAGAGCGCCGAACCGAGAGTGAAAATTGCGAGCGAGAGGGTGAAGACCAGCTTCGTCCCGAAGCGGTCGCTGAGATAGCCGGTGATGGGAATGACAGCGGCCTGCGACAGGAAATAGCCCGTGACCACCCAGGTGATCGTGGTGCGGTCGGTGTGAAAATCGCTTTGCATGGCTGGCAAGGCGACATTGACAATCGTATTATCTAACACAGCCATGAAGAGTCCAATGACTCCAACAATGGTCGCTTGCCACTTGTAAGCCAATCCCATGGTATCAGGCTCCTCTGAATGGTGAATTGAGGGTGCCATGCAGCACCAGATCGATCAAGGCAGTCCGCGCGGCGGCGAGCTGCGCCGGTGACATGAAATCTCTTTCCGGAACAAGGGTCGCGAAACGCGGCAAGGAACTGAGATAGCCAATGCTCAAGCTCATTACGAGGAAGTAGAGCATTGTCGTATCCAGATCAGCTCGGAGCAGACCAGCCTGGCGTGCCCGTTCGACAAATCGCAAGACGATCTGTGTTTTCTGGCGCATGGCGGCGTGTATCTCCGTCAGTGAACTGTACGTTTCCCAGTTTTCCGCCGCTTCCCAGGTGAGAATGCGCCTGAGTTTAGGCTGCTCTATCATCATATCAAAGGATGCTTGAATTGCCCCTTCGATGAACGTGCGCATCATCTCCAGATTCAATGTCTCAGTTGTGGAGATGATCGGGACAACAACTGCAGTAAAGCGCGTCTCTAGATCGTCGCGCATCGAGGCGATGACATCTCGATATAGATTCAGCTTACTGCCGAAATACTGAAAAATGAGGCTTTTGTTATAGCCCGCGCGCCGAGCGATAGCATCAACTCGCGCACCTGAATACCCTTTATCGGCAAATTCCTCCGCCGCTGCCGCCAGAATGACACGACGCGTCATGTCGGCGTCGCGGTCCTTCGCATGCATCGTTCGCGATCTCCTCCTCAGCTGAATTTGCTAATATCTAACCAGTTAGTTAGATATTAGCAAATTCAGCCCTTTGAGTCAAGTTCGCTCACCAACGATCAGGGCACCATTGGCAGAGCTACTCAGTTTCAATCCGAGTACTGATCACATTGCTCAATGAAACGATCGGTTGGCTCCGGTTGCACCCGCGCTATAATCGGCTCAGGTTTCTCGAAGACTGAAGGAACTGAAACAAATGATCGGATGAGCGCGCTTCCCGCCAGCAAAGTTACCGCCGCAATCGCCGCAAAGATGCTCGTCCGCACCAGCGCCTCGAACCTACCCCAGGCAGGCGCGCCTGGCAACACCAGCGCATGTAACGATGACGGAATCAGGACGCTGCTCAAGTTCGGTATCGCGAAAATCGCCAGCGCTAATGCCAGGGTGAGGCGTTGCCAGCGCGCTACACCGCTCGTGGTCCACGCCAGCCAGTTGAGTCCAAGCAGGGCGGGGATCAGCAGACAGTAATGAATGCCTTCGGCGAGCATGCTCACCAGCAAAAAAAGCGGCAACATGAGCAACGCCGCGCCAATCGCCATCGCGGAATTTTTGCTCAAATGACGGGGGATGGCGCGCGCCGCTAACCAGAGGGTGCCACCCTCCAGTGGAATCCAGATCGGCAATACTAACCAGGGAGCATAGATCCATGGTCGCGTGAAATCTGAGGGTACGAAGAAACGCTTCACCACACCAATCAGAGCCTGATTGATCGGATCGCTTTGTCCCTGCAGACCGTCCCAATGGATCACAAAAGTCCAGAAATTACTCCAAACGGGCGTCGGGAGGAACAGAAACGGTCCGAGAATCAACAAGAGGCTTATCAGCAACGTCCAAACCACCGTACGCCACTGGCGTTGCCAGAGCCAGATGACAACCATGAACAGCAAGGTCGGTTTGATGGTGACTGCGCAGGCCAGGGGTAAGGACGCCCAGGGCGACCGCCGTATGCTCAGGCTGAGTGACCAGACGGTTAATGCGGTGATGAGCATATCAGTCTGGCCAAGGTAAAGGTCGTACATCGCGATCGAGGGCAGGAGCATCGCAGCGGCCGCGGTGATACCTAGCTGGGATGCTGTGAAGCGCCAGGTATAACGCTGCGCATGCCGCGGGATGCTGGCAGGTGGCAGCAGGCGCGCAACATCGATCATTGCGGCGAGGAGGAGCATTGCCTCCAGGATATTCCACCCATACCATATTACCTTATCGCCCATCCCCAGGTGTATGGGGATTGCGAGCAGGAGCGCGAAGAGAGGAGGATAGACATAGCCGCTGGCGATGACCAGGTGGCCAGGCGTCTGCTGTTGTTGAATGATCTCTATAAGGCGGTGGTAGGGATTGTCACCCGCCGCGAAGAGATGCGCAGCCTGGAGGTAGATAGCAAAATCAAACCCAACACCAGCGCGACTGGCAAGGATGTGGATCCAGATTACGGCACCCAACAGGCCCGCGACGATGGTGACACTCCACTCGCGCCAACGTGATGGCCATCCCTGCGCATTTCTGGAGAATGGTACAACACGTTCAGCAATCATCACCGACAACTCCAAACAGATAGGCAAGTTTCAGCACAAGAGCGGCCCGCGCATGTGTTGGTCTGCAAACACATTGAAAGCGCAGCCCATCGCCCAGATCTTCGCGGATAGGCATGGAATCCACGTTGCATCATGCTGAGACGTGGGAGAATGAGCATTGGTGACAGTTTGCTGTGCGTATCGAGCGTTATTGCTGGGGAGTTTCTCATTGCATACGCCACCCAACTGCAAACCTTGAGGAATGAACAACTCTCTCATCGAGGACACACTCTGCAGGTTTGCTGGTGTTGTTGAGCAAGTTCAGCTATATCACCTGCCAGAATTGACTGCGATGTGATATAATTCTTAGATGCAAAGGCCGAAATTTCCGGCTATCATTACCTCCTGGGAGCGAGACTATATCATGCCCACCTACGTCTATCGCTGTGAACAGTGCGGCCATCGTTTTGAAGCATGGCAGCACATGACCGATGAACCCCTTGCAATGTGCCCCAAGTGCCAGGGTCCGATCCATCGCATCCTCTTCCCAGCTGGGATAGTGTTTAAGGGAAGCGGATTCTACAGCACGGATCACCGCCCATCGGCAGTCGCCACTGAGCCTGCGTCACCAGCGGTGGAAAAAAAGCCCGAAAGTAGCGGCGAGTCTACGCCGCCAAGCCCCACGACCTCCACTGGGGGTGGCAGCGAGGCCACTGCTCCAGCGAGCGCCAAGGCATAATGGCATGCGCGTGGTTCTCCAGCGCGTCACGCGAGCCAGCGTCACGGTCGATGAGGCCATCATAGGCGCTATCGACCGTGGCGTCTTGTTACTGGTCGGGGTTGGCTTGCATGATACGCCAAACACCGCGGCCGCAATGGCGCAAAAAATCGCGCGACTGCGCATCTTCGAAGATTCCGCCGGCAAGATGAACCTCAGCGCGCTGGATTGCGGGGCTGAGATACTCGTTGTCAGCCAATTTACCCTACTTGCTGACACTTCGCATGGTCGACGGCCCAGCTTTATCGATGCCGCGCCTCCGGCGATTGCTGCTCCAGTTGTTGATTGTGTGGTCGAAACGCTGCGGTCATGCGGATTGCGGGTGGCGACTGGTCAATTTGGCGCTCATATGTATGTCACTCTCGTCAATGATGGCCCGGTGACGCTCTGCCTCGACATGTGATACTTTCCCTCCCCAAATGCACTATTGTCGTATGGAAAAACTTTTGCTATGAGATCAGGGGGATGTACTTTGTACATGTGAGCGCGTATCAATGGCCTGGGAACAGTACGGGACCAGGTCATCCCATCCATGGGGAATACCGGCCCAAGCAAAATGAGGAGAGAGCATGAGCAATCCAAATGATCGTAATCAAGCAGTCATCGCATCATTTCGTGCCACCGGTGGCAAAGTCGAGGGAGCGATGGCGCTTATCCTTTTGACCACGACCGGAGCGAAATCCGGCAAACCATTCACCACCCCGTTAGCATATACCCAGGATGGCGATAGGGTCATTGTGGTAGCAAGTAAGGGTGGCGCCCCAACAAATCCTGACTGGTATCATAACCTGGTCGCCAATCCGCTGGTGACGGTCGAACAAGGCACGGAAAGCTATCAAGCCCGGGCCACGATCGCCGTTGGTGCGGAGCGGGATCGGCTCTACGATAAAATTGCTACAGAGTTACCTTTCTTCGCCGAATATCAGCGGAAGACCACCCGCCAGATCCCGGTCGTGATTCTGGAGCGCGTCCACCCATAGTTGCCCAGGTCAACTGACCGGGTCGCAGCGGGCAGGAGAGCGCTTCGGATGCCAGAACCGCTGGCTCACTCATCAAGCCTCCGGGTGAGCCAGCGGCGGAACGAGAAGCGTGCTGGCGCAGGTTCCGCGGAGAATGAACTTACTACATCGCCACTATAGTTTGATGCATCACTTGCGGCGGACCAGCTGTTGGGAATCGATCCCTCACCGATGGCGGGGAATTGCAAAGGACGGCGCAACTCCAAGCGGCATTTTCGGAGTGCGCGGGCCATCGCTATCGCGGTGCGATAGCGTTTGCGCGGCTCCTTGGCCACCGCGACGCGCCATGCCGCTTCGACTGCCGCGGGGATGTTGGGATTCAAAGCACGCGGTGAAGGTACCTGTTCCGTGGCATGCCGCATCGCCACAGAGACGGGGTTCGCTCCGGTGAATGGTGGCACCCCGGTAAACATTTCATACATCACGATGCCTAATGAATAGAGATCGGAAGCTGGGCCTAATTGCTCACCATATGCTTGCTCTGGTGATAGATAATCAGCCGTCCCAAGGACAATCCCACTGTTGGTGAGCCCGGCGACATCTGTCAATCGCACGATACCGAAATCAGTCAGGCGCGCGCGACCGTCTGGTGTTAACAGGATATTCTGTGGTTTGATATCGCGATGCACCATGCCGCGTGCATGAGCCGCCGCCAGGGCTGCGCAGATCTGCTCGGTTATTGCTAACGTGCGAACTACGCTTAATGTGCCATGATCCGCGATGACATGTTTCAGGTTCGTCCCATCGACGAATTCCATGATCAAATATTGCGCGTGAGGCTCTTCGATGAAGTCGTAGATCGTCACGACATTGGGATGCGCGATTCCAGCAGCAGCCTGGGCCTCACGTCGAAATCGCTGGCTTGCTAACGGATCTTCCGGAGGTACCAGGTTGCCAGATCCATGCGATGTTGTTGATTGTTCTGGCGTCAGACGCAGCGCTTTGATCGCCACGTAGCGCGGAATATGGTAATCCCAGCCACGATAGACAGCCGCCATCCCACCGGCGGCAATGAGGTCAATCACCTCATAGCGGCCAGCAATGATAATAGGATCGCGCTTCCGTGCTTCCATAGGACCGCCTGACGCGTGATGCGTATTTCCTTGGTCTCATTGCTCAGTATACTGCTCGGTGCATCACCGGTGAAACACAGACGCAAAAGCAGGACCGATGTCTGGCAATTGCGTCCTCTGTCGGATACTGCTCAGGCATTCGCGGGCATCTGGTGCTTGGCGCGCGAACGGCGGCTTTCAAGGAAATTCAAGAGCAGGAATACGGCGAAGAGGACCAGGAGCGTCCGTTCCATTGCGCTGAAACCGACTGGTTTGTGATTTGCCATGGGTGAGCATCCTTTCGCACCTTTTTGAGGAAGTGCAGCCTAGTACTCATAGCGCGCGAGTTACTTGAGTCGGACTACTAACGTATAATATAAAGCATAGAACCATCCAGGCACATGGCTGGTTTCATATTCCTCGCGTGACGCTGCAGTTCCGCACTCAAATCGATCAATCCGTGGTGGGAGACTCATGAAGGTTCGCCGATTTTTGCTCCCAGTCTGGTATACTGGGACCTGCATGGTGCTGGTGGTATTGTTCTTCGCCAACGCGGTGACCTCCGCAACGCCGCAATCGCACGTCCGTTTTGGGTTAAATGCCACGACACCTGCGTTCAACAACAATGGTATTGTACCAGACACAACCCCAGGAGCAGGGAACTTCGATACGTGGGGAACGAGCTATTCGAACGACGCACTGGCCGCCTCTGGTTTTGTGTCGGGAAATACAGTAACCAGTAATGGTGTCACTTTCCAATGGCCAACAGTCGCCGCGGGGACTCCTGATAATTGGCAGGCATCTGGACAGGTCATCCCTATAACCTCCACGGGTTCAATCGCGTTCCTTGGCGCGGCATCGAATGGACCCTCACAGGGGACAGCAATTGTCACATATACCGACGGCACGACGCAAAACTTCACCCTTACGTTCAGCGACTGGACGCTGAACGGTGGCACAACCAATGTTCTCACCACCAATACAATTGCCGCGACACTACCATATCGCGATAATGGCTCTGGCAAAGACAATGTAAAAACGTATGTTTTCTTCACTTCGCTGCCACTTCCAGCTGGCAAGACCGCACAGAGCGTGACCTTGCCAACCACAGTGTCGGCAGGCCAATTACATGTCTTCGCGGTGGCGGCTGGCGCAGCGCAGAAGACGACCTATACCAATGAGGGCATCGTTCCAGATAGCTCGCCAGGCTCAGGTAATTTTGATACCTGGGGTACCTCATATTCCAATGATGCCTTGACTACCGCAGGATTTGCTTCGGGTGGCACCGTACAGGTCAACGGAGCGACCTTTAACTGGCCAACCGTCACTGTAGGCCAGAATGACAACTGGGTGGCAAACGGTGAGGTTGTACCAGTTACGGCGACTGGGACTCTGGCGTTGCTGGGGGCTGCATCGAATGGTCCATCCGCAGGCACGGCAACAATTACCTACACTGATGGTTCGACACAAGCTTTCACCTTAGCCTTTAGTGACTGGACGCTGAATGGCGGAGGTGCCACCGTGGTACCCGCAGACAGTATCGCAGTGACCCTGCCTTATCGCGACAATGGTGCTGGTAAGCAAAATACCAAAACCTATATCTTTTATACCGCAACAACCCTGGCGGTAGGAAAGACAACACAGAGTGTAACATTGCCAACTAATGTCACATCTGGACAATTGCATGTCTTCGCGGTTGCGCAAGGAGCAGCACCGAAAACGACATTCAGCAATGACGGCATTGTGCCAGATAGCGCGCCAGGATCGGGCAACTTTGATACCTGGGGTACTTCATACTCCAATGATGCCTTAACGGCAGCAGGATTTGCTTCTGGATCGAATGTCACAGTCAATGGAACAGTATTTTCCTGGCCAACCATCATATCGGGACAGAACAATAACTGGCAAGCGGCAGGGCAAACAATACCAGTCACTGCGACTGGAACCTTGGCATTTCTTGGTGCTGCTTCCAATGGACCGTCGTCTGGGACTGCGACGATTACCTATACTGATGGTTCTACCCAGCAGTTTAATCTGGCATTTAGCGACTGGACCCTTAACGGAGGGACCGCGAATGTTTTGACGGCGGACAGCATCGCTGTGACGCTTCCCTATCGCGATAATGGCTCCGGGAAAAATAATGTCCAGAACTATGTCTTCATGTCGACGGTGACACTTACCGCCGGCAAAACGACCGCAAGCGTGACGCTACCAACAACCGTGACAGCAGGGCAATTACACGTCTTTGCTGTCGCTCAAGGAAAAGCCCCTGCACCAGTGACGAACTGGAGCATGTACGGCTATGATCTGGCGCACGACTTTAACAACACGCAGGAAACGTCCATAAGTGTTGCTTCAGCACCAAATCTTAGCTTGATTACTTCTATCCCAGATGTGCAGACACAGGGCAACAACTTCGTGACTGGTATCAGTGGGCAAGTGGCAACGTTCAATGGGAACCTGTATTATGGTTCCTGGGATGGGTACTTCCGTGCCGCTACACCTGCTGGAAAGTTGCTCTGGTCAATCTTCATTGGGCAACTGAATATTCCAACCTGCGTTCCTGCCATTGCCGGTATCGGTGGTACGCCAACGTACGCCGTGGTCAATGGCATTCCGACGATTTATATCGCTGGCGGGAATGGTTGGATGTACGCCCTCAACGCGAACACTGGTGCAGTGATCTGGTCCACACTGCTTGGCGATACGAATACGGGCTATTACATCTGGGATTCGCCTGAAGTCTACAATGGTAGCGTCTACATCGGTGTCTCCTCTTACGGAGACTGTCCAAACATTCCAGGGACGCTCAACAAACTTGATTGGGCAACTGGCGCTGTCCAAGGTGTCTTTAACATCGTGCCACAGGGCTGTACTGGTGGCGGCCAATGGGGTACGCCTACGATTGATACTGCGGCCGGTGTCATCTATATTGCGACGGGCAATCTTCTCTCCTGCTCCTACGAGCCATATGCACAAGCGGTGGTTGCGGTCAATGCCGCTACCATGCAACCTATCGCGACCTGGCAGATACCCTTGAGTCTCGCGGATGCTACCGGCGATGCAGATTTTGGTAATACTGCCACCTTATTTTCCGCAACCATCAACGGTCAAGTGGTTCCCATGGTCGGTGTGACCAGTAAAGATGGGCAATTCTCCGCATTTCAGCGTGTGACGACGAATTTTACAGGTACCTGGACTCCTGTCTGGAACGCGACCGTCTCTGACCCCGGAGATTGTCCCGATTGTGATTCTGGCAGCGTCTCGCCGGCCGCATTCGATGGCCAGACTCTCTATGTCGGCGGCGGCAGGATCACCGTGAATGGCGTCACCTATGCCAGTGTGCTTGAGGCGATCAATCCGGCGACCGGGGCGTTCATTTGGCGGCAATTTTTCACAGATGGCCCCATTCTGGGCGCGACCACGTTGGCGAATGGTGTCGTCGCTGTTGGTCATGGTCCAACGATCACCTTGCACAATGCTGCAACCGGCGCTATCCTCTTCCATTTTACCGACCCCGCAACGAATGCGGCCTTCTACGGTGCGATCACCATGGCAAATGGTCGGGTCTATGCGGCAAATATGGATGGCACGATCTACATTTTTGGATGACCGGGGTATAACCCGATCATTTTAAGTACGCCCCGGGAATCAAGAGGGCGACATGGCGCACCAGGCTAACCTGGTGCGCCATGTCGTTCTACGATGATGGTTGGTGGATTTTATTTCATGATAAATTTCACATGTTATTTTCATTAAATTATTATTATTGAATCGAATATTTTTTATCATATTGGAAATATGTGGAGAATCCTTGCACTTATTGTGTGGTGATGTTATCATCAACCCTGGTATTCATTTCACGCCTCTTGTGTTTCACAATGTCGAGGGATGTTACAGTGATGTAACCTCAGTTTTCAAGAGACGATGATTCTGCTGGGAGAAACGGAATGTCACGCAATCGACGCATCGCACTACGGATCGCGATCGCCCAGGTCGTTATTCTCTTACTCATCTTCTTTCTGACTCTTTCCTTTGCCCATGGCCATGCGCCTGTCGCTCAAGCGCAAGTCGCGACGATCCCACCTGTGCCATACAACAATAATGGCATTACCATTGATGGGAATTCCGCCAAAGGTAACTTTGACACCTGGGGCAACAGCTATTCAAACAATGCTCTCACTCTCAGTGGCTATGCCTCTGGTACGCAGGTGAGTACGAACGGTTACGTCTTCGCTTGGCCGACAGTGGCTCCAGGAACGAATGATAACTGGCAGGCTGCTGGCCAGGTCATTCCGCTTGCGGTCACTGGTACCATGGCCTTGTTAGGCGCCGCTTCTAACGGTCCATCTTCAGGGACCGCTACCATCACCTATACTGATGGGACGACGCAAGCTTTTTCCCTTACGTTCAGCGACTGGACATTGAATGGTGGCAAATCAACCGTACTGCCATCCAATACGATTGTCGCCAAAACGACCTACCGCAATACTTCAACAAATGGTACCCATACCGAGAACATCTATGTTTTCCTCACTACGGTAACATTGGCTACCGGTAAGACCACGCAAAGCGTAACACTGCCCTCAACCATAACAGCCGGGCAATTACACGTGTTCGCGGTGTCTGGGAATCCCGCACCGGCAACGCCGACGGCTACGACCGCACCTGCAGCCACGGCCACGACCGCACCGGTAGCTACGGCCACGACGGCCCCAGCGCTTACCCCAACCGCGACAAGCACAGTACCTTCAACAGTGTTCAACAATAATGGCATTACCCCAGACACCTCGCCAGGTACAGGAAACTATGATACGTGGGGTAATTCCTACTCAGATGCCGCTTTGACTACTGATGGGTTCGCCTCAGGGACGCCCGTCACCACCAATGGGTATACCTTCAATTGGCCGAATGTGGCAATTTCACAGAATGATAATTGGCAGTCTGCTGGTCAGGTTATCGCTGTCAGCACGACCGGAACACTCGCCTTTCTCGGTTCTGCTACGAATGGTCCTTCCAGTGGAACCGCCATCGTTACGTATACCGATGGCACGACGCAGACTTTTACCCTTACCTTCAGCGATTGGACATTAAATGGTGGACGTTCCGTTCTCAATGCGGCCGATGCCATTGCCGCAACCATGCCATACCGTAACACCAAAACAGGCAAAAACACCGAGACGAACTACGTGTTCTTTACTTCGGTCGCGTTGACTGCCGGTAAAACCACAAGTAGTGTGACTCTCCCCTCGACGGTCTCGGCCGGGCAGCTCCATGTTCTGGCAGTTTCTGGTGCGACCGGTACAACACCTACCCCGACAGCTACTCCAACTCAAGGTCCAACCGCTACGGCGACAACGGTCCCGGTGCCGACGGCGACAACGGTCCCGGTCATCACCCCCACCGCGCTTCCAGGATCTGCGGCACCCAATAATGAGGGTATAGCCCCAGATGCCACGCCGGGATCAGGAAACTATGACACATGGGGCAACAACTATTCGAATGAGGCCCTAAGTGCCGCGGGCTTTGCATCAGGTGTGCAAGCTATCAGCAACGGGTTCGTGTTCACGTGGCCTACCATTGCCGTAGGGCAAAATGACAACTGGCAGGCTGCGGGACAAACCATACAAATTTCCACTACGGGTACGTTAGCCTTTCTCGGATCGGCTACCAATGGTCCAGCGAGTGGTACCGCAACCATCACATATACCGATGGCACGACCCAAACCTTTACGCTAGCTTTCAGCGATTGGACACTGAATGGCGGGCGGTCGGTCATCCTTGCGAGTGACGCCTATGCCGCGACCATGACCTATCGTGACGGGACTGCTGGGAAGGAAGCTGTTTCAACGTACCTCTTCTTTACTTCGGTTCCTTTAACCGCAGGTAAGACTACACAGAGTGTAACTCTGCCTGCTACGGTCACGGCAGGCCAGTTGCACGTCATCGCCATCTCAGGAACGATCAGCACGATCACGCCGACGGCAACCTCGATTCCGCCGACGGCGACAGCGACGATTATTCCGCCGACCCCCGCTCCATCCAGTGCTGGCGATTGGACGAGCTATGGCTTTGGCCCAGACCATACTTTTAATAACCCGAACGAAACGAAGATCGGTGTCACCACTGCCCCGAATCTTACGCTGAAGTGGACCGGATCTGGACCACAAGGGATCAGCGGGCAACCGATTATTGCCAGCGGTAGCGTCTACTGGGGATCGTGGGATGGCTATGTCCGTGCGGCGACCATCAGCGGAAATACCTACTGGTCGACGTTTGTTGGCCAAACAACGGTTGCTACCTGTCAGCCGCCTACGGCTGGAGTGGGTGGTTCAGTTGCGTATGGTAGCGTCAATGGCACTGCCGCAATCTTCGCGGGTGGTGGTGATGGCAAGCTATACGCGTTGAACGCGCAGACTGGTGCGGTGTTGTGGTCCACATTACTTGGGAATACCGCTTCGGGATATTTCATCTGGGATTCCCCGACCGTCTCAGGCGGGAATGTCTACATCGGCATCTCTTCGTTTGGAGATTGCCCAACCGTCCAGGGGAAACTCTTTAGCGTCAACGCAGCTACTGGAGCCATCCAAGGGACCTTCAATATCGTCCAAAATGGCTGCACTGGTGGCGGACTCTGGGGTTCGCCCACGCTCGACACGACAAACAACGTCATCTATATTGCCACCGGGAATATCTCCTCCTGCTCAAACGAGCCATATGCGCAAGCGGTCGTCGCAGTCAACGCTTCGACGATGGCAGAGATTGCCTCGTGGCAGATCCCAAGCGCATTAGCGGCTGTGGCGGGCGATGCAGACTTTGGTAATACGCCAACTCTGTTCTCAGGCACAGTCAATGGTGTCACCACCCCTCTCGTCGGCGTGGCGAGTAAGGATGGTCAATTTTATGCCTTCACCCGCGTCACCCCAACATTTACCGGAACCTGGGCACCACTCTGGACGGACAATGTCGCTAATGCGGGTAGCTGCCCAGATTGTGGCGGGGGGAGTGTCTCACCAGCTTCCTTCGATGGGTCCACGCTCTTCATTGGTGGTGGTGATTTTACCCTCAATGGGACCGCGTGCAAAGGAACTCTGAATGCGGTGAATCCTTCGACTGGCGCGTTCTTGTGGCAAGTTTGCTTCACCGATGGGCATGTGCTTGGCGCGGTAGTTACCGCAAATGGTGTTGTTGTAGCCAGTCATGGGCCTACCGTTTCGATATACAACGCCGCGACGGGGGGACTCATCTACAAATACACTGATACGAATGCCAATTCGCTCTTCTGGTCGGCACCGACCATTGCGAATGGCCAACTCTACATCGGTAACATGAATGGTGATCTCCTCGCTCTTGGCTGAGGTGAGACGAGAATGCGTCATGGAAAATCGTGACGCATTCTCTCTACATTGGAGGGTTCATTGTTTCGACACAAGTCAAGGTTCACGGGTTACCTTCTCATCATAACTTTCATGGCTATTTTCGCGACGGGGTGTGGCAACTCGAGGGCTTCCGTGCGCTCTACGCCAACTATTTCTAGCACAAATCCCGTGTGGGCAACATTGAGTGGCAATCCTCTCAAATTGCCCACCGTTAAGGCTGGAGCAGCTTGCCCAATCAACGCCACCGTTGCGGGAGCCGTGCCAGCATTTCCACTCGCAGCCGGGACATCACCAGTTTATGTCCAGGGGACCGGACCGCGCTTGACTCTGCCTTTCACCCCTGCTGAATCTTTTCCGGATGCTACCAGCAATTGGGGAGGCATTAAAGCAATTTGGGCAATTGCTCCTTCATACACCGGGCCGATACTGCTGCGAGGCGCTCGACTTGATGGGGTAGGCGCGGTTCGCTTCAACGGTGGCCTCGGCCAGTTACGCGGTAATAATGAAGGTACGGAACCAATTCAAAATGATCTGCGTTTGCACGGTGGATCTGCCGGTCCAGGCAATTGGTCATTGTGGACGACGTTCTTCCGCTTACAGAGCGCGGGATGTTATGGCCTGCAACTTGATGGCGAAAATTTCACCCAGATCTTGATTTTTCAGGCCACCAGCCAGTAACCATCCCTGGCATCTCATCCACTTTTATATTGCCGAACAGTCGATGCGCAGGGGTATCTCTCTGCCACTGACTATTCGGCAATATTTTTTCTCTACGTTTCGCTCTGTTCATCTGACGATCTTAAATGAAGCTTATAGATGTGTTTCGCTTTTCTCTTTTTGGGTAACGTACTGCATCATGGAATATTACCAATAAGCCATATCCGAGACTTCCGGCTCTCACGAAGCCAATTCCTCAGCCGATATGACATGTGTACCTCTACCAGGATCTGATCGCAGCTGAGCACATGTAACACCATACTGGATCGGCAGCGGCATCTCCAAACTTAGACTAACCATTGCCGCCAACTATAGGTCAGTACGTAGCTTTTGCGCGATAGGGGATGTTTGCGGCTGATTTGATTACTTCCGCATGCTCCTGGTGGATTCACTCGCCGGATGATCTGGCATGACTTGCACGAAGGAGACGAGCATGGACATTCAGCGCGCGGAGCAAAAGACGCGGAACCAGCGGAATTTGGTAAGCAGCAGAGTGACCTCGGCTGACGGTAGATCTAGCTGGATGAACCATTTTGATATTCGCTACACACTGGGGTTGTTCCTCGGCATGCTGATCAGCGTCATGGCTCCCTTGGTCACGATCGGGACGGCCAATGCCCTAGGGATAGGATCACAACCACACGTGGCGACCACCTCGGATTGGCCGATGTATCTGCATGATACCAGCCATACCTCCGCCAGTCCCGATACCACCGTTACGACCGCGAATGCCCCATTTTTGACACCACAATGGACCTTCAAGACCGGGGGAGTCATCGCATCGAGCGCGACTGTGGTCAGTGGCGTCGTCTACATCGGCTCCTGGGATGGCTATGAATATGCCCTCAATGCCACCACTGGCGCGCTCATCTGGAAAACGTTTCTGGGACAGACGACGTCATCGAATTGTAATCCCAGCACGCTCGGCGTCACCTCCACCGCCAGCGTCGTCAATGGGGTTGTCTACGTCCTCGGTGGCGACGCAAATTTCTATGCCCTCAATGCCACCACCGGCGCGGTACTTTGGACCTACCTCCTGGGAGACAATAGCCCAACTGGTGGTCTGTATAACTGGTCCAGCCCACTGATCCTCAATGGGTCAGCGTATATTGGCCTCGCGAGCAATTGCGATATTCCGTTGATTGTCGGCAAATTCCTCCAGATCAACCTGACTACTCATGTGCTCGTCAATAGTTTGCAAACCGTCCTCACCGGCCATGTCGGCGGATCTATCTGGAGCACGCCAGCCTACGATGCCACGAGCAATACCATCTATCTTTCGACTGGCAACGCGGATAGTGGATATGGACAATCGATCGTTGCCGTGGACCCGACCAGTCTGAGTGTGAAAGGCTCATGGCAGGTGCCCGCTGCGCAATTTGCCTCGCCAGATAATGATTTCGGGGCTTCGCCAACACTATTTACTGATAGTAATGGCCGCCAATTAGTCGGTGCCCCCTCCAAAAATGGGATCTTTTACGCGCTCAATCGAACCAATCTGGCCGCTGGGCCAGTCTGGCAAGACCAGATCGCGATAGGCGGACCTTCACCTGATCTTGGGGATGGCAGTATCTCCGCGGCATCGTTTGATGGATCAACACTCTATGAGGGCGGGGGAAATACTCTCATTGGTGGAGTCAGTTATAGTGGTTCAGTCCGCGCCATCAATCCTGCGACGGGCGCCTATCTCTGGGAACATGGCGCTCCTGGATATGTCTTGAGCGCTACTGACTACATCGATAATACCGTCATTGAGGCGGCCGGTAACGTCCTGGAAGTGCTCAACGCCGCCACCGGTGCGTCGATCTTCACTTATCAGACCGCGGGGATCTATGCCGCCCCTTCAATTGCCGAAGGGATGGTCTTCGCTGGTGCGGTCGATGGCACCCTCTATGCCTTCGCACCTACCATTCCTCCGACGCCACCAGCGGACGCGAACTGTCCGACCGGGTGGGCCTGCCAGGACATCGGAGCACCCACCACCAGTGGTTCAGAGTCGATCAGTGGATCCGTCTGGTCTGTGGCGTCCGGAGGGTATGGCATTGGCGGATCCAGCGATCAGTTCCGCTTGATCGCGCAGAATGCCACCGGTCCCGTCCAAATATTGGCGCAGGTCTCCTCGATGATCGGGTCGGCAACTGGCCAGGCGGGGGTCATGTTGCGGCAACGCGTCGATGCTGGCTCGCCATTTGTCGCGGCGTTAATCAGTGGTACGACGTTGACAGTCTCGTATCGCACCGCCTTCAATGGCGTAACGACAACAGCGACGAGTCTTTCCACCACGACGTTACCGCGCTGGCTACTCATGCAACACAGTGGGAACAATTTTGTCGTCGCGACTTCAACGGACGGGGTGACCTTCACTCTTGTGCCAGGATCATTTGTCACGATGATTATGCCGACGACCATTTTGGCTGGTATCGCCACCAGTAGCGGATCAACTACCGCTGGCGCGATGGAGTCCGCTGCGTATACCGGGGTGGCAATTGGTCCACCGACGACGGTGACCACTGCCACACAATCAGCCTCCTGCCCCGGCGGGTGGTCGTGCGCGGACATTGGCTTGCCCGCCTTAACGGGGACTGAGTCGTTCGATGCCACTTCCAGGCAATGGACCCAGAGCGGTGCGGGCAATGACATCTGGGGGACAAGTGATCAATTTCATTATGACTGGCAATCGCTCGCTGGAGATGGGGTGGTGACCGCGCAGGTGCTCACACAGACCAATACCAGCGCGTATGCGAAAGCTGGCGTCATGATGCGCGCCTCGACTGATCCTGGCGCGATGTACTATGGCATCTTCCTCACTCCCGCCAACGGTATCGAGATCCAATATCGTTCGGCACAAGGTGGGAGCGCCCAGCAATTGCTCAGTTACGCGGGCGGCACGCCAGCTGACTTGCGGATCGTGCGCAATAGCCAGACGTACTCTGCATACACTTCTACGGATGGATTTACCTATACATTCATTACGGGTTCATCCTTGACACTCTCTACCACCGGTTCCGTTCTGGCGGGTATCGCCATCACGTCGCACAATGCTGGCGCACTCAGTACCGCCACCTATGCCGGTGTGAGTGTCTCCACGTCAGCACCACCACCGCCAGCACCAACTTGCCCGAGTAGCTGGACGTGCCAGGATATCGGCGTGCCATCACCGGCGGGGAGCGAATCATATAATTCCACCACTGGTGTATGGTCAGTGAGCGGCGGCGGAAATGATATCTGGAGCAACTACGATCAATTCCGCTTCGAGTACCAATCCATCAATAGCGATGGCGCGCTCTCGGCTGAGGTGACGAGTCAGACCAATACGTCACCCTATGCCAAAGGCGGTGTCATGTTCCGGGCAACCACCGATCCTGGCTCAGCTTATTATCTGGCGGCAATCTCGCCAAATAATGGCATCTTGATCCAGTACCGCGCAACCGCGGGTGGTTACGCGCAGAATGCCGCGAATCCCAGTGGTGTCGTGCCGGTGTATCTGCGCGTCGCGCGGACTGGTGGGACGAATTTCAGCACCTATACGTCAACTGATGGAGTGACGTGGACACTTGTACCAGGTTCGACTGTGACCATCGCGATGACCGGGACTATCCTGGCCGGATTAGCGGTAACCTCACATGATAATGGGGTCGCCAGCGCGGTGAGTTTCGCGTCCGTCACCCTCGCCGCGATCACCTGCCCGAGCGGCTGGACATGCCAGGATATCGGCGCGCCATCCCCGGCGGGCAGCGAGAACTATAATTCGACCACCGGCGCCTGGACGGTGACAGCAGGTGGCAGTGATATCTGGGGCACGGCGGATCACTTCCGCTATGAGTATCAGACCTTGAGCGGCGATGGGACGCTCTCCGCCCAGGTGACGAGTCAGACCAATACCTCGCCCTACGCCAAAGCGGGAGTCATGTTCCGCGCAACTGCCGATCTTGCTTCCTCATACTATTTTGCCGCGATTACCCCCGCCAATGGCGTCCTGATCCAATATCGGGCTGTCGCAGGGGGCTCCGCCACGCAAGCGACAAGTGCCTCAGGCACGGTCCCGATCTACCTGCGCGTCGTACGCAGCGGTGGGACGGGCTTCAGCGCCTACACCTCCAGCGATGGAGTGACGTGGACGTTGGTGCCGGGTTCGACCGTGACGATCGCGATGTCGGGCGCGGTGCTGGCAGGGCTGGCCGTGACTTCGCATGCGAATGGGACGCCCAGCACGGCGGGCTTCGCGGCGGTGAGTCTCGCCACAACCGTGCCACCACCTCCACCGTCCGCCTGCCCGAGTGGCTGGACGTGCCAGGATATCGGCGCGCCATCCCCGGTAGGGAGTGAAAGTTATAATGCGAGTACCGGGGCCTGGACGGTGACCGGTGGAGGCAGCGATATCTGGGGTACGGCGGATAGTTTTCGCTATGAATATCAGACCTTGAGCGGCGATGGGACGCTCTCCGCCCAGGTGACGAGTCAGACCAATACCTCACCCTACGCCAAAGCCGGCGTGATGATCCGCGCTAACAGTGATCAGGCTTCCGCGTTCTACATTGTTGCTATCACTCCCACGAATGGCGTCCTGATCCAATATCGAGCTGTCGCAGGGGGCTCCGCCACGCAAGCGACAAGTGCCGCAGGCACGGTCCCGATCTACCTGCGCGTCGTACGCAGCGGTGGGACGGGCTTCACCGCCTACACCTCCAGCGATGGAGTGACGTGGACGTTGGTGCCGGGTTCGACCGTGACGATCGCGATGTCAGGCGCGGTGCTGGCAGGGCTGGCCGTGACCTCGCATGCGAATGGGACGCCCAGCACGGCGGGCTTCGCGGCGGTGGGTCTCGCCACAACCGTGCCACCACCTCCACCATCCACCTGCCCGGCTGGATGGACCTGCCAGGATATCGGTAATCCTACACCAGCGAGCAGCGAGAGCTATAATTCGACCACTGGCACCTGGACGGTGAATGCGGCAGGAAGCGATATCTGGGGCACGGCGGACCATTTCCGCTATGAATATCAGACAATTGCGGCTGACGCGACGCTCTCGACACAAGTGGTCAGCCTGACAAACACCAATACCTACGCCAAGGCGGGCGTGATGTTCCGCGCCACGACGGATCCGGGGTCCGCGTTTTATCTCGCCGCGGTGTCACCAGGCGCTGGAATCTTGATCCAGTATCGCAGCGCGGCGGGCATACAAGCGCAGCAAGCGATAGCCATAGCGGGGACAGCCCCCGCGTACCTCCGCGTCGTGCGCAGTGGTACGACGAGCTACAGCGCCTTTACGTCAACTGACGGGGTCACCTGGACACTGGTGCCTGGATCGACGGTCACAATTCAGATGACTGGCTCTTTGCTCGGTGGCCTTGCCTTGACCTCACATGCGAGCGGGACGCTCTGTACGGCGACGTTCAAAGGAGTTACTCTGACTTCGCCATAACCGAAGGGTTTTGGAACTCACTGTCAGTATGAGCGAAAGACGGCTCAGTGGCGACCTTCACGCACAACACAGAGCGCAACGACACCATCGAATAATCGATTGGTGTCGTTGCGCTCTGTTGACAACCTAAGCAAACATTCCGGAGAGAATCTTCTATATGCTCGCTTAGCCGGTGCGAGAGAGAAGGTTCACACCTTCCTGACTCTCCGTATGTTCTATTCGCTATCTTGCGACATCGGAAGGGTTTTGTAGCCTTCCTTGCGGGTTCGGCCGCCACTGACCGGGCCAAGTTTGTTATGGCCGGGGTAGATTAACTCTGCCTCGGCTTCGGGAAGCAGCGCGGCGACCTCTTGAAGGACCGCGTCAAGGAATTCGCTCTCTGGCACGGTCCGCACGATTTCGCCTTTGCGGAAGATGACCCCTCGTCCACGTCCACCTGCAAGACCGACGTCGGCATCGCGCGATTCGCCAGGGCCGTTGACCACACAACCCATCACGGCGACATGGATAGGCGTCTGGACTTTCGCAAGTCGTTTCTCGACTTCGTTGGCCACGCGCAGAATGTCAATTTCTACACGGCCGCAACTTGGGCACGAGACGAATGTAACCCCACGATCGCGTAAATCCAGCGAGCGCAGGATCTCATAGGCGACTGGTATCTCCTCTTCTGGTTCAGCAGTCAGGGAAACACGGATCGTATCGCCGATGCCATCCGCCAGGAGCAGTGCGAAACCAACGGATGATTTCACCGCGCCCGTTACGAGTGTCCCCGCTTCGGTAATGCCAAGATGCAGCGGTACATCCGTCTGCGCCGCAAACATGCGGTAGGCCTGAACGGCGGTCAGCACATTCGAAGATTTGAGCGAGACATTATAGTTGGTGAAATTCAGGTCTTCGGCCCACTGGCAATATTCCAGCGCACGCTCGACCATGCGTGCGGTGAGTTCTTCCCGCTCGCGACGCCGTGCCTCGGCGGGATCGTCACGCTCGAAGGTTCCATCAGCTCGCAACCGAACGGAGACCTTACGCATGCCAGCCGCGCGTTGATCCAGGGCGTCGATTGAACCAGAGTTGACACCGATGCGGATCGCGCGATCGGCCGCTTTACATGCTTCGACGATCTTAGAGAAGGAATCACGTCCCCCCAAGAGGTTACCTGGATTGACACGGATCTCGTCAGCGCCTTGAGCAATGGCGATCATAGCGAGTTCGGGCTTATAGTGAATATCAGCGCTGAGCGGCACGCGCATCTGCCGCTTAATGGCTCCAAGTGCTTCGGCATCGATGGGTTCGGGGACGGCGACCCGGACCATTTCGCAACCAACATCTTCCAGTCGCTTTATCTGAGCGACGGTTGTTTCGACATCCCGCGTGTAGGTTGTCGTCATCGATTGTACCGTAATGGGGTACGCGCTCCCGATAGGCAGATTACCGATATGTATCTGTCGCGTCTTTCGCCGCATAAGTCTCATCTCTCCGCTGGTCGCGCTGATTCATTCTGACCATGACAAAGCGGAAGGTCCGCTCCTGGCGGAAGGTCCATTGCCGGTCGCATACGCGCGATCTCTCTGACCAGATCATAGCAGATTGTGCCAGTGGCTGTCGCGTGCGCTTGTTGTGCATCAAACGCACTCTTGCACGATAGATCTCATGCCGCCAGAGGAGTGATACCAAGCATAACGAAAGCGAGATGTCAGGAATGATATCGCAGATCTCAACAGTATGAGCCCCAACTGATCGACGTAGGGCATGTAACGTAGATTCACCTGACAAGATGATTTCCTTGATGAAGATTTTCTTCATTGTTTTTGCTCACTTTGTAAGTCACCAGGCCAGGCGGGAGTCGTTTCCAGTTATTGCCTCGGAAGTAGGAAATTGGCAAATTGTGCGAAATATGGCGCAGATCCTCTTGAAATATAACATAAATTTAACATAATGTACCTACAATACAGCCAACCCCATTCAAGCACGCTGGGTCGGTTGTGAGATCGGTGCCGCCGGATAGCCCGGTTCGGACTTTTTCGACAGAAACCGACTATTTTGAGGAGGTCAAACGATGTACGCGGATCCACAGACAACACCAATCCCCGAAGCAGCCGCACCAGTACGCAAAAAGTATGAACCCAAAGCCAACATGATCACCCCTGCCATCGAGACCGTCGGTGGCATCGTTGGAGTTATCGGATTTTTTACCTTTCAATGGGTCAATAGCGGAAATTACTCAGCATTCGATCTCTTTACCAACGCGAAAGTGATAGTGCAGAACGGTGGCAGCATTGGGATTGCCGAAATTCTGGATATCGCGATTCTCGGCATGTTACTGGTTATGCTTTCCACAGGAATCATCGGATTAGTGCGCCGTGGCAAGGTCCTGGATAGTGATTTTCCGATAACCATGTCAGTCCTAGGTATCATCTTCGCGGCCGTCAGTGCGGCCGGAGTTTCCTTTGCCATCGCCAACACGTCGTCCCCACAGCTTGGTGCAACTCTCAGTGATTTTGGGCTTGGTCCGATCTTCGTCATGGTCGCTTTCATCATGGGTATTGTCGCCAAATCTATTGCCAATGCACGTCAGCAATAACATGGGCCAGTTGACAGAATGACTTCGACCGACACGATTCCTGACCTCTGCACAACGTTGCCTACCAGAAAACCCATAATGGAGCGCGACAATAACGACAACCTGGGTAGTACGGTTGAGCATATGGCAGAGGTTGTTTGGTGTGAAGCACGGCGACGTGCTTCACACTGCCCACAATTGAGTCGGGCCAGCGGCTAACAATCTTGAATGTTGCCTGGCATGTTAAGCAAGGACTCTTGGCTGCAATCGGCAGTTGTCTCATGCCAAAACGGTATCATAATCCTCGTCCATAACAAAAAAGGCATCGCGCCTATCTTTAAAAGGCCCTGTTTGATTGCGCACGCGTACTTGTCGGCCCCATGTGCCGTATGATAGAATATAGGTGGTTCCGCGAATTTCCTGTCGGCGCCAAGCGTTCAGCGACGGAGACGTATGTTGATCTCACCGCGTAGCTCCACAATCGAGATCCATCGTCACCATCACCATCATATTCGAGGGTGAGGGTCAACACCGCCTGCGCGCTGTGTGCCCCACGATGAGCGGAATATTCCCCCTCACCCCATGAACAGTCGACCTGCCACTGGCGGGGCGGATGAACCGTTCAGCCAACCCAGCCCTTAGTCGACTGCTTCTATTTCCTCCACACAGTCACATCAGGCGGTTCGGTCCGATCTCTCCATCTGGAAAGGATCCGATCCCAATCATGACAAACCTGGACATTGCCCAGGCGGCTAAACGTCCCCGTCTCGCTATCCAGAAGGATGGCCGCCTCACTCAAGAGACGGTGGGACTCCTCAATGGGTGTGGCCTTACCTTCGATACATACCGCACACGCCTCCTCTCGCCCTGCCGCAATTTTCCGCTCGCGATCCTCGCGGCGCGCGATGATGATATTCCTGGTTATGTCGCCAATGGCACCGCCGATATGGGCATCGTTGGCCGCAATATCTTGCTGGAGCGGGGTGACTCGACGCGCATCGAGGAGATTCGCGGTCTGGGTTTTGGTCAGTGCCGACTGGTTATCGCCGTCCCTAATGACCCAACTGTGCAACGCGTTGATGACCTCGCGGGGCGACGCATTGCCACGACCTATCCTCGCACAGTTGGCGCTTTCTTTGCCGCGCGGGATATCCCCGTCACTATCATCGAGATTGCGGGCGGCGTCGAGATTGCTCCCGCTCTGGGTGTTGCCGAAGCTATCGCCGATTTGACGGCCACCGGCAGCTCACTCCTCACGCATGATCTGCGTACAGTTGATGAGATTGCCAGTTCCGAAGCTGTGCTGATTGCCGCCCCCGCTGCCCTGAGCGATCCCGTGCGACGCGCGATCATCGATCGTTTTGTCCTGCGTTTGAATAGCGCGCTGGCCGCCAAACGCTATCGTTACATCATGATGAACGCGCCGCGCGCCGCGTTGCCGCATATCCGCGCAATTGTACCTGGACTACGCATGCCAACGATCATCCCGCTGGAAGATCCAGAATGGGTCTCCGTCCATACCGTCCTCGCGGAAGACCTCTTCTGGGAAAAGATCGAGGCGCTCCGTTCTGCTGGCGCATCAGAGATCCTGGTAGCCAATATCGAGAAATTGGTGATTTGACATGATTGCTATCGAACACCTCGAAGATCTCACCGACCAGCGTCGTTCCCAGATCCTCAAACGGGGTCAAGGGCAACTCGCTGATTTGATCCCCATCGTCGATGCCATTATCGCGGAGGTCCGCGCGCGCGGCGACGCCGCGCTGTTTGACTATACTCGTCGCTTCGATCAGGTCGACCTGACTGATCTGGCGGTCGATTCAGCCTCCATCCAGACCGCTACCACCCAGACGGATCCCACTTATCGCGCGGCGTTGCGCGCCGCATCCAATGCCATCGAATCTTTCCACACCGCGCAATTCGCCGCGATGGAGGCCAGTGCCGTCGAGACAACGCCGGGGGTGCGCGTCTGGCGCGTCTGGCGTCCCATCCAGCGTGTTGGAATCTATGTCCCTGGTGGCGGAGCCCGCTATCCATCGACCGTCTTAATGACCGCCATCCCCGCCCGCATCGCGGGTTGCCCGGAAATCATCATGTGCACACCGCCTGGTCCTGATGGACGCGTCGCCGCCGAAGTGCTCGCGGCAGCGGAAATGGCGGGGGTATCGCGTGTCTATAGCGTAGGGGGCGCCCAGGCAATTGCCGCGATGGCCTTTGGAACCAGAACCATCCCTAAGGTAGATCTGTTGGTTGGTCCGGGGAGTGCCTATGTCGCCGCCGCCAAGCAACGCGTCGCGGGGCAGGTCGCCATCGATATGCCAGCAGGTCCATCTGAAGTGCTTATCATCGCTGACGAAAGCGCGAGACCCGCCTGGGTCGCGGCAGATCTGCTGGCCCAGGCAGAACACGGACCGACCAGTGCACCTGTTCTGGTAACCACCTCTACGAAGATAGCGGAAGACGTCGCCGCCGCAATCGAACGGCAACTCGCCACGCTCGCGACCGCCAGTGTGATCGCGCGTAGCCTGGCCAACAATGGTGCCCTGCTAGTCGCCTCCAATCTGGACGACGCGATCGATTTCGCCAATGCCTATGCGCCTGAGCATCTCGAACTCGCCGTCGCGGATCCGGAGCGGTGGTTGCCTCGCGTCCACCACGCTGGCTCGGTCTTTCTGGGGAGCTGGGCGCCTGAGGCCGCCGGAGACTATGCGACCGGCGGCAACCACACCCTCCCTACAGCAGGCTATGCCCGAGGTTTTGGCCCGCTCTCCCTTCAACACTTCGGTCGTTGGATGCAGGTGCAGTCCGCCACTCCCGACGGCCTGGCGCACCTGCGTTCGACGATCGTCTGTCTGGCTGAAACGGAAGGACTACCTGCACATGCTGCATCCATCTCTGCGCGATTCACCGATGTCGATGGGACCAGTCCGTCCGAAGGGACCGGACCATCCGGACAACAAGCTGGATTCATCTCGTCGCCAGGCGCGTATGAGCCACAGAGAGTGGACCCTCCAGTGCGTCTGAACGCCAATGAGAACCCGTATGCCGTCGCGCCCCAGGTCCGGACGGCGATGTATGCCGCCGCCGCGCAGGTGAATCGCTACCCTGATGCCGGCCAACGACAACTGCGCCAGCAACTCTCCAATGCGCTCGGTTGTACGCCAGAGATGGTCATCGCGGGGAATGGTTCTGATGAATTATTGCATCTTATCACATTGGATCGCCTCGGCCCTGGGGATGAGGTCATCATCTGCGAACCGACCTTCGGCATCTATCGATTTGAAGCGAGCCTTGCTGGTGCGACCATCGTGGATGTGCCACTCGACGCGGACTTCCAGGTGGATCTGTCGGCCGTCCTGGCAGCGGTGACGCCCCGAACAAAACTGATCTGGATCTGCTCACCCAATAATCCGACTGGCACGCCGGTGGACCTTTCGATACTGCCCGCCCTCCTCGCCGCTGGTCCACTGATTGTCGTGGACGAAGCGTACTATCTGATCGACGACCCCATGAGCGCGGACGCTTCGGGCGATACCACGGTAATGCCGCTGTTGCTGCATCAACCTTTAACCTATGGACGTAGTCCGTCCGATCCCACTGGTCGAACCGTGCGGGTGGATGATCCAGTAGCATGCGCGCGCCTTGTGGTCGTCCGCACTTTGAGCAAAATCGCTGGCTTGGCCGGACTGCGCTTCGGCTATGCTGTCGCTGACCCCACAGTAATCTCCCGGCTCGACGCGCGTCGCCATCCTTTTAATGTCAATGCCATTGCCGAAGCCGCGGCACTCGCGACACTTTCAGATGACGTGGGCGGCTTTGGGCAGGCGTCGCCCGGCGGGTGGGTGTCCCAGATTCGCAAAGCACTCATTGAGGAACGGACGCGGCTCGCCGATACGATGGGATCGTGGCCAGGGATCAAAGTGTACCCTTCAGCAACGAATTTTCTGTTAGTGGAATTACCCGTGGAGGATGCCAGCGGAATCGTGCGCACGCTGGCAGCACGAGGCATTCTGGTACGCCACTATCCCCAACCCAGATTGCGGCGTTGCTTGCGTGTCACTGTTGGCACGTACGCCGAAAATTCAATGTTTTTGGCAGCACTCCAAACAGCATACGCGGAGGCAACACGATGACTGATGTTCCGACAAGCACAGGGATCGGTGCGCCGCGCCAGGCCACCCAACATCGCGTCACCCGCGAGACCGACGTGCAGTTGACGTGGTGTCTCGATGGAACGGGCCAGACAGACATCGCCACCGGCGTACCATTCCTGGATCACATGCTCGATGCCATGGGCCGCCATGGACGCTTTGATCTGACAGTCCGTGCCCATGGGGATCTGGCGGTTGATGATCATCACACGGTGGAGGATGTCGGGTTGGTCCTCGGCGATGCCTGGCGTGCCGCGCTGGGAGATGCCCGTGGAATTACGCGTTTCGCCCATGCATATGTCCCAATGGATGATGCACTGGCGCGAGTCGTGGTGGATTGTTCGGGGCGACCATTTTTGGTTTGGAATGTGGCCGTTGGGGCGAACCCATTAGCGGGTGCTGACTACGCGCTGGCGGGTCAACGTGTCGGAACCTTTGATCCGGCGTTGGCAGAGGAGTTTTGGCGTGCGCTGGTAACCCGGGCCGGATTGACGCTGCATGTTGACCTCCTCCGAGCGCGTAATGCCCATCACGCGTTGGAGGCCATCTGGAAGGCGGCTGGCCTGGCGTTGCGTGACGCGGCGCGGCTCAATGCTTTCGGTGAGATCCCTTCGACGAAAGGAACACTGGGATGAGCATCGCAGGAACTTCCCCCCGCATCGCGATTATTGACTATGGAGCGGGTAACCTTCTGAGTTTGAGTCGCGCCATACAGGCATCTGGTGGTTTGGATGGTCTGGTCCCTGCAGTGGTTATCGCGCAGGATCCCTCCGATTGCGAGGGAGCCAGTGGCATCATTTTGCCAGGCGTGGGTGCCGCAGGCTCTGCCATGGATCACTTGCGCACCACCGGTTTAGATAACTTTCTGCAACACACAGAGGTGCCACTGCTGGGAATTTGCCTTGGTATGCAGCTCTTCTTCACGCACAGCGAAGAGGATGACTGCGATGGATTGGGTATTTTACACGGGCGCGTGCGCCGCATGCAGCCTGCACGCCTGACTGATCAAATAAACTCTGCCCCTGCCCAGGATCGGACCAGTCAGGGATTCGGAAGGGCCGATCCGGCCGAGTGGTCCGATCCCAGGAGGATGGACGACTCCCAGTTCAATCAGAGTTCGCCTGCAGCCTCCATGACCAAGATACCGCATATGGGTTGGAACACGGTGACCTGGCCAACAAACACGGCAATGCAGCCGGATCTCCCCAATAATTTGGCGATTTGCGCAGGCCTCCCCAACGGCTTCTCGGCCTATTTCGTACATTCATATAACTGCGAACCAGCGGATATCGGACCAACCGGCGACGTGCAGGTAGCGACTGCCTGGACGGAGCATGGTGGTCCGGTCTGCGCCATCGTGGGGCGCGGCCGCTTGTGGGGAACGCAGTTCCATCCCGAGAAGAGTGGCGATGTTGGATTGGCATTGTTGCGCAATTTTCTAGCCTTGACGAAAGGAGCAGTATGATCATTTTTCCCGCGATCGATCTGCTGGGAGGTCACTGCGTCCGGCTCTACCAGGGTGATTTTGATGCCGCTACCCATTTCGACGCGGATCCGCTAGAGGCAGCGCGCCGGTGGCGCGATCAGGGTGCGACATGGCTGCATATCATTGATCTGGATGGCGCGCGGAATGGTCACCCCGTTCATCTGCCCATCATCGCCGCGATAGCGCGAGAAGTGGGGTTGCCTATCCAACTCGGTGGTGGCCTGCGCACTGCGGCGGATGTCGCGGAGGCTTTTGATGCCGGTATCGCCCGCGCCATCTTGGGCACAGCCGCTCTCAATGCAGCGCTCCTGGCGGAACTCATGTCGCAATACGGTGGACTAGACGAAGAACGCCCGGGTCCAGGTGCTTCTCGCATAGCAGTGGCATTGGACCAGCACAGTGCGAGGCAGGACGACGCGCCATCATCCACCATCCGCGTCGATGGCTGGCAACGGACGGCGGGCGACGCGGCAACATGGATCCATCGCGCCATCCGCGCGGGCGTCCGTAGTTTCCTGGTGACCGATATCAGCCGTGATGGAACCCTGGCCGGTGCCAATGTGGACCTGGTCGCCGCCACGCTGGCCGATGCTCAAGCCGCCCTCCCTGCCGAACAGCTTCTCCATGCTTCAGCGCCGGACGGTCAGGTCCCAATCGAGGTCACCATCGCTGGTGGGGTAACAACCGTCGATGATATCCGCGCCCTGGCAAGCGCCGGTGCGGCTGGCGCGGTCATTGGCCGCGCCCTCTATGATGGCCGGATCACATTGCCAATGGCGCTGGTAGCGGCGCGCCAGGAAGAGACAGATAAACCATGTTGATGTACTACTATTACCCCTGTCTCGGTATCAACGCTGGACAGCCCGTCAAAGGCGTTCGATTTGTGGATCTCCGCGATGCAGGCGATCCAGTGGAATGAGCCGCGCGCCATGGCGCTGGTAGCGGCGCGCCAGGAAGGGACAGATAAACCATGTTGATGAAACGTATTATCCCCTGTCTCGATATCGATGCGGGACGGGTCGTCAAAGGCGTTCGATTTGTAGATCTCCGGGATGCAGGCGATCCAGTGGAATTAGCCGCGCGTTATGGCGAGATGGGCGCTGATGAAATCATCCTGCTGGATATCAGCGCGAGTGCCGAGGGACGCGCCGCCGCGCTGGATGTCCTGCGGCGCGCGGCGGCGCAAGTCTTCTTGCCGGTGACGTTGGGGGGAGGATTACGCACGGTAGCCGATATGCGGGCGGCGCTCCGGTCCGGGGCAGATAAGGTCAGTCTCAATAGTGCTGCCGTCGCCGAACCCACAATCTTGACTGATGGCGCGCGCGCCTTTGGCAGCCAGTGTATCGTATTGGCCATTGATGCCCGCTGGACGGAACGAACAATCAGTGGCTGGGAGGTCTTCGTCCATGGCGGGCGGATGGCGACTGGCCTGGACGTGGTGGAGTGGGCGCAACGGGGAGTGGATGCTGGGGCGGGTGAGATTCTGCTGACAAGTATGGACCGCGATGGTACACTTGATGGCTACGATGTGCCGCTGACTCGCGCGGTTGCTGGCGCGGTCCCCGTCCCGGTCATCGCTTCGGGTGGCGCCGGGGCGCCCGCGCATATGGCGCGCGTCATGCAGGAAGGCGGAGCGGATGCCGCGCTTGCCGCGTCCATCTTCCATGATGGAACGTACACGATCGGTCAGGTGAAGGACGTATTGGCAGCGTTGGATGTGGCGGTGCGACGATGAGCAGTCCGCTGTCGGCAGTCCGATTTGACGCTGCGGGACTGATCCCCGCGATATGTCAGGAAGACGGCACAGGTATGGTCCTCGTGCTGGCGTACATGAATAGCGAAGCGCTGGAACGTACCTTATCCACTGGCGATGTCTATTTCTGGAGCCGCTCGCGCCAGGCACTCTGGCGCAAAGGCGAGACTTCTGGCAATACGCTGCGGCTCATGCGGATGGCGATCAATTGCGAAGGTGACAGCCTCTTGTTGACAGTCACGCTCAATGGGCCAGGCGTTTGTCATGCAGGTTATCGCAGTTGCTATTATCGCGTGCTACTTCCTGATGGCACCCTCCAGGAGGTGATGCCACCAACTTTTGATCCCGGCACAGTCTATGCGATTGACGCGAATGCTGGGCGGGCAGGCGTCAGTTCGTTCCTGAGTGGAACTGACCCTATCCTGCGTCATACCGAACTCTCTAGCTTGATGCGCGAACTGTATGCTGGTTATGGGCGACTGCGCGATGATGGCCAGAGATATCGCGCCGTCTCGAGGACAGCCAGGATGCTCAATGACCCTGCGATGACACCAATGCACTATCGCGCGCGCGCTCGCCAGGAGTTGGACGAATTGGCCGGTGTGCTCAACGGCTCACATCGCCATGAGGGAGGACGCGCGGATGTCCTCCTGGAGAGTAGCCAGGTTGGGTTCTGGCTCTGCCTCGCAGCCTGCGCCGCGCGTTACAGCTATGAGGAGTGGCATCCAGATGAGGTGTTATTGCGGGCATGGAAAGGAGAGGATCAGCGCCGCTCCGCAGAACCAGCCTCTGGCAACATGGCGAACCCAGCCATCATCGATGATTCGTTAAGTGAGCCTGATACGCTCCTTCAGATGCTCTGGAATGATTTAACTGAACTTGGGATTTTGCTGGCGCGGGCGGGTGTGCATCCGACGGAACCCGTGGCGCGCGATCTTGCCAGCCTGAGCGCTCGACTCGCCGGTGTGGAACCAGGCGGTCCGTCTACGTCGGATAATGCGGATCCGCCAGCCGAAACGTGATGAGACTTGTGTAGGAATCCAACGGAGGATGCGTACATGTCACAGAACCTAAAAAGTCACTATTTGCGAGTGGTCGTAGACGACGAAGAGGCTTTTACTACGGCATTATTTCGCTTTGTCACCGAACCTACTCCCGCGCGTAACCACATGCCGGTTATCGAGGAGTTGCATGAATTCGCACCCGAGATGGTGCCGGTTCTGGAGCACATGGTGATTGATGGGGTCCAGGATCGCGAGTGCATCGCTGAGTATGTCCGCGCTGCCTTTGGCTATAGCACTGATGCTCAGTTGAATTGATCAAAGTGACGAAGTACCCTACAGGTGGTCTGCCCCCGCGGTTCGACTGACGCCGAACAGGGAGTGGCGACCACCATGTTTCAAGCACCCATGCAACCGTGGAATGCCAGCGGGTGGATGGCGCTATCTCGTCAGTTGCCCGCTGGTTCATCGACAAAACCGCGGCGATCCCGTTCCGCCGATTTCACATCTCGGAGCGATTGGATCCGATGCAACGCCTCGTCCAGTTGATACATATGGTTGATCTGCAGTGTCAGTTGAATGGTCGCAATACCTTTGCGACTCGTCGTCGTGCTAATCGCCCCCATGTTGAGATGCATTTCATGGATCTGCTGGGTGACATCGCGCAATAACCCCGTCCGGTCGTTGGCGATGACGATCACAGCGGCTTCAAAACGATCCATGCCCAGCTCTTCCCAATTGGTCCGCACTTTACGCCCGGCCTCGCGTTCGAGTAAGCGCTTGAGGCTACGACATTGGCTATGATGAATGACGATGCCACGGCCGCGACTAATATAGCCAACGATGTCGTCGACTGGCAATGGGTGGCAACAATTCGCCAGCCGTGCCAGCAGTCCCCCCGCACCCGCCATGTTCAATACGACCTTGGTACCGGGAGGCGGTGCCACGGCCAGCACCTCGGCCATATCTGGCTCCGTTTGCAGCGGAACCACAAGGGGTTGCAAACGATGCATCACTTTCGATGGACGCAGGGTATCGCCACCAATCGCCGCGAAGAGGTCCTCGATGGTCGAAAATTTTAACCCCTCTTTGGCTAGTGCATCCATAACCTGATGGAGTATATCCTCATTGAGCGCTTCAAGGCTCCCTAACCCGGCCTGGCGCATCTCTCGATCTAAGCGATCACGGCCCACGGTAACGTAG